>JALHNX010000015.1 GCA_022843305.1 Pyrinomonadaceae bacterium | reverse complement strand
CAAAAAATAAATAAAAGCATTGGTGTGATAAATCATTATCAATTTTACATTCTGCATTTTACATTTTTAAGCAGGTATTGACTGCATTTAATGAAGAATGAAGAATGAAGAATGAAGAATGTAAAATGATTCGGCGGCTTTCGACTTTTTCGCCTATTTTTGTGCAAAGCCGTTTTGAGTCCCGCCTTTAGGCGGCAAAAAGTTCCAAGTTAAAAGACTAATCCGACTTAAAACTTGAAACCCGGAACTTGGAACTCAAAGAAAGCCGCCCAAAGGCGGGACTCAAAACTTTCTGTCGCTTGATACATAAAATTTAAAACCTGAAGAAACGAATAAATATCTGACAGGTTGAATTGAACGGCTGACATTCTGATTAAGCGACCGACACGTCGTATTTACCTTTTGACCCGCGAAAATAACGTTTGACAACAAAATTCTTTTATTAAAACCGCAATTTTGTTAATCTGAATCCGAAAGTTTTTAGAAATCCGTGATTTACACAACCGAATCGAAAAACTTTGTTTGCGTGTTTGCGTATAAAAGACAACAATTCATCCGATTTTGAGAATAAATATGAAAAAAATAAACGCTTTGATTTCAATGCTGGTGATGGCATTTGCGTTGAGCCTAACGGCGTTCGGACAGGTGAAAATTACGCCGATGAACATCAAACAGCGCACTTTGCCGAACGGTTTGCGCGTCGTTTCATTGCAGGACAATTCAAGCCCGACGGTTTCGATCCACGTTTGGTATAACGTCGGCTCGAAGGACGATCCTGAGGGGCGTTCGGGTTTCGCCCATATGTTTGAACATATGATGTTCAAATCAACGAAAAATATGAAAAGCGAAACGTTCGACCGTTTGACAGAAGATGTCGGTGGCTACAACAACGCTTCGACGTGGGACGATTTTACGAATTATTACGAGGTTGTGCCGTCGAATTATCTCGAAACACTGCTCTGGGCGGAAGCCGAACGAATGGTTAATCTGAATGTTGACGAAGCGACCTTTGCATCCGAACGCGACGTTGTCAAGGAAGAATTTCGGCAGCGAATTCTGGCAAATCCATACGGTATGCTTTTCGGGCAACACATTGACAAACTTTCCTTCACAACGCATCCGTATAAACGTCCGGGCATCGGGAATTTGGATGAATTGCAAGCCGCGACCGTCGCCGACGCAAACAGTTTTTACAAAATGTATTATCGTCCCGACAACGCGGTTCTGATCGTGGTCGGCGATTTCGAACAGGCGCAGTTCGACGCGTGGACGGACAAATATTTCGGCAGAATTCCTCAAAACAGGATGGCGATTCCGCGCGTCACGGCGGTCGAACCCGACCGCACCGAAGAAAAACGGCATTTGATGACCGCGCCGAACGTGCCGTTTCCGGCGGTCGCTATCACCTATCTCGCGCCGCCATCGAAAGACGCGGACGTGCCGGCACTGAAAATCGCCGAAACGATCCTCGCGGGCGGAGAAAGTTCGAGGCTTTATCAGGAACTCGTTTACAAACAGCAAATCGCGCAGGAAGCCGCCTTTACTGCCGATATTCGCGTTGACCGCGGATTGCTTTATTTCTACACGATTGCCTCGGAAGGCAAAACGGCGGAAGAACTCGAAAAATCGCTGCTCGCGGAATTAAAGCGAATTCAAACCACGCCCGTCACGGCAAAAGAACTGGCGAAAGCGAAAAATCAACTTATCACCAAAACTTTGCAGGAACGCGAACAAAACGACGGCAAAGCAATCGCTATTGAACGCGCCATCACTTACAACGGCGACGCAAATGCCGTCAATACCGACATTCAAAAACTTCAAGCCGTTACCGCATCGGACGTGCAGAGAGTAATGAAAAAATATTTTACGGACAAAAACCGCGTCGTCATTTATTACCAGAACGGAGGCGACGATGAAAGTAAAAAGTAAAATAAAAATAAATTTTCAAGGCAAAAAGCAAAAGGTAAAAGGAAAAAATATGAGATTGTTTAACGGTTCGGTATTCGGTATAGGACAGGCAATTTTTGCCTTTTTACTTTTGCCTTTTGCCTTTGTTTCTGCGCTTTCGCAGGAACAACCGCCGACACCTTCTGCGCCGCGTGTCGCAAAAATTCCGGCGGTCGTCGAAAAGAAACTGGCAAATGGTTTGACGGTCGCAACGGTCGAACGCAAAAATGTGCCGCTCGTGACGGTTGAAATTTTGGTCAAAAGCGGTGCAAGCGAAGAAGGCATCGAGAAAGCGGGGTTGGCAAATCTGACGGCTTCGATGCTCACGAAAGGCACGAAAACCCGCACGGCTTCGCAGATCGCCGAGCAAATCGAATTTTTGGGAGGCACGATAACCGCCGCCGCCGGTTGGAATAATTCGGTCGTGCAGATCAACGTGATGAGCGACAAATTAGATCAGGCAATGGCGATTTTGGCGGACATTGTTTTGAATCCGACATTCAAACAGGAAGAACTGGATTTGCTCAAAACGCAGACGCTCGACGGATTGACCTACAATCTCAAACAACCCGGCTTTCTGGCAAATTACGTCGCCGCCAAATACAGCTTCGGCGAACATCCGGCAGGCGGAACGCCCGATTCGATTAATAAAATGTCGGTGAATGATGTTGTCCAGTTCAAAAATGAAAATTATTTGCCCGGCAATTCGGTATTGATTTTTACGGGTGACATCACAAGCGTTCGTGCCAATGCCTTGGCACAAAGATTTTTCGGACGTTGGAAAAAGGGTATTCAAACGCCCGAAATGAACGGACCTTTACCGCCGAAAGCGGTTGAAGGAAATTTCACGACCGACACGGATAATTCGATTGTCAAACGAATGCTGGTGATTGATTTACCGAATTCAGGACAGGCTTCGGTCAATTATGCGTCGAGAATTTCAAATGGTCGAATTAACGGTTTTTCCGATAACCGCTCGATTCCAAGCAAAATGTATTATCCGGCAAATGTTCTGAATTCGGTTCTCGGCGGCGGCTATTCGTCAAGATTGAATCAGGAAATCCGCATCAAACGCGGATTAAGTTACGGCGCGGGAAGCGGTTTTGCGTGGCGAAACCTTTCATCGAATTTTTCGACGCGAACACAAACTAAAAATGAATCGGCGGCAGAAGTTGTTGAATTGGTTTTGGTTGAGCTTGAAAAATTACGAAAGGATTCGGTTTCGGAAACCGAATTGAATCCGCGAAAACTGGTTTTAACAGGCGATTTCGGACGCGATTTGGAAACGACCGTCGGTTTGGCAAATAAAGTCGGAGAGCTTTACGGCTTCTTTTTACCGACCACTGAACTAAATTCGTTTATTCCAAATGTTCAGGAAACATCGTCAGAGCAAATCAAGGTATTTGCACAAAATTATCTGAAAGGCGGCGATTTGATTATCGTCGGCGATTATTCGGTTTTCAAGGATGATTTGGCAAAGCGTTTTCCGAATATGAAAATTGAGGTTATCAAAGCCGACGAACTCGATTTGAGCAAAGAGAATTTGCGTAAATAACTTGTACAACAAACTTCAGTTTGTTGATTTCACGCAAAGACTTTCAACAAACTGAAGTTTGTTGTACCTTTTCAAAGGCGCGACGGTTTATTATCCGCGCCTTTTTTATTTTTAAACAAAACTTATCGTTTCTCACTTGAGTCTTGGCAAACGCTTTGTTTGAATAGAATTCAGGCAAACTTAAATATGCACAAGAATTTACGTTCTTTTATCGAACAGCTCAAACGGGAAAACGATTTGACGGAGATCGAGGCGGAAGTTGACCCGTATCTCGAAATCGCCGAGATTCACCGCCGCGTGATTGACGAGCAGGGCAAGGCTTTGCTCTTTAAAAACGTCAAAGGCTCAAAATATCCGGTCGTCACGAATATGTTCGGAACGGCGAAACGCATTGATATTGCCTTTGGCAAAAAGCCGCAGGAATTGGTCAAAAAAGCGGTCGAAGCCGTTGAAGTTCTGCTGCCGCCGAAACCGAAAGAGCTTTGGCAGTTTCGTGATCTGGCTTTCACGGCTTTAAAGCTCGGCACGAAAAAGGTGCGCCGCGCGCCGGTTCTGGAAGTTTGCGATCAGCCCGCAAATCTCGAAGAATTGCCGCTTTTGCAGCTGTGGCACGAAGACGGCGGGCATTTTATCACCTTGCCGCTGGTTTACACGGAAAGCCCTACGAGCGGCAAACATAATCTCGGTATGTATCGGATTCAGCGATACGATCAGACGACGACGGGAATTCACTGGCAAATCGGCAAAGGCGGCGGTTTTCATTATTTTGAAGCCGAAAAGCGCGGCGAAAGTCTGCCTGTTTCGATTTTCTTAGGCGGTTCGCCCGCGATGATTCTGGCGGCAATCGCGCCTTTGCCCGAAGACGTTCCCGAACTCGTTCTCGCTTCGGTGTTGGCGGACGGAAAAATCGAAACCGTCCAAAATCCGCTTGAAAATCATCATCGCCTGATTGCCGAAGCCGAATTTGCGATTTGTGGGAAAGTTGCGCCGAAAGTGCGAAAACCCGAAGGTCCGTTCGGCGATCATTACGGCTATTATTCCCTGACGCACGATTATCCGGTTTTTGAAGCCGAGGCAGTTTTTCACCGCAAGGACGCAATTTTTCCCGCAACGGTCGTCGGCAAACCGCGTCAGGAAGATTTCTTTATCGGCGATTATTTGCAGGAACTTTTGTCGCCGCTTTTTCCGCTCGTGATGCCCGCCGTCAAGGATTTATGGAGCTACGGCGAAACCGGTTTTCATTCGCTCGCGGCGGCGGTCGTCAAGGAACGCTATGCCCGTGAAGCACTCGGCGCGGGATTTCGGATTTTGGGCGAAGGTCAGTTATCTTTGACAAAATTCTTGCTTTTGACCGATAAACCGCAGGATTTGCGCGATTTCAAGACGCTTTTCGAATATATTCTCGAACGCGTCGAATGGGAAAGCGATTTCTTTATTTTCGACCGCACATCCTTTGACACGCTCGATTACGCATCGGGTAAAATAAATCACGGCTCGAAAGCGATGCTCGTCGGCGTCGGCGAAAAGAAAAGGGATCTGGCGCGTGAATTTAACGGCGCACTGCCGGTCGGAATCAAAGCGGCAAAGGTTTTCTGCGGCGGTTGTCTGGTTTTAGAAGCCGCCGCCGAATACGAAAAGGACAAAACTTTGGCGGAACGCGTGGCGATGGCAAATAATTTCAATAATTTTCAAATCGTCGTTCTGCACGATTCGTTGGAATTTGCCGATTCAGCCGACAAATTCCTTTGGGCGACGTGGACGCGTTTTAATCCTTCGACCGACATCTATGCCAAAGAAATCAAAGTCGTTCATAATCATATTTCTTTCACCGCGCCGGTGGTCATAGATGCGCGGATGAAATCGTGGTATCCGAAAGTTGTCGAGCCGCGCGATGATATTGTGAAACTGGTTGACCGCCGCTGGCGCGAATATTTCCCGAAAGATCAATGAGAAAATATCTTAGAAAAATGCTTTACGCCTTAATTATATTGATGATCCTTGGTTTCCTTTGCCTTGGATACGCATATTTTATCGAGCCTTTCCGGCTGGTCGTCAACCGGCAGGAAATAAAGATTAAAAATTGGAATCCGGCGTTGAACGGCTTGAAAATCGTCGCCATCAGCGACATCCACGGCGGTTCGCGCGGTGTGACGGAAGAAAAAATTCGATATGTCGTCGAGCAGGCAAACGCACAAAACGCGGATTTGATCGTGCTTTTGGGCGATTATGTGTCGGAAAAAAAACGCGACCACAGCGAACTAAATATGCCGATGGCAACGATTGCCGATAATTTGAAGGGATTGCGGGCAAATCTGGGAGTTTACGCGGTTTTGGGAAACCACGACGGCTGGTATGACGATAAAAATGTTGCCGACGAATTAAAACGCGTCGGCATTACGGTTCTCGAAAACGAAATAAAAATTATCGAAAAAAACGGGCAAAAATTCCGGCTTCTCGGATTAAAAGATCATTTGAAACTTAATTCGTGGTATACGTTCGATTCGGAAATCCGCAAGGTTGTCGCCCAATCAGAACAGGTCGGTGATTTTATCGTTCTCGAACACAGCCCCGATATTTTAGAAGTTTTGTGGTATCACAAAACGCTCGGCAATGATTTTAAGTTAATGCTTGCCGGACACACGCACGGCGGACAGGTTTGGTTTCCCGTTCTTGGAACGCCGGTCGTGCCGTCGAGCCACGGGCAAAAATTATCCTACGGGCATAAACGCGAATGGAATATGGATCTGTTTGTAACAACGGGAATCGGCACAAGCATTTTGCCGATTCGTTTTATGATGCCGCCGGAAATCGCCGTCCTGACAATAAACGCTGAATAGAAAAAGAAGAGGAGAAAGGGAGAAAATTTTCGTTAAAAAATCTTGAATCTACTACCAAATTGCGTCAAAAAAATGAGATAAAAAATCAGTATAGTGAGCGATAGCGAACACCGTTACTGTTGAAAACCATCAATGGCAACAAGTCTCCCTACCGCTCGCTATACCGATTTGATCGCCCAACTTTTCACGTCACCTGGCATAAAATTAAATCTTTCAAGATTAATTACAGAAAGACTCTCTCTTTCGCCCTTTCTCCTCCTCTGCTTTATTGTTCTCCAAAGCTGATTTGCGTGCGGTATTCGGTAAAATCAATGTTTGTCGCAAGCGGCAGAACTTCTCTGGCGGTTTGCGTAAAACCGGTTTCGCCGCCCGAAAAAACTAATCTCGTATAATTCGTCGTTTTCAGTTTGGCGTTTTTCTTCAAATCAACTTCGGGTTTTATTATCTGATTTTCAACCATACAATTGCCGAAAACCTCAAAGGTAATTTCGTTAGCCTTAAAGTTTACAGACTTTAATCCGCCCAAAACATCGCCGCCCGTGGCGATTTTCCAGATCAGTTTAAGCCGATTGTTTTCCTCCGAGTGAATGTAAAACAAATTGCTCGTTTCGCAACCCATCTGACAGCCATCGGCGATGATATGTGAAACGGCTTCGTTCTTTTGGTCGCCGGTCAGATCGAAATAATAAGTTTTTCTCAGACGGTATTTCGGATAAACGTTCTTTTGGTCGCTTGCCCCGTTTATCAGCGTAAAAGTTTTTTCGCTAATTACAGGACTAAAATCGGGAAATGTAAAGTTTTTGAAATCAAACCGCGAAATATCGGGCGATTTGGTTTTGTTATTCGTGGTTGATGTGTTTTGGTTGACGTTGACAATTTTTCCCGTGTTTGAAGCTCTGATTTGGGCTTTGGTAGAAAAATTATTACAGCCGACCGTGAAAACGGAGAAAAAAATTACAAGAAACAATATCTTCATTTAATAAACCTCAAGGGATTTACTTCAACATATCACGAACCGCGTCTAAATTACCATCGTTTTTGGCGGGTGTTAAGCCGAGAATCCGGCACATCAGGATGTAAACGTGAATGTTTTCAAAAGGTTCGGCGGTAAAACCTTTTTTGAAGGCTTCGCCGTGCGCGATAAAGGTCGCCTGCATTGATTGATAACGGTTATCATAGCCGTGTGCGCCGCGCGGTTTTTCGGGATCGGAAACGTTTTCCATCCAATCTTTGTAACGTTCGCGGCTCGTCGTTATCCGGCTTTCTGCGGATGAACAGATAATCGGCGCGACGCGTTTGCCGTGTTTGTAATTAAGGCGGTCGGGAATGTCGGCTTTTTTCCAGCAGGTCGTGTGTTCCAGCTTGTTGATCTTTGAAAAAATCTCGTCGGTTTTGCCCGGATTCGGAAAAATCTGGACGATTTCGTTTGTCCAGAGGATTTTTTCAGCCAGCTCGAAATCAAAATAATCGTCGAGAAACGTCGCATTTTTCAAATAAACCGGTGCCATTCCGTGATCGGAAACAATGATGATATTTACATTTTTATCAATTTTCCGCGCCTTTAAACCGTTGACCAATCTTTCAACATAGCGGTCAACATTCCAGACTGCGTATTTCGTTTCCTCGGCATCGGGCGAAAAAGCGTGTCCCGCGTCGTCAACGTCTGAAAAATAAAGCGTCATCATCGTCGGGCGTTGCGATTGCGGTAAATCGAACCAGCCGAGCGCTTTGTCAACGCGCATTTCCGGCGGAACCGTTCCGTTATAAGCCCGCCAAAAAGTCGGCTGTTTACCTTGGATTTTGGTTTCCGAGCCGACAAAAAAATACGATGCGGCGATCTGTCCTTGTTTCTCAGCCGTGACCCAAATCGGTTCGCCGCCCCACCAGCGCGGATTTTCGACTTCCTTGCGTTTTGACATCGAAAAAACCGTCCCGAAATCATAGACGTTGTTTTCGACAATTCCGTGATTCGCCGGATAAAGTCCGGTTGCAATCGTGTAATGATTCGGAAAAGTCTTGGTCGGAAACGACGGAATCATCCATTTTGCGCGAACCCCTTCCTTCGCTAATTTGTTCAATGTCGGCGGATTGAATTTTTCGAGATAATCATACCGCAAACCGTCGAGCGAGATTAAAATCACCGTCGGTTTGAGGTCTTTAACAGGTTGTTGTGAAAAAACCGGGATTGAAAGGGAAAGCAGAAACAAAAAACAAATAAAATTTTTCATAAATTCAATACTTGCCGCAAAACGACACGAATTATTTTCGGGGGCATTTGTGTTGTTTCGCGGTTCTAAAATACAATTAGACAACTTCTGAAGCAATTTAATGTTACAACAACTTCATTTTTTCCAAATCTTCCGTTTCGGACGCGGAGGCGACCTTTTTATATTTCGTCACTTCGGGAAATTTTCCGTCTTCCCAATCTACCATCGCCTGTTTGGCTTCGCCGATCGTGTCGGTGATGAAATTCCAGTAAATGACGGTCGGTTCGGGCAGCTGTTCGCCGCCGAAAATTACGAATCTTGTTTCGTTTTCGCACGAAAAAGCAAATTTTTCTGCGCCGTCGGAGAGTTTTGCCAGATCGAATTTTTCGACCCTTTCGCCATCAATCGAAATTTCACCCGCGCAGACGTAAACCGCCAATTCGTGCGAAGGGTTGACATTTATTTCGAGCGAGCAATTAGCGGCGGCTGAAATATCTAAATAGGTCAGTTCCTGAAAAGTCGGGATCGGCGAATGATTTTCGCCAAGATTTCCCGCCAACACGCGGATTTTGGCGTTTTCCAATTCGACGACCGCCAGATTTTCTTCGGCAAAATGCTCGAACGACGGCGCGATTTTTCGTTTGTCGTGCGGCAGTCCGACCCAGCTTTGAATTCCGTGCATTCGCGTTTGTAATGTCAAAACCTGTTCCGAATGTGTGATGCCTTTTCCGGCGGTCATCCAATTGACCGCGCCGGGGCGGATGAATTTCTGAAATCCCAAAGAATCGGTGTGCAGAATCTCGCCTTCAAAAAGATAGGTCACGGTTTGCAGACCGATGTGCGGATGCGGCGGCACATCGAATTGCGCAGGCGCGATATTTTCGGCATCGAAATGATCGAAAAAGACAAATCCGCCGACGCGTCGTAATTCCCGGCGCGGAAGTGCGCGGTAAACCGAAAAGTTTCCGGTCAGAAGACTTTCCTTCGCCGTAAGTTTAAGCTGAATTTTTCTGAACATTTTCCCGAAAATCGTTACTTGAAATAAAATTTTCGCCGATTAGGTTATTATAACCACGCTTCGTTGATCCGCCAAATAATATGCGGGTTTGTTCTTTTTATGCTGAACGAAGTTTTTAGGCTTTGACACTTCGGAATAAGTCGAAGGTGATAAGTCAAAGGTGAGAGGTTTTTGGACAGGATTAAACAAATCTCAATCTGTCGGCAATCAGTAGAGCGAGCGGTAGCGAGTCTGACTCACTAGCGATTGTCTATCGGCGAAGCAGACTCGCTACCGCTCGCTCTACTGATGTTTTTTTGAATATGATAAATCTGTCCTACTTCTTATCAAAGAAATATCTATCACATATCACCTTTCACTTTTCACTTATTCCGAAAGTATTTTTCCTCAGCATTAATTCTGAAAGACCATCCTTTTTTAATCCTTCAAATAACGTTTGAGAACCGTGTCGAGCGAATCGAAATCAATCGGTTTTTCGATCAAATCATTACACCCGGCTGCGATCGCTTTTTCATAAAAGCGTGTGCCGTGCGCCGTGATCGCAATGATCGGAATTTCCGCGCCGTGTTTGAAATTCCTGGTTTTTTTCGTGGCGGTCAATCCGTCCATCACGGACATCGAAATATCCATCAAAATAAGGTTTGGAAACTCGTTTTTGATAGTTTCGACGGCTTGCAGACCGTCGGCGGCTTCGATGACTTCATAGCCGTAATCCTCAAATATGAACTTCATAAATTGGCGGCTGTCTTCGTAATCTTCGACTATTAATATTTTTCTATTCATAAATCAATTCCTCAATCCTCGGGACAATTTACAAATAAATTTCACAGGTTTTGTATTAAAAATGCTGCATTCATTAATGAATGCAACCCGACATTCATAATGAATGTAAAACCTTTCCCTTGTCCGTCCGATATCAAAAGTGATTTTGATACACTTTTATTAATCGTCGTTAGTAAAGCAATCACGATGCCACGCATTGGTTTTATTTTATTTTTCAAACGTTTAATAAATTTATCGAAAAGTGCAGCGGTTGTTTTTCAAACAAAACTATTCAAAAAATTCACATTATAAGTAAGTGGACAAAATAAATTTGTAAAAGTCGGAGCGCGGGCAACCTTGCCCGCACCGTTCGAGCGAAGCAAGAACGGAATGCACCGTTTGCATAAAATCAACTTTCGGGTTAATCGAGGCGTATCGCGCCTGTTCTCGCTATGCTTGAACGCGCGGGCGGGCAGGCTGCCCGCGCTCCAACTTAAAAATAATTCTGTCCATTCACTTAGTATAAATTATTGTATAAATTCATAGAAAATTAACATCCATTCTTGAAATTAAGAACCTCGTTTGTTAATATGACAATAGTTCGTGGTTGCAATGTTAGTTAGTTAGTTAGTTAGTTAGTTAGTTAGTTAGTTACTTAGTTAGTTAGTTAGTTAGTGAGCAACCGGAACTGCCGCCCTGATTTCGTACTAACACGAGATCAGGGCATTTATTTTTTAATAATTCGGATTTTCCTGATATTCAAATAAATCCAAAGAAAAAATTGCAGGACAAGATTTTTCCCGAAAAATTCGGAAATTGGAAAACCGTCTGAATTCTTTATTTTCTCGTAATATAGAAGATTTTAAAGGAGTCAGGCGGTAAAAAAGGCATGGACAGGCAACACGTGTCTTCGCCTGAGCAGAGCAGGAACGGTTCATGACGTTCCTGCTTCTTAAATTTTTGAAAGTTTATTTATGCGCCGCGATGGCTTTAGCAATCAGACCGATTCCGCCGGCGAGCAGGACGAGCATTATTATCGTGTTGAAAAGGCTTGTCGGTCGGAAATAGATTTGCAGATTCATCAATATGCCCGCGCCGATGATGATGACACCCGCGAATAGCAGAATCCATCCGAGAATTGATTTGCCGTTGAAAAACAAAATGCCGATGCCGAAAATCAGCGGAATTAACGACAATCCGAAACTGTTGTAGCCTCCAAACATCCAGAAACCGCTGGTAACAGTAACCTGATTTGTCAAAAGATACGCGCCCGCAATTGCCATTCCGAGACCGATAAAAAATTCGATTAAACCACCCGGAGTTCCACCTGCGCCGTTAAATTTGTATTCATCGCTCATATCGTTTCATTTTACGGTATTTTTGTTTGAAAGTTCGAGTTTTTCCGGGAAGCTTTTTTAAACACTGAATGCTCAAGAACGAAAATCGGATTTATCAATTATCAATTATCAATTACCAATTATTTTTCAGGTTAATCAACGATTTAACCCTTCAAAGTTAATGGATAATGGATAATTGATAATACTTGTTTTTTTACGTCTTTCGAGTTTTCAAGCAACTTCCACACGGCAAAATTTTTTCGGTTAATTGCCGAATCCGCCGACTTGTTTGAACTTTTCCCGAAATTGTTTATTGTGTCCCGACATTTGACCTTGACGGCAAAGCCACGCGTGCGTCAGTTCGTGTTTCAGAATGTTGGCGAGTTGTTTTTGATTGGCGGTTTGATAAAAAGTTTTTTTAACAAAGATTTTCGGAGAATCGAAACTTTTGCAGCTCGTATAAGCGACCCCGCGTTCGGTGTTAGTGCCTGATTTTATGATTGGTTCGTCTTTGATAAAAACCTTAACCGGCGGCATATTATCAAACAAAAAAAGTAATTGGTCGGCGTTTGATTGAAGCTTTTCATCAAGCTCGAAATTTTCGCGGGAAATCGCTTTTTTTTCCGTGATGATTGATTGTTTTGACGGCGAATTAAAAATAACGGCAAGCAGAAACAGCAAGCCGATAACCGAGCATTTGAAAATTACAATTTTGAAAAGCGTTTTTCTTGTCATTTTTCAGTAACCGCAGTTACAAAATGATTTAGATGAAAATATTTTGAATCACGAATAAAAAAAATAGGGCAAAATAACAGGGAATAAAACTAAAATTAAAAATTTATAAAGCATACAGATGCTACCTAATAATCAAAATTACGGGCGAAATTTCTAAAGGATATTTGATTTTCTCGTATAATTCGCGGCATATAAGAGATAAAATTCTCTGGACAAACCGATTTTCATCAACGTATGATTACATTTATACACTAACTCGACCGCTCGCACGGCGGTCTTGAAATTTGACTTTAGGTATTTATAACTCAACCGGGTTATAAATTTTTAAGGTTTTTACAAGGGAGAACACAAGGGGGCATTTATGAAAACAACAAAAACACGGTCGTCTTTTAGCGTAAAAGCGGCTTTTTTTATTTTCTTTACATTATCAACCGTTACTTTTTTACAGGCTCAAACCGTTACCTTCGGGCAGTTTATTCAGAGAAACGGTTCACAGGATTTCGTTTTTACGAACAATACGACAAGTGCCGATTTCAATACGATTCCAAACGGATCGCCGATTTTCTTTTCTTATCAGAACGTCGCCAATCTTCCCGCGGTTCTGCAGGGACCGCAAATGGCGCATATCTACATAACGGCGAATACAACTACACCGGCGGTTCAAATTGCCGCTGATCCGCCGCGGGATGTTCAGCAGTTCAATGGAACTTTTACCATCCGAATCATCAGAGATACGGTTGCGGGAGTCGGAACCGGCACGCAAAGGAATCTTTTGACCGCCGTGATTACGCCGGACGGCACGACGAAATCGAGTTTGGCGGGCGATGACCTAACGGATGCCGCCGCTTATACGGCTTCGTCAGCGCGGCAAACGGTTATTTACACATCCGATTTTTTAGGGTTTGTGCCGAACTCAACCAATAATTTGGGGCTTTCCTTTTCTTCGGTTTTTCCGCTTTTATCAATCGGAGCGGGCGGTTTTTTGAACAGCTTTACAGCGGCTGGAACCGGAACTTTCGCCTCTAATCCCGCGCCGGTTTACAATCCGCCGACATCCGGCGGAGTAACAATCAGCGGGCGTGTTTTTTCGGCTTACGGGACAAGCGTTTCGCGGGCGATCGTGACATTAACCGACAGCAGCGGCGAATCAATTACGGTCAGCACAAACCACCTCGGTTATTTCCGTTTTACGGACATTTCCGCCGGACAGATCGTGACAATCAGCGTTTCAGCGAAAGGCGGAAATTATGGTTCGCAGGTTGTTAATGTCGGCGATAACATCGAGGAACTTAATTTTTACCCGCAGCAATAGCGGAAAATAAATCGGCAAAAGAAAAACGGCGTTTATTTCGCCGTTTTTCTTTTGCCGTAAACTAAGGTTTCAAACGATAAAGCATACGCGGAAACGGGATTGTTTCACGAACGTGTTCGATGCCGCACATCCAAGCCGTACAGCGTTCGATGCCCATTCCGAATCCGGCATGCGGAACCGCGCCGAACCTTCGCAGGTCGAGATACCATTCAAACGATTCCTTCGGCAGATTATGCGCTTCGATTTGTTTTTCCAAAAATTCCAGATCGAAAGCGCGTTCGCCGCCGCCGATGATTTCGCCGTAACCTTCGGGCGCGAGCAGGTCTGCGCCGAGCGCGAGTTCGGGGCGCGTCCGGTCGCGCTCAAAGTAAAATGCTTTGATGGCGGCGGGGAAATGATGGACGAAAACCGGCGCGTCGAATTGTTTTGAAATATAAGTTTCGTCAGGCGCACCGAAATCTCCGCCCCATTCAAAATCGTTTTCGAGTTCGCCTTTTGCAAAACCTTCTTTGAGCAGTTTCACCGCGTCGTCGTAATGAACACGCGGAAAATCTTCGGCAACAATCGCTTCGAGTTTGGAAATATCGCGCTCTAAGACGATTAATTCGTCGCGGCGGTCGGTTAATACTCGCTCGACGATAAACTTGATTAACTTCTCGCCCCAATTCATTACATCATCAAGCTGCGCGTAAGCCATTTCCGGTTCGACCATCCAAAACTCGGTCAGATGGCGGCGCGTTTTCGATTTTTCGGCGCGGAAAACCGGACCAAACGCGTAAGATTTACCGAACGCGGCGGCGGTCGCTTCGTTGTAGAGTTGTCCGCTTTGCGTCAGATACGCTTTATCGTCTTCAAAATAATCAACTTCAAAAAGCGTCGTCGTGCCTTCGCAGGCGGCGGGCGTAAAAATCGGCGTGTCGGCTAAAATAAATCCGTTATCGTCAAAGAAATCCCGCACGGCTTTGATAACCGTGTGGCGAATTTTCAAAACGGCGTGTTGTTTTTTGGAACGAATCCACAGATGCCGATTGTCCATCAGAAATTCCGTGCCGTGTTCCTTCGGCGTGATCGGATATTCGCTCGCGTTCTGGATAATTTCCAAATCCGTCACGTCAATCTCGACACCGATTGCCGAGCGCGTGTCTTCTTTGACCGTTCCCGTCACGATGATCGAAGATTCCTGCCCCAATGATTTGGCATTTTCAAACAATTCTTCATTATTCGGTTTGAAAACGACACACTGCACGATTCCCGTGCCGTCGCGTAATTGTAAAAAGACGAGCTTGCCGCTCGAACGCGAGTTGTAAAGCCAACCTTTCAGCGTAACTTCTGCGCCGATGTGATTTTTCAGTTCGTTAATATATGTTTGATTCATAAATATTTAGATAAATAATTGCGATTGATATAAAACTTTTGCCGATTGCGGCTTAAGTTTTGGAAAATTTATGACAAGGGCTTCTATCATTGTATTTCGGTTAAGTTCTGTTGCCCCAACGTGATAAAAATGTTCTTTGGTTACAATTTCAAAATTTGCCAGGTATTTTTCTATCTCTGAATTATTTCTGTATTGATTACTGTGCCAGGTTGAAAGTATAAATTTTGATTTTGTTTTTGCTAATAAATCGAATAAATCCAGTTCCTCAGTTTCCGTCCAGCAATTAAAATAGTCGGTGTGTCTGCCGAAATATGGCGGGTCACAGTAAATCCAATCGTTTTGATTCGATTGCAAAATTGATTGCCGAAAATCTTGACAAACAAATTGCCAATCGAATGTTTGGGTTGCTTTTTCAACTTTTTCAATTTGATTGCAGATTTTCGTAACGTAGGCTTTAGCAAATCTTTCGGGTTTATGTCCGAATGGAACATTGAAAAAACCTTTACGGTTAAAGCGTATCACGCCGTTAAAACAAGCCCGATTAAGAAAGAGAAAATCTAAAGAATTTTTCGTTTCATTGAATCTTTCCCGAATAAAATAATAATGACTTTCACTTTTTTCTTTGAGTAATGAGCCTTCTTTTTCTAAAAACTCACGCGCAATTTTAGAAGTGATTTCACCTTTTTTGATTGAGTTATAAAAATTTATCAAATGCGGATTGATGTCGCAGAACAAAGCCTTTTCAGGTTGTAAAGTAAAACCGACAACGCCCGAACCCATAAACGGCTCAATCCAGCGTTCGCCTTTCTGCAACTCGACAAACTCCAAAATCCAATCGGCAAGTTTCGATTTGATTCCCTGGCATTTGATTGGTGGAATAATGATTTTTCTCATTTCTTTCTTCTTGAAGCTCTCGGATTAACCAAATTTCTATCTGCTCCGCAATATTCCAAAAACTGTTTCAACTTCGTAATTTTGTGCGGTTTTCCGTCTTCGCCGATGATTGTAATTTTCCCGTAATTCATCCAATAATCATCAAACCATTCTTCGCCCAAATTTTTGAACATTCCATTACATTCTAAAATATCGCTGATTTTATTGATACTTCCAATGTTCGCCGTGTTTCCGCTTCCACTCGAATCGGAAGCAATTTGCCATTTTTCGGCAACAAAAAACTGAAAATCGCTAATCACGGAAGTTATCGAATTTAAGTCTTGAATTTTATAGATTCTGGTTTCGTCCAATTCGCGGAAATCCGAACGCGTATAAATAATTCCCAAGCAAAAATGTCCGAGATATTGATTATAAGGAAATTGGATGTTTTTTGTGCTGTTGCGATTTATAAAATATTCGCCGTGCGAACCGAGTGTAAAGCCGTTGCAAAATTCCGGTGCAAGCGGCAGATGATAAGTTGTTTTGAAATCCACGGCAAATTTTATCTGCTCATCGTCGGAACTGACAAACGAAACGTCGGGATAATAATTTTGATGTTTGGTGAGAACCACTTTGTAGCCGTGCTTATTGGCAAATTCCAAAATTTTCGGAAAAATATGGATTTCTAAAATTTTTGAAACGATTTTCGTATCAGCCGAAATTGTGTAAATATTCTGAAAAACATCGAGAAAACCTTTGATTGTCCATTGTCCTTTGTCAGTCGAAACATATGAATTTAGTTGATTTACGAGTTTAATTAAATCCTTTCTGAAATTTTCCTTGAGTTGTAATTTAAGATTTTCGTTCATTATCTTGATATTTTGTTATCACCCAAACACGAGTTGTAAGCCAACCATTCAGCGTAACTCTTCGCCGATATGATTTATTAGTTCGTTAATGTATATTTGATTCATATATAAAGTTCCTATTTACAAGTTAAACAGATTAACACGAATAGGAAAATGAAAAAAAATCTCAATAATAATATTCAAACGATCAGGAATGAATATTTTAACAGTTTAGCAATCTAGGGTTTAACAGAACATACGCTCTTTTATGAAAAAAAATCTCTCGCTGGGCACCTATTCCTCCTTCGCTGTCAGGCTTTTTAAATTCGTTCCGAAACCATACCGTTTTTCTTTCGGACGATTTTTGATGAGATTACTGAAACCTGCGGCGAAAAGGTTTAAGCTGGTTACACCTCCGCCTTTCGCTCTGGATAACTTCCACGATTATCTTTTATCCGTTTTTTTTATGAGTTTGACCTACAATGAAATCGAATTTGAACCGAAACTCGTTGCGAATCAGACTCGAATTGATACGACAAATGGAGCGATTGTGGTCAGCGGACATTATTTTCTGAATTTTTTTGTTCTCCGATGGTTTCACGATCAGGGATATGTTCAAAGCACCGTGATCAGAGATGTTTATGAAAAACAGCCCGTTTTAGGCACACGGGAAACTATAGATGTAATAAAACCGGATATAAAAAGTTTTAGAGAAATCAAAAAGCGTCTGAAAGCCGGCGAAATTGTTTCGATCTGTATTGACCACAACGAAAGTTTTGAAGGGTGGGTAAAAATAGACATTCCCGACCGCCAAATTTTCATCACGCAAACCGTCTTTAAATTTGCGGAAAAATTGAATGTTCCATTGATTTTTGTCGGAACTAAGCTGAACTCGGACGACGAAATCGAAATATATACAGCGCAGCCCGTTTCAAAAACCACCGACAAAATTACGCTTGAATTCGCCGGATTCTTAAAATCCTTGTTAACAAAAACCGAAAATTAACAACACTTTACACGTTAATTTGACTTTCTCTGTTTCTACGCGCAAATTTTAATTAAATGGCTGAAGAACCAAAGAAAAAGAAAGTTAATTATTCGAGCGCGTGGAAGGAAGCGAAAGACATTGTCTGGAAGGCGCGTTGGCGGTTGGCTGTCGGCAGTATTTTAATGCTCATTTCGCGCCTCGCCGGAATGGTTTTGCCGGCTTCGACCAAATATATCGGCGACGAGGTTTTTACTAACAGAAATTTCGGGATTTTGAAATGGATTGCGCTCGCCATCGGAATTTCGACCCTCATTCAGGCTTCAACATCGTTCACATTGTCGCAAATTCTCGGGGTTGCCGCGCAACGCGCGATTACCGAAATGCGAAAACGCGTGATGCAGAAAATCGAACGTTTGCCGATTTCATATTTCGATTCGACACAGAGCGGACAGCTTATTTCGCGGATTATGAACGACGCGGAAGGCATCAGAAATTTGGTCGGAACGGGTTTGGGACAGATTTTGGGAAGCATCGTTACAGCGGTTATCGCGCTCGGCGTTTTGTTTTGGATAAATTGGGTTCTGACGCTGGCAACGATCGTCGTTCTGGTTGCTTTTGCGGGCGTTTTGTTTTACGCGTTTAAGGTATTGCGCCCGATTTTTCGGGAAAGAAACGTTATTAACGCTGAAGTTACGGGACGTTTGGGCGAAAGTTTGGGCGGAATCCGCATCGTCAAAGCCTACACAGCCGAAAAGCGTGAAGAACTTTCGTTTGCGCGCGGCGCGCACCGGCTTTTTAGAAATATCGCCAAAACCGTGACGGGCGTTTCGGCGGTTTCGTCGTTTTCGTCGGTCGTGATCGGCGCGATTGCGGTCGTCATGATCGTCATCGGCGGAAATGCCGTGCAAGCCGGCACAATGACGCTCGGCGATTTTCTGATGTATATTTCGTTCACCTTTTTGCTCGCTCTGCCGGTCGTCGAACTGACCTCGATCGGCACGCAAATCACCGAAGCTTTTGCGGGACTCGACCGCATCCGCGAAGTGATGGAAATGGAAACCGAAGACGAAGAAGACCGCGATAAACAGTCTTTGCCGAAGGTTGACGGCGCGATTGATTTTGAAAACGTCAATTTTGAATACGAAGAAAACGTGCCGGTCCTAAAAGGCGTTTCGTTTCATTCCGAAGCCGGAAAAACGACCGCGCTTGTCGGCTCGAGCGGTTCGGGCAAATCCACGATTTTAAGTCTTGTGCTGAATTTTATTCAGCCGAAAAAAGGCAGAATCCTGATTGACGGCAAAGATTTGCAGAGCGTGAAACTGCGCGAATACCGCAAACATCTCGGCGTTGTTTTGCAGGACAATTTTCTTTTCGACGGCACGATTTTGGAAAACATTCGCTTTTCAAATCCCGAAGCGTCTTTGGACGAAATCAGGGAAGTTTGCCGAATTGCCAACGCCGACGAGTTTATTGAAAAATTTCCCGACGCTTACAACACGATTGTCGGCGAGCGCGGTGTCAAACTTTCGGGCGGACAGCGCCAGCGCATCGCGATTGCGCGTGCGCTTTTGGCAAATCCGCGGATTTTGATTTTGGACGAAGCGACTTCGAGTTTGGATTCGGAAAGCGAATCACTGATTCAGGAAGGCTTGCACCGTCTGCGGCAGGGCAGAACGACTTTTGTTATCGCGCATCGGCTTTCGACGATTCGCTCCGCCGACCAGATTCTGGTGGTCGAAGCGGGCGAAATTCTCGAACGCGGAAACCACGACGAATTGATCGCGCTCGGCGGTCGCTACAAACAGCTTTACGACAAACAATACCGCTTTGAACAAAATCTTTTCGTCAATCCGGGCGAAGATTTTACGAGCAAACCGGCGGAAAATCTTTCCGCGACAAAACTATAAAAATTTATGGCAGAAACACAAAATTATCAGAACCACGTCCGTTATTTTCCGCTTTTTCATTATGTTATTACACCGCTTTTGCTTTTTAATCTGATCTGGCAGGCGGTCAGACTTTATCAAGAGCCGAATTGGGACCGCGCCGAAAATCTTTTGATGGCGGTCGTGTTTATACTAATCGCTTTAGCGGCGCGACTACAGGCATTAACGGTGCAAAACCGAATTATCAGGCTTGAAGAATCGCTTCGTTATCATAAAATTCTGTCGCCGGATTTGGCTTTTCAAGCCGAACAATTACCGACGGGAACTAAAATCGCTTTGCGGTTTGCGTCCGATGAAGAATTGCCCGAACTCGTCCAAAGGGCAATTAACGGCGAATTCAAAAATTCCAAGGAAATCAAACTCGCCGTCAAAAACTGGCGCGGCGATTATTTACGGGCGTAAAATCTGTTGCTTAATAATTCGCTGTAAATTGGGAAAACGATTTAAATTTTCAGCGGCGCGAAGCACGATTTCAAACATCGGTTTGATGAACGGGATAAAATAAGTTTTCCTGCGCGTTTCGGATTGAAACGAAAACGTGCCGATTGCCTTTAAACACCGCTGAATCGTTTGCAGGCGAAATTCGTCGGCGAAATCTTCTTCTGAAATTTTTTCAAGCCCGAGTTTTGCGCGTTCCGACAGGAAAAATCTACGTTTTTCGGCTAACCATTCAGGTGTCGGAAGCGTCGTTACGCGGTCTAAAAGCAGAGAAACCAGATCGTAGCTCGCCGCGCCGATTCGTGCGTCCTGATGGTCTATGATTTTCAATTCGCCGTCTGCGAGCATCAAATTTGCCGCGTGAAAATCGCGGTGCGTTAAAACTTTCGCCATTCCTTCCAATTCTTTCGCAACTTCGTCGAGTTCGGTTTTGAGCAGCAATGAATCGTTTTCGTTCAAAGGATTTTTCTGCAAAGTCGTAAAATAATGCGTCGTGAAAAAATCGAGTTCCCAAGCGAGCTTTTCAAAATCAAACGCGAGCCGCGAGGCAATCGAACCGGCTTTATAGGCTTGCGGCGTGATGGATTGAATTCTTGCAATCAGCCGAATCGCTTGGTTTAAATAATTTTCGCGCGCCGCCGCGTCCGAATTTTCCAGCACATCGCGCAAAATCGTGCTGCCGAAATCTTCGTGAATGATTATTCTTTTTTCCGCGTCCGATGCGAAAATTTCCGCCACCGGCAAACCCGCGCTCAAAAAAACGCTCGTCACATCGAGACACCCTTCAAATTGACCGATGCATAATTCGTTAAACGGATAAACGCAGGCAATCGCGGGCGTTTCGTGCCATCGAACCCGAAAATATTCACGCGTCGAGGCATCGGGCGTAAGCCGGGAAATGACGGGCGGTTGTTTGTTTTCGGTTAAAAAATCGTTGAGTCTGTTTTCTAAATCGGACATAAAAATAATGGATAACGGATAATGGAAAATTATACGGTTTTGAATTATCCATTATCCATTATCTGTTTTTCGTTGGTTAAATGTATTCGATTAAGGGAACGATATAATTTTCGCCTTGAATGTAACCTTTTAACGCCTTTTCCGGTATTTCTTCGCAATTTCTGACCATATCGGCACGAACGATGGCGGCGTTTTCATAATGATCGCCGGCTTCGATTATCACGTCGTCGGCGATAATCGTGCGGTAGAGATGCGCGTCGTCGCCGATGCTCACGTTATCCCACATAATCGAATCGCGGACGGTCGCTCTGCCCGAAACGACGCAATTTTCGCCCGCGCAGACGTTTGCGCCGTTCATCATTGCCAGTGAAATATCGAGATAACGCGGAATCGTCGAAAGCTCGAACCAATTCGCGTCCGTGATATGAACGGCGATTCGTTCGCCGTTTTTCAAGGCAGGATTGTAAAATGTCGGCACAATGTCGGAATAAACGTTTCTGGGAATGTAATCAAAAACCTTCGGTTCGAGAATATGGATACCCGTGAACATTAACGGCGCGGTCAATCTTCCGGTCGTGTCCTTGATTTCTTCGGCGGTAAAAGGATGCGCAAAATTGCCGAATCCCGTCAGAAAACCGTCGGTTGCATTAACTTCGGTAAATTTCTCGCGTTTGACGTTCGGCTTTAAAACCATCGTCGCAATTGCGCCCGATTTTTTGTGTGTTTCGACGGCTTCGGAAATGTCTATGTCAGTGATGATTTTGCCGTTGACGATGACGAAAGTATCGTCTTCGAGCAGATGACGCGCATTGTCGAGCGCACCGGCAGTGCCGAGAATGTCGGGCATTTCTTCCGTGTAATGAATTTTTACGCCATAATTCGTTCCGTCGCCAAGAACTTCGCGGACGGATTCGGGCTGATGATGAAGATTGACAATGATGTCTTTGAAACCGAATTTGGCAACGTATTCGGCGACATAACCGACCAGCGGTTTGCCTAAAAAGGGGATTGCCGGTTTCGTGCGGTCAATTGTCAAGGGAAAAAGCCGTGTGCCGAAACCGGCGGCTAAAATCATTGCTTTCATAGCTTTAAAAAGTTTGGAGTTACGCCTTTAGGCGTGAAAAACGCTCGTTTTGCGATTTAACGCGAGGTTTTGTTCGAATTATGAAATCATCGAATATTCTCACATTTGAAGCCGTAACCCCGAACAAAACCGAACAACAAACATTAACTTTTTTCGAGCAGAAAATGCAAACTTGCAGAAAATTTCACAGTCGTTACAATTTTATAAAATGTCGAACCTCGAAATAAAAAAAATTTACGGGTTAATCGCCGGTCCGCTGAACAACAAGCTGATTGCGGATTTGAGGCAAAAAGGCGAAGAAGTTTTGGTTTTTCCGGCAATTAAAACAACGAATGTAAAATTAACGGAAATTGCCGTTGATTTAATAAAAAATCCGACTGATTTTGACTGGATTATTATGACGGACGTTTTCGCTGCCGATTATTTTATCGAAGCTCTGTGCGAACGGGAAACGGATTTTTTTGAACTCGATAACCTGACGGTTTGCGCTCTCGGTGAAGCGGTTGCCGACCGCCTGCGATTCATACAGGTTCACGCCGATGTCATTCCGCCGAATAATTCGGACGAAGCGGTTTTTTCGGAAATCCGGCAGTTTGTCGGCGGTGAACTCAAAAACCTTCGACTCGCGGTTTTGCGTGAAAATTCAAAAACTTTTTCGTTTGCCGAAATGTTAAGGCGGGAAAATGCAGTGGTCGAAGAATTGCCGGTTTACAAAGCCGGATTTGCTGACGAATCCGAAATTATAAAACTGAAAACCCTTCTGAAAGGCGGCGCGGTTGATGAGTTCGTTTTTTCGTCGGCAGAGGATGTTTTAGTTTTGAGGTTTCTGTTTCCCGACAACGATTTACCGGAAATTTTGAATGAATGCAAAATTTCGGCGGCGGACGAGAACGCATTCCACGCTTTACAGGAAAACGGACTCAGACCGCTCTATTTTCATCACAAATAAAAAAAGGTTCGGGAGCGAATCCCGAACCTTTTTTACATTAAACAATAAATGAATAATTAGTGAACCGCCCAACCCGCAACCGGGAAGTCGCAAGTCGAAACTGTCGGACATTGACCCCATTCAAACTGGGTAACCGAACCGTTGCTCGAATTAAGAACCCAGAAGAAGTTTGCGTTCGGGTCACTACTGCCGCGCCAGATAGCAAGATCGGTTTTACCGTCGCCGTCATAATCGCCCGGTGCTGAAACGTCGCCCGTAATGCCCCAATTAGTGAAGCTGGTCGCGCCCGTACGGTAAAGAATCCAATGTTGTCTGACTCCGCCAACGGTGCGGCGAACCGCAAAGTCTGCCTTACCGTCGCCGTCATAATCGCCCGGAATGATGAAGTCCGAAGAAGTTCCCCAGTTGATATATTCGACGCCGAGATTGGATGATTTCAACAGAACGAACTGACCGTTTGCCGGCGCTGCGGGATTAGCGCGCTGGATGCAGAAATCGTGTTTGCCGTCGCCGTCGAAATCGCCGACATTCGGGAAGAAATCGCCGTCAACACCAAATCCCCACGGAACGTAAGTTACGTTTCCGCCCGGATTTGCGTTGCTTCCGCGATAGAAGAAATAACATTGACCGTTAGCCGCACCAAACGGCGGGCACCGGTAAACTGCCGGATCCGCTTTGCCGTCGCCGTCGTAATCGCCGACCACCGCCGGATCATCGCCGGTTTGTCCGAATAATTCCACACGAACGGTGTTGGTCGTGCTTTGCAGTATCTTGAAGTTTGCGACCGTTGCCGCGCCTTCCGTCCAAACGACTAGATCGTCTTTACCGTCGCCGTCGAAATCTTCGGGCGTGATAAAGTCGGTTGCCGCGTCGCCGAGCTGTCCGACGCCGGTCGTGCCGGTACCGTTAATTGACGAATACCAATAGATCGGCGGGGCAAGCGCGTTTTCACTGGGGTCGCGGCGGATTCTTGTTTTCGTTTCTGCGCTGCTGTCAAAATTACGACGAATCGCCGCTTCGCTCGGAGCGGTTGCTTCGGTCAAAGGTGTGGTTGTTGCGCGGGCAACAACCCAATCGGTTTTGCCGTCGCCGTTCAGGTCAACGTTGGCGTCATTGACAGGTCCGCCGCCGCCGGTCGTGACCGACAGATTGGCTGCGCTGACCGAGCCCGTATCGCCGGTACAACCGTCAGTGAAACGAAGCGTCCACGTTCCGTTGGCATTTGCCACTCCGGTAAACGCCGCATTCATCGAAGTCGGCGGAGCCGGATTGACCTGACCCGCACCGCCTGAAGCGGTTGTTCGATATGTTCCGGCAGGAATTATAACAGCTGCGCCGGCAGCGGTCGCCGCTTGCCACCATCCGCCGTTGGGCGGTGCGGGCGCGATGTCCGAAAATACATATGTTGCCCCCAAATCGGAACTGTCGCCGATTCCGGTGGCGGTTGTCGAAAGGGTTACGCCGAAAAGCGTATGCGATGCACCGTTGGGCGCAATGAGCGTGGCGATAATGTCGCCCATCCAAGTATGATTGGGTGTGCCAATTGTCATACTTAAATCAACCGCAGTCACCGAACCGCTCAAGCCGGCGGCTGTAAAAGTAACATTTCTGGGTGTTCCCGGGGTCGGACCGCAGCCGGTCGAATCGGGAATTCCACCGAGTGTGGCGGCATTCGCGGCAAACGTCGCCGCCGGGGCGACGTTCGTTGAAGAAACGGTCGTGTTTGCTTCAGCTTTATTGTTTTGCACTCCAATCCAAAGACCGATAGCGGCTATTGAAATAGCTGCGACGGCGAAAATTAAAGTGCGAGTGGACTGTTTGGTTTTAGCCCAAGACATAGATTTTCCCTCCTCAAAACAGATAATTTTTGGTTAATTTTTTCAGTAATAGTTCTTAAATTCATTATTCTATGAAAATTACTGAACTTCAATAAATACAGAATAGTGTCAAAAATTTAACCTTTTTAGCTTTGATTGTCAAGGTTTTGGCGTGAAAGCGGCTGATTTTTGAACAATTTAAAGTAATCTCAAAAAAGATGTCAGGTTATCGACAAAAAAGCAAAAAAATTGAATTTTCCAAAATCCGGTTCAAAATTGTAGAATCCAAATTAATGGGTAAAAACAGTCGGGCTTCGGTTATTCTTTTTTTCATTGACGGGTTGGGAATCGGCGAACCCCAGCCGCATAATCCGCTTTGTCTGGTCGAAAACATCGAGCCGCTGGCTAATTTCAAAGATGAAAAAAAACAAATAATCTTTGACGGAATTCTTATTCCGACAGATCCGCGACTCGAAATCGAAGGTCGTCCGCAAAGTGCTTCGGGGCAAACGACAATTTTGACCGGAATCAACGCGCCGAAATTTCTCGGTTATCACAAACAAGGTTTTCCGAATGAAAAGCTGCGCGGCATTATCAATGAAAATTCGGTTTTCCGGCAATTGCGGAATCGAAATATTGAGGAGATCGTTTTTGCGAATGCCTACACGCCGCAATTCTTTAAGGAAACACCGCGCTGGAAATCGGCAACGACCTGCGCCGTCGAAGCCGCCGGTTTGCAGTTTCGCAAATTACCCGATCTTTTTGGGCGAAAGGCTTTGTTCCACGATTTTACAAATCAAATTCTGCGCGAACGCGGTTTTGACGCGCCGCTTTTTTCGCCGACGGACGCGGCTAAAATTCTCGCGGATTTGTCACGAAATTTCCGCTTTACGCTTTACGAGCATTTTATCACCGACAAAATCGGACATGACCAGGATTTTGAACGAGCAAACATCCATTTGCCGCCGCTTGCCGAATTTATCCGCGAAACTTTAAAGCTGATTGATTTGGAAAACACGACTTTTATCTTGACAAGCGACCACGGAAACATAGAAGATTTGTCCGTCCGCAATCATACTTTAAACGATGTTCCGACAATTATTTGGGGCAGAAAAAAGGATGAAACGGCAAAGCAAATCAAAGATTTAAGCGATATAACTCCGGCAATTCTGCAATTACTGACAAAATGAACGAAACCAAAATAGCAAAAAACGACCGCCAGGAAATCTTCGGCTGGATGATTTACGATTGGGCGAATTCGGCTTTTTTTACGGCGGTGATCGGTGTTTTGATCGGACCTTATCTGTTAAGTCTGGCGCAAAACGCGGTCGGTGAGGACGGCGTGGTTTTCGATCTGTTTTTTTTTAACGTCACCGCCAAAGGTTTGTTTTCATTTTGCACGGCGATCTCGACAATTTCGCTGGTGATTTTTCTGCCGATTCTGGGCGCGATTGCCGATTACACGCATTTGAAAAAACGTTTGATGGCGATTTTTTGCTATATCGGCGTGATTGCCGGAACGGCGATGTTTTTTATCACCGAATCATATATCGGGTTGAGCCTTTTGATAATCATTTCAAATATGGCGTTTGCCGCCGCGAACGTTTTCTACAACGCGTTTTTAATTGACATCACGACCGAAGACAAACGCGATAAAATTTCGAGTTACGGCTACGGCTTGGGTTATCTGGGCGGCGTGGTGATGTTGATTCTGTGTATTTTGCTGCTCAATAACGCCGAAAGTTTGGGCATCACGACCGGACTTGCCGCGCGGATCTCGTTTCTCGCCGCGTCAGCCTGGTGGGGAATTTTCGGCGCGATCAGCTTTTATATGCTTAAAAGCCGCAAAGCCGACAAAGAAGTGCCAGATAACAAAAACCTTGTAACCGTCGGTTTCAGCGAGCTTTGGCAGACGCTCAAAGAATTGCGCCGGCTTCGCTACACGATGCTTTTTCTGATTGCTTACCTTTTTTACAACGACGGCATTCAGACCGTGATCTTAATGTCTTCGAGCTTTCTTTCACAGGAACTTTTCACGCAAGCCGAACGAACCGCCAATTTAGACAAAACCTTTTTGATTCAGATTTTTATCGTCGCGCAGGTTTTCGCGCTCATCGGTGCGCTCGTTTTTGAAAGAATCGCCCGCTTTATCGGAGCAAAAAAGACGATTATTTTGTCGCTGATTATCTGGTGCGGGATTGTGATTTTTGCCTACGCAATTTTAGAAACGAAATTTCAGGCAGTGATAATGGGCGGATTTATCGGCTTGGTTTTAGGCAGTGCGCAGGCGCTTTCGCGTTCGCTCTATTCGCAGATGATTCCGGTCGGGCGCGAATCCTCGTTTTTCGGGCTTTACGAAATCAGCGAAAAAGGCACTTCGTGGATGGGACAAATTCTTTTTACGATTATCGTCAGCGCGACGGGTTCATTTCGGCAGGCGATTTTGGGTTTAATAGTTTTTTTCGTTGTCGGAAGCGTGATTTTACTTTTCACCGACACGACCCGCGCCATTCACGAAGCGGGGAATTTAACGCCCGAAGAAGCCGCAAAAGAAACTTAAACATTTTGTTTTCAAACACAACGCTAATATAATAAATATTGTTTCAGAATCAAATTATTTTGGTAAATATTAGTGCTTGAAAATACATCAGAAAAAATCGTTACGATTTTCGGCGGCTCGCAATGCGGCGAAAATTCGCCTGAATATCAACAGGCTGAAGAACTCGGGGCGCGGCTTGCCAAAGCCGGTTTTACCATCTGCACGGGCGGCTATCTGGGCGTTATGGAGGCGGCTTCGCGCGGCGCGCGCGAGGCGGGCGGGCGCGTTTTCGGAATCGTGATGAATCAGTTCAAATCCGAACCGAATCGGTATTTGACCGATAAAGTCGCGTCCGACCATTTTTACGACCGTCTCCAAAATCTGATCACGAGGTCGGTCGGTTTTGTCGCTTTGCGCGGCGGAATGGGAACGGTCACCGAGGTTTCGCTTGTCTGGAACAAACTTCAAACCGGCGTTCTGGAACGGCGACCGCTCGTGCTTTTGGGTGATTGCTGGAAGGAAGTCGTGACGGCTTGGCAGAAAAATCTGGTGGTCAGCGATTCCGATGTCGCATTGCTCGATTTCGCCGAAAGTGCCGAGGAAGCCGCGAGAATATTAGTTGAAAAATCAGAAGAGGTCAGAATTAGTTAAAAACGGATAGTGAAAAGTGGATAGTTTAAGAAAAATATTTTTCACTTTTAGTTTTTCACTTTTAGTTAATATATGAATTGTCCGAAATGCAACGCTCAATTATTAGCAAACGCGAAATTTTGCGGAAGTTGCGGTTTTACTCTGCAAACTCCGCAACCGCCGCAAGCACCGCAACCACCATTTAATCAACCGCCGAATCAGCCGCAATTTAATCAGCCGCCGCCGAATCAGCAACAGCAGTTTTCGCAGCCGCAACAGCAACCGCCGCCGCCGAATTATGGTAATCAGCAACAACAAAATTATGGTGCGCAAAATCAAACGCCGGGCGCGTTTCGCTTTGATGAGGACGGGCGCGGACAAGGTCGCGGCTACACCTGGGAAATAAAACATCAGGGCGCATTCGCCCTGGCAGTGATAAATTTACAACCCGAACAGACAATCGCGGCAGAAGCCGGCGCGATGGTTTCGATGTCGGCGAATGTTGATCTGCATGCGGAAATGAAAGGCGGACTTTTCGGTGCATTGAAACGCGCCGTCGGCGGCGAATCGGCTTTCGTTTCAACGTTTACGGCTCGCGGCGGCGCGGGCGAAGTGACGTTTGCGCCCGGCGCGCCCGGCGATGTTGCGGGCATCGAGATGCAGAACCAGACTTTTATGGTGCAGTCGAGTTCGTATCTGGCGGGCGACGTTTCGTTGCAGGTTGAAACAAAATTCGGCGGCGCGAAATCGTTTTTCGGCGGCGAAGGTTTATTCGTTTTGCAGGTTTCGGGAACCGGACTTTTACTGGTTTCGTCATTCGGTTCGATTCACCGCCGGACTTTGCGACCGGGCGAACAGTATGTCGTTGACACCGGGCATCTGGTGGCTTGGGAAGGGCATATGCAGTATAACCTGCGAAAGGCGGCGAAAAGCGGATTTTTCCGCAGTATGATGTCGGGCGAAGGTTTGGTTGCCGAATTTCAGGGTCCCGGCGAAATTTTGATTCAAACGCGTAATTTAGCCGCGTTTGCTTCGCTTTTAAGACCGTATTTCCCGAGTCAGGGAAGTTAGCACGGCGTTTGACTTTGGAAGTTGATTTAATTGATGACTTCTTTAAATAACAACACGAAAATTAACGGCGCAAAAAATAAATTTTCGGAGATTAAACTCAAAGCGCGGGCGGTTGCCAGAGGTGTCGCAATCGGAAAGGTTGTTTGTCTGCACGGTCGCAAACGCCAGTTTTATCGAATAAATCTTGAAGAATCACAAATTGAAAAAGAACTGCGCCGTTTCAAAGCGGCGATTCGACTTGCCAAACGCCAGCTCAAAAAAATCTCAACTACCGATTCGAATAATTCAAAACTGAGTGTTTTTGACGCGCATCTTTTAATCCTCGAAGACCGCTCGTTACAAGACAAAATCGAAAAAAACATCGTCAGTCAAAAGATCAACGCCGAATGGGCGGTCAAAGTCGTTACGGAGCGTTATATCGCAACTTACAAAGCGATTGCAGACGAACATCTGCGCGAAAAATACATTGATTTAGAAGATGTTGCCGACCGGATTTTAGCCGCGCTCGGCGGCGGCGGAAAGACGAATTTGCGACTTGAAAAGAATTCCATTATTGTCGCCAGAGAAGTTAAACCTTCGACTTTGATCGAACTGACCGACAGCAATCCGAAGGCGATAATTACCGAAAACGGCGGCTGGACATCGCATACCTTTATCCTTGCGCGGGAAATAAATTTGCCGGCGGTTACGGGAATGAAGGGAATTTTGCGGCGCGTTCAGACCGGCGATGAAGTTATCGTTGACGGTTTTAATGGACACGTGATCGTCAATCCCTCAAAAGAAAGCACGGAAAAATATAAGATTGCGGCGGCGCAATTTCAGGAATTTACGCACCGCGAAACCGAACCGATTGACGAAAAACTCAAAACGCTCGACGGTTTCGAGATAAAAATCCGCGCCAATATTGATTTGCCGAGAGGTTATATGAGAGCGAAACAACTCGGAGCGAAAGGCATCGGGTTGTATCGTTCGGAATTTTTGTTTAATCAATTCAAAGGTTTTCCGACCGAACAGGAACAATTAAAGGAATATCGAAATATTGCTAAACTCGCGGGCGAGGACGGCGTGCGGATTCGCACTTTTGATCTCAGCGCCGAACAATTGACCGAAGAAAACGCGAGAAAGGAAATAAATCCGGCGCTCGGGCTTCGCGCCATTCGGCTGGTTTTAACTCATAAAAAAGAATTTTCCACACAGATTCGCGCGCTTTTGCAGGCTTCGTTTGAAAATAAAATTGATATTGTTTTGCCGATGATCTCGGATGTTTCGGAAATTCTGGAAACGAAAAAACTGATCGAAACCGAAAAGGCACGCCTGCGAAAAAGGAAGATAAACTTCGGCAATCCCCGTCTTGGCGCGATGATCGAAGTTCCGGCGGCGGTTTTGATCGCCGACGAAATCGCGCACGAAGTTGATTTCTTTTGTCTGGGAACAAACGATCTCGTGCAGTATCTGCTGGCGGTCGACCGCGACAACGAAACGGTCGCCGATTGGTTTCGGACGCTTCATCCGGCGGTTTTGCGTTCGATCAAAACGATTCTCCGCGCCGCCGAACAAAATAATATTCAGGCGGTCATTTGCGGTGAAATGGCGGGTTCGCCCGTTTATGTCGCAATTCTTATCGGACTTGGCGCGACCGAATTGAGTATGAACGTCAATTCGATTTCGCGTGTGCGCCGCATAATCTCGCATATTGCCTACGAAGAAGCCAAAGAAATTACCGACGCGCTGTTGAAATTACCGACGGCTGATGCGGTTGAAAATTCCGTCCGCGAAAAATTTCTGGCAAAATGGTCGCATCTTTTCTCAGCCGACATTCTGCCGCAGAGAAAACTTCAAATCTAACAAAATCAACAAAATAAAAAAAATACTAGAATTCCGGGAGCTTTGGGATTTTATAGTTACAGAGTTTGGCGGCTGTGGTTTGTCGAATGACTTGCTCAAATCGAAATTCTGGTTTATCTTAATTTGTTCCAATAAATTCCAGAATAGAACCAAGCAGCCTCAAAAAAGGTTTGCCCCGATTTTTTTGTGATATGAAAACGACTTTGCTTAAAATTTCAGCGTTATTTTCAAGTTTGGTGATTTTGGGTTCGTGTAATGTTTTAGTTGCCCAAACAACCGAAACGACAACAACTAAAAAGGTTAATTTCGGCTATTCGCAAAACCCGAAAACGAAGACGAAAAAGGAAACCCCGAACCAAGATCAATCAGTACAGGAAAATACTGCCGAAATTGAGGATACAAACACTTTAGAAACAAATCCGGCGACCGAAACAATTGCTAATAAAACGCTCGAAGTCGTTAAAAATGCCAATAAAAAAGCTCTTCCGCCGACCGAAAATTATCTGGTCGGGGTTGGCGACATTCTTTTTATCAATCTTCAAAATTCGTCGAAAGGCTCGACCTATTTTACGGTTCTGAACGACGGCACGATTGATTATCCGCTCGCCGGCGAAATGGTTTCGGTGGCGGGTTTAACGACCGAAGAAATTGAAGATATTTTGCGCGAAAAGGTTAAACTCTACGAAAATCCGCAAATTTCCGTCAAAGTCCGCGAATATTCGAGCCATAAAATAACGGTTCTCGGAATGGTGGAAAAATTTGGCGAAAAATACATTCAGCGCGAAGCCGTTCCGCTTTTTGTCGTTCGCGCCGAAGCCGTCGTGCAGGCAAATGCGAATCGCGTCGTCATTCGCCGCGCCGATTCGACAACCGAAACTTTCAGCTTGAAGGACGAAAAATCGGAAAATACATTGATTTTTCCGAACGATATTGTCGAATTTACAACCGATGAAACGCAAGCTGACAAAAACGGGCAATTACGATTTTTCTTTATCGGCGGAGAAATTAAATCGGTCGGACAGAAGGATTTTTTCGCGGGATTAACCCTCACGCAGGCAATTCTGGCATCGGGCGGATTGAAAAAAGAAAGCGTCAAAAAAGTTGTCATTCGCCGCAAAAATGCGGAAGGATTACTGGTTTCAACTGAATATAATCTGAAACTTATCAAGGACGGGAAAGTTCCCGATCCCGCGCTTGAAGCGGGCGATACAATTGAAGTCGGCAATTAAATTCGATTAATAATAGCATAAATCGAAATAATAAACCTTAATTGTAATTGTTCAACATTTTTTGTTAAGATATTTGAGCCTTGCAAAAGGGAAGCAAGTCGGGCAATCGCTTGTAAAGAATTTATAAGAGGAAAGTCCGAACACCAAAGGGCAGCGAGCCGGATAACGTCCGGGCGTTTGAGTAAAATCCAAACGACGACAAGTGCAACAGAAAACAAACCAGCCCGCAAGGGTGATGGGTGAAACGGTGCGGTTTTCGATCAAGAAAACTTAATGTAAGAGCGCACCAGCGCGTTTGGTAACACGCGCGGCTGGGTAAACTCCTCGTGGTGCAAGACCAAATAGGAAAACGATTTTTGAGCTGCCCGCTCAAGGTCGGCGAAAGCCGGCGGCGTTTTCGGGTAGGTCGCTCGAGCTTTTCGGCGACGAAAAGCCTAGATGAATGATTGCCGTCTGCTTTTGCAGATACAAAATTCGGCTTACAGGCTTGTTTCACTTTTGCAGGGCAGATTTTTTTTTAGTTTAATTCACTTTTAAGGAGCTATTTAATAAAATATGGCAAATCGCAAAGGCGTTTTTATCGGTGCATACGTCCCGAACGAATTGAAGGAATCTCTCCGCCGCCGTGCCGCTTTGGAACATCGGACACTTTCGCAGGAAATTACGCGAATTTTAGTCGAAGCCGTTCACGGCAAAGGTCTTCCGGTCGGCAGCGTTGACCGCCGCAGCGGAAATTCCGTTCCGCGCCGCCGCACGACTGATCCCTTGCCGCGCCGCCGTGCCGATGATCTACCGTTTATCGCGCCGGAAGATAAGAAAAAATAAGCAGTTTTGTTAGAAAATTTAAGAGTCGTTGACGTTTAGAAAAACGTCAACGCTTTTCTTTTTTTCCCTTTGATTTGTTAAGATTTACTTGAATGAACTCGAAATTATTTTGGCTTTCAATACTCGGCATTATCATCAGCTTTTTCGGCGGATTTTATCTGGCAAATTCCCTGAACGGCAACGAACTGCTCAAGCTCAAAGCGGAAAACGAGCAGTTGAAAAAAAACATAACCCAAAATCCGCAGAATAATCCCGATAATACTCTGTCCGATGAAGAAATTCGGCTGAGAATTGCCGAAGCCGACAGCAATCCGACAAATATCACTTTTCAAAGAAATCTGGGCTTGGCGTTGCTGAGTTACGGCATAATGAAGCAAAGCACCGAATTAATATCGGAATCCACGCGGCTTTTGCAAAGAGCTTATGACAACAATCCGAAGGATTTCGATGTCGTGGTTGCGCTCGGAAACGCTTTTTACGATATTGGTTCTTTGAAAAATGACGGCGAAAACTTTAAAAAGGCGCGTGAATTTTATGCCAAAGCACTTGAACAAAAGCCCGATAACGCGTCCGTGCGGGCGGATTACGGATCAACTTATATTTTTGTCAATCCGCCGGATTTCGACAAAGGCTCTGCCGAAATGCAAAAAGCCTTGCAGTCAGACCCGAAAAATCAACGCGCTCTGCTTTTGATGACGCAATCGCTGATCAAGCAAAACAAAACGGCGGAAGCCGAAACATATCTCGCCCGACTAAAGGAAATAAATCCGCAAACGCCGAGTTTTGCGGAACTTAGCTCACAGATGGCGAAGGAAGACAAGACGATTCAAAAATAATGAAGTGGTTAATTATTTTAGGCTTACTGGCAATGCTGGTGATTTTTATCGCCGTTAAATTTCGCCGTCATATTCAAACCGGCATTTACGTTTTAAAGATGTTCCGCCAAATGCGGCAAATGAACAAACCGCCGGAAAAGCAGGAAAAGCGGATCGAAAATACGGAAAATCCCGGCGACGTTCAGCTTGTCAGATGCACCAAATGCGGAAGCTGGATACCACAGAGAACCGCCTTGAAGTTGAGTAAAAATACCTATTACTGTTCGTCGAAATGTATGGAAACTGCCGTCAGGGTTTCATAGTTAGCCGGGTATAAAAGTATTTAAATACCAGCCGATAATCTGTTCACCAAAAAGAAGCGCGATGATCGAACCGATGCCGAGAAAAATTCCGAACGGGATTTGCGTCTGCATATCCTTTTCCTTTTGCCGTGAAACGACGAAAACGCCGATGATTGCGCCGGAAAACGCGCCGAGAAATAAGGAAAGAAGCGTTAAACGCCAGCCCAAAAGCGCGCCGACGGCAAACATCATTTTGACATCGCCCAAACCCATCGCGTCAACGCCGCGCAGACGTTTCCAGATTTCGCCGATCAGCCACAGAAAACCGCCGCCGACGAGTCCGCCCAAAACCGCGCCGATCAAGGAAACAAGCCAAATCGGAAGATTCTGCATCGCGGTTAAAGGCGCGTGGCGAAGATCGGGAAAATATTCCGCGCCGAAAAAAATCGGGTAGATTATTCTGACGAGCAAGGCGAAACCGAGCAGCGGAAAATTTATCACGTTCGGCAGGATCATATGTTCCGCGTCAATAAAGATCAGCGAAACCATGACGGCGACAAAAATCAAACAAACCGGCAGAAACGCGTTGAAACCGATTGCCCAAAACGTGAGAGTAAAAAGCAAACCCGTCAAAAGTTCGACCGCCGGATACCGTGCCGAGATTTTTTCTTTGCAGTTGCGGCATTTTCCGCCCAACATCAGCCAGCTCAAGATCGGCAAATTGTCGTAAGGCTTGATCGGATTTTTACATTTCGGGCAGGCGGAATTGGGAAAAACGATCGAAAGTTCGTTCGGCACGCGGTGAATAACGACGTTCAGAAAACTTCCGACGATTGCGCCGAACGCAAATGTGAAAATGTAACCCAAAATTTCGGGCAAACCCGTAACCGTTTCAAACGAAGCGAAAAGAAAATTCATCAAGACCTCGAAATAAAAGTTTGATTGTTAATTGGAAAGCAAAATGCGGCGGATAAGCTTTTATCCTGAAATATAATAACTTTTTCTGTAGAAAAGGAAAAGAGAAAGTTTTTACGAAATTAAAAAGATTTTCCTGTTTGTCTGTCAAATAATTTAAACGGAAAATCAAGTCTGTCAAACCGCAAATAAAGTAAATGTCGAAAATTGCCGACCAAAAATTGATGAAAGCTATGTCCTTTAACGAAAAGGATATATCAATGAACCGCCAGTTGAAATTATCGGAAAAACAGAAACATAAATTGAAACCGGTTGTTGATGCCAATCTCACCTTGAGTTTTCTCAGCACGACGGTCTTTTTCTCCATTGCCTTCGCCGCGCTTTTCACGGGTTTCGGATCATTTTTGTCAGTTGTCGGCGTTTTAGGATTCGGATTATGTTTCTTCTGGGCATTTCGGAGCGTTCAATGGCTGAATCAGTTGAAAAAATATCAAGGTGTCAAATTTGTCGAAGGAAAACCCGAATTTGATACTTCTTATAAAAATAAAAGCACGGCAAATCGGGAAATCATCCAAATTCCGGTTTATTCGATGAAAATTGGACACATAAAATTTTATCTCGACGAAGAAACGTATGATTCGATTTTTGGTTTGGAAATTCGGGTTTATTATTTTCAAACTTTAAAAAAGCAAATCCTTTCAATCGAAACTACAAATTAAATGTCCCGAACCTGAACAAAACCGTTTTACGCGTTACACAATCTCCAACGCCGTGATTTCCAATTCTTTACCGTGAATTATTTTTGTCGCCGCCTGATTGCAAACCGGGCAGAAAAATCGGTTTATCGAATCAAGCCTTCTGTCCGCTTCGCAATTCGAACAGCGGACGACCAACGGAATTTCCTCGATCACCAGACGCGAACCTTCGAGCGGCGTATCGGCACAGGCTAATTCCCACGAAAAAAGCAGTGCGTCTTTGACGACACCCGAAAACGCGCCGAGTTTCAAATAAAGTGCCTCGACGCGTCCGCCGCCGTTTCGTTCGGCAGTTTCGGCGGCAATGTCAACCATATTTAAGGCAATCGAAAGTTCGTGCATAATTAAAAAAATGTTCTGAGTCCCGCCTTCAGGCGGCATCGCTTGGATTGCAAATTCCTCTGATTGATAAACAAAACTTAAGTTTTATCAACGTTTTGCCGCCTGAAGGCGGAACTCAGAACTTTACTTCATCTATCACCATCAGCGCAATTTTCGGAACGATTGAAATCAATTCAGGTGAAAGCTGCATCGTCATATCCTGAAGCGGCGGAATCGAAACGGCGAAAAGCGTAACATCGGGCGTATCGCCGAGCAGATAAAACGTATCGAGCAAATCCTTTAAACCGATGTCGTGCGCCGTCAGCGTGCGCGGATAATCTTTCGAAAATCGCGGACGCAGACGGCGCACGGTTCCTGTTTTTTCGCCGTCAATCGTCGCGTCTATCAGGATGACTTTTTTTGCGGTCTGCATCGGTTCGAGAAGAAGAAAACTTCCGACACCGCCGTCGAGAAGCTCGACGTGCGCCGGAAGGGAAGTTTTCTCGAGTTCATTGACGACCGACACGCCGATGCCTTCGTCGCCCATTAAAACATTGCCGATTCCCAAGATCAGCACTTTCGGTTTTTCAGTCTTTAAGGTCTTCATCTTTTTCAAATTTCCAGCCGCCCAAGATAGACGACGTTGTGCCTCTGCCTTCGATCCAATCGTGGTAAAACACCAGATAAACGTGGATGATCGTGAAAACGATAAACGCCCACATTAAAAGGTGATGCCATTGGCGCACGAGCGCGTCGCTGCCGATCAGAGGCGTAACCCACGTAAAAAGATGCGACAGAAAAAAACTGCTCATATCCGCATAAAGGGCAAAGCCGGTTATGGTTTGCAGAAGAATCAGAAAAACCAGACCGAAATAGGTAAAACTCGCCAGATAATTATGTCCGACCGAAACTTTGCCGTGCAGTCTGAACGGGAAAATATCCGTCGTCAAAACATCCCAGAGTTCCTTAAATTGAGATTTCCGGTAGGGAACGTAACTTCGCCAGCTTGCATATTCGTTGCCGACAATGCTCCAGTAAATGCGGAACAGAAAATTAAAGAAAAAGATATAAGCCGCCGCGAAATGGAGAAAGCGAACCCAGCCGAACCAGTTTTGCTGGTAGGCTTCGTTCGCGCTGAAAATCGCCTGCGGATTGCCGATCAAATACCCCGTCGCGGAAAGAACAACGATTGTTAAAGCGTTGACCCAATGGAAAATTCGCACCGGCAATTCCCAGACATAGACACGGCGGTAAGCGACCGGCTCAACTGCCGTTTTATCAAATTCTGCGGTTTTAGCCGTCAAGTTTGGAGATTGAGCTAAAGTTTTGTCGTCGCCGACAATAATCGGCGGTTGCGTTGTTAAATTTGCAGCCATTTCGCACCTCCTACTCGACCGTGACCTGATGGAGAGTTTTTCCGTCAGGATCGTAAAGATGAACCGCGCACGCCAGACACGGGTCGAATGAATGGATCGTCCGAATAATTTCCAGCGGTTCGCCGTCCTTTGCCACAGGCGTTCCGATCAGAGCTTCTTCATAAGCCGAACGCATCCCATTCCCGTCGCGCGGACTGGCGTTCCAGGTACTCGGAACGACCAGTTGATAGTTGTCAATTTTGCGGTCTTTGATCCGAATCCAATGCGCGAGCGCACCGCGCGGAGCTTCTGATAAACCAACGCCTTCGCATTCCGCCGCCCAGGTTTCCGGCTCCCATTTTTCGCGCGTGAACGTATTCATCTCGCCTTTTTTCAGGTTGCCGATCAGTTCGTCGTAAAACTCTTTCAGCCAGCGGGCGGCAAGCCGTGTTTCGATACCGCGCGCCGCCGTTCTGCCGAGCGTCGAGAAAAGCGCGTCAATCGGCACAGCTAATTGAGATAACGCGCCGTCCACGACTTCCTTGATTTCCTGATTGCCGCGCGCATAACCGACCAGCAGACGCGCCAGCGGTCCGACTTCCATCGGATTTTCGCGCCAGCGCGGCGTTTTCAACCACGAATATTTGCCTTCGACGTTAAGTTGTTCAAATGGCGGTTTCGGACCCGTAAAATTAAATTCGGTTTCGCCTTTCCAAGGGTGCAAACCAACGCCGTCGCCGACCGAATATTGATACCAGCTGTGCGAAATGTATTCTTTAATTTCGTTTTCGTCCTTGCCGTTGACATCGTAAACTTTTGACAGATCGCGGTTGAGAATCGCGCCGCGCGGGAATTTGAAATGTTCCGGATAGGCATAGCCTTTCGTCGGCAGATCGCCGTAAACGAGGTAATTTTTCAAACCGCCGCCGATACCTGCCCAATCCTTGTAAAATCCGGCAATCGCCATCAGGTCGGGTATGTAAACCTGTTCGACAAAATTCATCGCGTCTTTGATGAGCTTGCCGACGTAATTCAATTTTTCAGTATTGATGGCGTTGACTTCTTCGAGATTGAACGAACAGGGAACGCCGCCGACGAGATAATTCGGATGCGGATTTTTGCCCCCGAAAATCGCGTGAATCTTGACGATTTCCTTTTGCCATTCGAGCGCTTCGAGATAATGCGCGACACCGATCAGGTTGACTTCCTTCGGCAGTTTATAAGCCGGATGTCCCCAGTAGCCGTTCGCGAAAATTCCCAATTGCCCGCTTTCGACAAAAGATTTCAAACGCTTCTGCAGATCGGAAAAATACCCGGGCGAAGTTTTTGCCCAGTTTGAAAGGCTTTTCGCCAAATCCGAAGTTGCGACCGGATCAGCCGTCAGCGCCGAAACGACATCAACCCAATCGAGCGCGTGCAGATGATAAAAATGCACGACGTGATCGTGAACATACTGCGTGCAGAACATTATATTGCGCACCAGTTCGGCGTTCGCCGGAACGCTTATTTTAATCGCGTCCTCGACGGCGCGGACGCTTGCCAGCGCGTGAACGGTCGTGCAGACGCCGCAAGCGCGTTCGACAAACGCCCACGCATCGCGGGGGTCTCGCCCTTTCAGGATTTTTTCAAAACCGCGCACCATCGTGCCGGAACTGTATGCGTCGGTAATTTTGCCGCCTTCGACGACGGCTTCGATGCGAAGATGACCTTCGATGCGCGTTACGGGATCAACTACTACTCTTGCCATTTTCGTCACCTCCGTTCGTCTCGTGCATTTCCGTCACCGATTTGTCGGGCGCAGGCGGCGGAATTGAAGGATGAAGATTAACCGATTCATCCATATTTTCTTGAATAACTTTGCGTTTGCGGATTGCAGAACCGATCGCGTGAACCGCGACACCGCCGATTGTGGCGACCGTTGCGACAGCACCAATCGTGTCGGCGGTTGATTCGATACCGAATCCGGGAAACGATTCCATCTGTTTATAAAACGGACCGTTATCCCAGAAACCCGATTCGCTGCAGCCGATACAGCCGTGACCGGATTGGATCGGATAACTCAAATTGCCGTTCCATTTTGTCACCGAACAGGCGTTGTAGGTCGTCGGACCTTTACAGCCCATTTTGTATAGACAATAACCTTTGCGCGCCGCTTCGTCGTCGAACGATTCGACAAACAGACCGGCATCGTAATACGGGCGGCGATAGCACGTATCGTGAACGCGCCGCGAATAAAATTCCTTCGGGCGACCTTGCGAATCGAGTTCGGGGATTTTGCCGAACAGCAGAACGTGCGTGACAACCGCCGTCATCACTTCGGCAATCGGCGGACAGCCCGGAACGTTTATCACGGGTTTGTTGATGATTTTATGAATCGGCGTAGCGGTCGTCGGATTCGGTTTTGCCGCCTGAATACAGCCGTTCGAAGCACAGCTTCCCCAGGCGATGATCGCCGCCGCGCCGTCGGCGGCTTCTTTCAGAATCTGTTCGGAGGATTTTCCGCCGATCATACAAAATGCGCCGTCGCCGCCGGTCGGGATCGAGCCTTCGACGAGCAGAATATATTTTCCTTTATTATTTTTTAAACAATCGTCGCGGGTTTTTTCGGCTTGAAAGCCTGATGCGGCTTGCAGGGTTTCGGTATAATCGAGCGAAAGCGTATCAAAAATTACGTCGGCGACGATTGGATGCGATGAACGGATAAAAGATTCCGAGCAGCAGGTGCATTCCTGAAAATGCAGCCAGACGACGGGCGGACGCGGTTTCGTTTCAAAAGCCTGAATGACCTGCGTCAAACCTGTCAGTTCCAATCCGGCAGCGGCAGTTGCCAATCCGCAAAACAGCATAAAATCGCGGCGCGAATATCCCTTGGCATCCATTGCTTGCCGGATAGTCGGGACAATTTTTTCCATATAACCTCCTTTGGTGAAGGCTCTGCCGAAAGAAACTATTTAATTTTCAACCTTGCTTGCAGCACCCTTTTTCGTAAATTTTTTGTCTCTTTGTGCCAAGCCTACGCGGTAAAATAAATATTACTTTTAGGGAGAAACTAATAACTTCAATTCTCCGACACCGGAGTTTTGCATAATAGAAAAGCAAACTGTGTTCCAACTGCGAATGAACTATAAATGCACAAATTCCTTGGCTGATTTAATGAATTAATGCGAATAATTTCACAAATAAAAAAATCAAACCGCGAATAATTTCGCGGTTTGATTTAAACAATCTGCCTCAAAAAAGCGTTAGAGCCGAAATAAGAATTACTTCACTAACCTTACGCGATTTAATAAAAATTAGTCTCCGAAGGAGACTAACAGCATAGCGGAGCGAGAATCGCTCCGTTTATGCAAGGTTGACAACCGCTCGCTGAAAGTGAGCAACATTCAACTTCGGAGACAAAAACCAACACTGCGTCAGGTGAATTACATCATTAAACTTGAAAGATAATTTTTGCTGTCATTAACGTGAAGACAAACCCACATCGGCTTATGGTCGGAAAATTGGTAGGTTCGCCATTCTTTGTAGTATTTTCTCAAATCGTCCGTCTTCTTGCCGTTGGTTGTCTTTAGCAATTCGGGCTTGTATAAATCAAAATGGGCATCCGTATCTTGAAAAACGCTCTTGAAAATTTCAAATAATCCCGCATTCGGGCGGGTTGGCTGACCTGATTCGATAAACTCGATGACTTCTTTTTTCGCCCTAAAAGCGATCTGGTCATAATACTTATCCGCGCCGATATTACTCGGTTTAATTAACGGCTTCGGAATAACGAACCCGGCATCGGTTAAAGCCTTCATCGTTTTGTGTTCGGGATGGACGATATTAAAATCTCCGAGCAGTATCAGGGCTTTGTTCTGTTTCAGAGCGGTTTCTGCGCGGCTGCCGAAATATCTCGCAATTCTATCAATTTCTTCGATTCGTTCGTTCAACGCGCTGCCCGAAGATTCTCCAAAGAAGATATGAACGGTGCAGATGTCAAACTTAAACCAACTAGACTGAAAAGAGGCGATGAAAGGAGTTCGCCGAAATTGTTTGCCCGCCATAAGTTTCTTTTCGTCATCATTCGGGGCGGTAAATTCAACTTTGCTGATTAACATATCGGCGGGTAAAACAATCTCGCCGGCAATGTTTTTAAATTGAACTTTTCGTTTATCGAAAACATACAGCAATCTTTCGCCGTTGCCGCCGAGCTTCGGATCGGTTATATCGGTAGCGATGTAATCCCAGCTCGGACCCAAGATGTCCATCACGAATTCCCATTCGTCGATTTCATTTACTTCCTGCACGGCTACGAAATCAAATCTCGAAATAACCTCGGCAATATAAAAAAAACTCTCCATCAGACGATTGCCGAATCCCCGGCGATTTGTTTTGGCAAAATCACGAATGTTCCACGAAGCCAACAGCAATCTGTTTTCGACATCCTTTTCAGGAATGTCCTTGTCCAGTTGATCTCGTAAACCGACTAAATTTTCAATAACCTTTTTGCGGTTTTCCAATTCCTTAAATTGCTTGCGAAGCAGAAAATACGACGGCATAATTCATCTCCTGAAACTTGAAAACTCTAAGAATAGTAAAACGAAATCGGGGTAAATTTGCTTGAAAATATGGCGGTATTATGTCTTAAGATTCATAATTAAGCAAGTTTCAGAGAAAAGTATTTCTAAAAATTCTTTAAAATTTAATTTGAATGTTTTCGGACGGTCATTTCAAAAAAGAAAAGGCAAGTCGAAACGGCTTGCCTTTAATCTTCTAAACTATTTGCAGTTCTTATATTTGTTTGGAGGCGGCGGTCGGAATCGAACCGACGAATCAGAGTTTTGCAGACTCGTGCCTTATCCACTTGGCTACGCCGCCTTAAGAAAATGTCGCTCTGCATGACAATTTTTACAAAGCAGAACGCATTTATCCAATTCTTTTTTTATATTTTCCCATCTGCCGGCATTACCGGAAATAGTAAAATCTTTTTCTCGCGGGTTTATATGGTGGAAATCCATAGCACCGACACATTTGTTATACCCGCATTCCTGACATTTGCCGCCTTTGTATTCGACCGCTTTTAGCTTGATTTTTCTCCGGCGTTGTTTTGAAAAGCAAGCCGAACAAAAATCAATTGTCATGGCTCGATGTCTGCGAAAAATATAAGATTTCAAACAACTCGAACAATTTCTCTTTGTACCTTCTAAAATTGGAGTGTCTTTTTCCAATTTTTGACGATTATTAGCTTTGAAAGGCGAACAAGATAAACAATATTTTCTCTTCCCGAAATTCCTTACTTTACTGTCAATTACGAGTCTTGTCAGAATTTGTATATTACACTTTTTACAGTTCATACTGCAAAATGAAACATTCAACTTTTGAATATACTTTGCTTTTAAGCAATTAAAGCGACGCTTTGGGTTTTGACCGCTTGCGTCGCTTCTGAAAACTTTGGAGCGGGAGACGAGATTTGAACTCGCGACTTCGACCTTGGCAAGGTCGCGCTCTACCACTGAGCTACTCCCGCATCGCAAATGATAATTTTACTGTTTGAAAAAAAATTGTCAAGCGCGGTATTTAACAAAAATCTCAATTTGTAACCGTTACGTCTTTCATGAAACTCCAATCGCCGCTCGGATTGATTTTGATGTTGCCGATGCGTTTAGTTGAAATAACCATACTCGACGGATACCAGAGCGGCATAAGCGGAATGTCGTTGCTGACGATTTCCTGCGCTCTGGCATAGAGTTCCTTGGCGCGTGTTTTATCAACCGTTTTAACGGCTTCGTCAATCACCTTATCAAATTCGTCGTTTGAATAACGGGCGCGGTTTCTGCCGTTTAATTTCTTTTCGGGAAAATCGGTCGAAGCAAACAAATCGCGGTAAAAAATTGGGTCCTGATTGCCGCCGATCCAGATGCTCGTGTTCATTTGAAACTGCCCGTTTTTCAAACTTTCGAGCAAAGTTGCCGGTTCGAGTCTTTCCAGTTCAATATTGATGCCGACATCTTTCAGAGAATTTTGAATGACCTGCGCGTATTGGTTGACGGATTCATTACCCGAAGCATATCTGAATTTGATAGATTCGCCCTTATAACCTGCTTCCTGTAAAAGTTGTTTAGCTTTCGCGGGGTCGTAAGTATATTTTGTGCCGGTCGTGTATGCCCACGAATCTTCGGGCAGGATTGAATACGCGATTTTTGCCTGACCGCTCAAAAGTTCGTTAATGATTTTTTCGCGGTTGATGGCGTAGGCGATTGCCTGTCGGACTTTGACGTTATTAAATGGTGCGACCTGCGTGTTAAAACCGATATATTGAATGTTTGAGCCGGGAAGTCTTTCAACTTTCAAGTTTCCCGATTTATCAATTGCGTTGAGCGCGTCGGGCGAAAGAATCGTCGGATTCGGCGAAATATCCACCGCGCCGCTCAGTAATTCGTTTTGCAAAGCGTTTGCGTCGGGAACGGTTTTAACGTTTAATTTTGCAATTTTCGGCGCGCCTTCCCAGTAATCGGGAAAGGCTTCGAGCTGGACGAAATTATTGACCGAATCGAAACTGACGAACTTGAAAGCGCCCGTTCCGACCGGCGCGGTTTTCTGTTGTTCGATTGTTCCCGACGGAATTATCGGAATCGCCACGAGATTCGACAAAAGTTGATTGACGAGTTCGGGACGCGTCACTTTGAAAACGACGGTTTTCGCATCGGTCGTGGCAATCGGTTCGGCAAAATGCGAAACGCGTTTCTTTTGCGGGTCGGTTTCGCCCGCCACGGAATCATAAAAACTTCCGGCTTTCGCGCCGTTTGCCGTCAGCAGAGCGTCGAATGTGTATTTTACGTCCGCCGAAGTTAAAGCGTTGCCGTTGTGGAATTTAACGTTATCTTTGAGTGTAAAGGTGATTGTTAGGTTGTCGTCGCCGACTTTATAATCGCCGAGTTCGCCGACATATTCGAATTTTTCGTTTTTCTTGACCAGCGAATTGTAAATCAAGGTTCGCACACGGTCTGCCGCTGCGTCCGTTCCCGTGCTGCTCAATGTGTCGAGACCGGAAAATTTCTCGGTCAGAGCGATCGTTACCGCGTCTGTTTTTCGCTCGCGGCAGGAAATATTGAATATTAAGCCTGCTAAAAGTATTAAAAATAAAAAATTTCGCCCCGAAAAGCGCATCAATGTTTTCCTCCAGAATTATTTTAGTAATGCTTTCAAATCGGAAATCTCATTTGAAAGTTCGCGCAAACGATTTTTGTCAAAATCGAGCGGCGGCTCAATTAGATTTTTGACGGCGGCAACGCGTTGCAGGGAATTATTTACGCGGTTTTCACCAATTTCGCCCGATTTTACCGCATCGAGAACGGCGTGAAAACCATTGCGAATCGCGTCCGCGTCGTTACAAATCAAAAGCTGATCTTGTCCGGCTTTAATCGCCATTTTGCAGGCTTCGCCGATACCGTAATTTTTTAGAATCGCGCCCATCTCCAAATCGTCGGTCAATGCCAACCCGTCAAAGCCGAGATGTGTGCGAAGCAATTTTGTGGTGAAATTAAAACTCAATGAAGACGGTAAGAGTTTGCCATTTTGGTCGCGTTCCTGCAAGCCGAGATTCGGAAAAGCTGCGTGCGCGATCATTACGGCGTGAATCGTTTCGGTTTTGAAAAAATTCTTATAAGGATAAATATCCGTTTCGTTAAACTCTTCAGTTTGGATATTTACGTTCGGTAGCTCTTCGTGCGAATCAATTTCCGCCGCGCCCAAACCGGGAAAATGTTTGATCGAACCGAGAACGCCGTTTTTTTGTAAAACCTCAAGATAAACTTTAGCAAATTGAAAAACTTCTTCTTTCGATGTGCCGTAAGCTCTCGAAAATATACCGTTGCTGAATTTTGCGCGTTCATCGTCAACGACATCAACGACCGGCGCAAAATTCATATTAAATCCCAAAATCCGCACTGTTTCAGCCGTGATTCGCGCCAAAGTTGCGGCTTGTTCCGGCGTTTTCAGCAAATTCGCCGCCGGCATCGGTTCGACGACGCGGCGCAGACGGTCAACCAAACCGCCTTCCTGATCGAGACTCAGAAAAGGCAAAATCGTTGAATTTTCGCGGACATCATCAAGAAGTTTTCTGGTTTGCGCGGCTTCGCGGATGTTTCGCGCAAACAGACAAACACCGGCGGGCGAAATTTCTTCGAGAAGCTCACGCGCCGCGCCGTCAAATTCCGCGCCGGCAAGTCCAATAAAAAATAATTGTCCGATTTTTTGCTCTAACGGCAGAGAAAGGATTTTTTCCAGCATTTTACCAGAAAAATTGTAGCAATCTTAAAGCGATTTATAAAGCGTCGGCAAAAAGACAGTTTAAGTAAAACTTTAATTGTCTTTCGCTGAAAATAATTGATTTACAGACGAGTTTAGGGTAAATTCTTAGAAAATCATCACCACAGTCTTTTGGAACAAACAAAAATTTTATGAAAAATATCCTTTTTTTCTGTTTGATATTTATCTGCGTTCAGAGTCTTTTTGCCCAGACGAATTGCTCGGGAACTATGCTTTTTACCGAAAAAAAATGCGTCGGCGATGAGATCAACCCGACTGAAAAAGAGCTTTTCCGCATTATCAACGAATACCGCGCACAGAATAAACTTCCGCCCGTCGCGCTTTCCGAACCGCTGAGTTTTGTCGCCAATCGCCGTCTTCTCGATTTGACGATTAACGTCAAATATTTGACGCACGGCTGGAGCAATTGCCCTTACGACATTAAAAATCAATCTACCTGGAATTGCGTTTTCGATTCGCCGCGAAGATTGAACGCCGGATATTTGGGACAGGGTTTTGAAAATCTTTATCGAAATTTAGGCGGCGGCGCGACACCTGTTTTAGCACTCGAAGCGTGGAAAAAAAGCCCGACACACAATAATCTGATTCTAAATCTCGATATTTGGAAAGATATGAAATTCGATGCTTTGGGGGTTGGCATCAGCGGAAATTACGCGGCGATCTGGTTCGGTTCAAGCGGCGGCGAGCAAATAAATTTGGGAAGGGAAATCAAAGGTCTCGGCATTTCGTTCGAAAAATTGGTCAACGGTCTGACCACGGTTTTGTCAATCGAAAAGGAATCATCGCTTGCCGGCAGCGAAAAATGGGTCGGAAAATCAGCGGATAATTCGATAAAACTCGAAATTTTCGGGCAGGAAAAAGATATTGCCGAAACCACAATGTCGTTTTCGGTCAGACTCGACAAGAAATTTCAACTGACTCCGCAGGGCAGAAGCGCGCTGTCGCAATTTCTGAAAAATTTGGCGGAAAGTTGGACTCAGCGCGAAAAATGGATTGACACGTCTTTGCAGAAGATCAGTCGAGTGCCGAAATCTTCGCAAACGGTTGATTTCGGAAACAAAACGATTCAGATGAAAATAAATGCCGATAATTATCTGACGGTGCTTGTCAAACCGAATCAAAAACCTCTTGCCAAGGAGATTTTTTAAGTTCAGAGTTCAAACTTCGAGTTTGAACTCTGAACAAAAAGGCTACCGTGCCGCGTTGGCGTTCATATTTGAATTTCTCGAAGCGTCGGTCGTTTGCGACGGATCGCGCATTCCGCCCGTGTGACACCAGCCGGTTTTGTGTCCGAGATTATTTCCGCCCGACAATTGCGCGTAAGTTCGCTCGACCACGCCGTCGTCCGGGTCGCTCAAAAACGGGTCGGTCGCAAGGTTGCAGTAATCGTAGCGATACCAAACATCCGTGAAAGAAGTCGTGTGATAAAAGACTTTAGCTTTTGCCCACGACGGAATATTCGCCAGCCAAGCCGCCGCGCCGTTATAAGTCAAATCGTAATTCGAACCACAGCCCGCGCCGAAAATCTGCCCGAGAAGCGCGAGATTTCCCGCTAAAGCCGTGCCGCGATACGGCGTTCCGACCGATTGAATCAGACGGCTTCCGCCGGTCGCGTAATCCAAACCGCTCCAATAATAAGTGTATAAATGAAGCGATGCCGCGCCGCCCTGACTGTGCGCAACGATGCCGAACGACGGCAGACTCGCGCCGAAATTTCGGATTAAATTGGCAAATTCGTCGTGTGTGCGGTTTTTGTTTAAATCCAAAAACTTGACGTAATTCGTAAATTGACCCGCCGCGCCCCACGCGTCGCCCGAACAATATCCGTGAACGAGCATCAGCTTTCCGCCGACCGCTTCATTCGTCATTTTTGCGGGGCGAACGCCCTGCCGCATTTCGTCGGTGATGATTCCGGCAAATGATTTTGCCAGTTCGGTCGGGTAAATATTCGGCAAAGCGAGACTGTCGGCTTCACCCAAAACAACCGAATTATCGGGGTTTTGCAGACGAACGTTTTTCAAGACAAAAGATTTTGCTTCGCTGTTTTGCGCCAGCCAGCGCGAATCGAGCGTTAATGAAACAGACGTTTCGCGTTTTGTCAGATTTTCCGCCAGCGTCATTCCGCCGAGCCACGAAACGGGAAAATCGTTGCCATCGCCGTCGCGTCCCCAAATTTCGGCGTGAACAATGACTTTTTCGCCCGCCTTCAAACCGGAAACAGGCAAATCAATGCGCCAGCGCAAATCGTCAACCCGCGCGGCGCGGACGTTCGATTTTATTTCGGCGCGGTTCGGCGCAACTTCAAACGTCAATTCCGAACTGCGGATAAATTGCGCGCCGTCGGGCGTTGCGCCTTTTGAAATGATCTGCGCCGTGAAGCGTCCGGCAACGCCGGGAACGAATTTTGTTTGAAATTCGCCGTTTTCGCCGCCCGTCATCGGAAAATCGAGCGTTTCGCCGTTCGGCGCGGTGATCGAAACTCGTGCTTCGCGGATGTTTCCGGCGAGCGATGCGGGTTGACCGTCTTCGCTGTTTTCTTTTTGGTTAAAGAGTGTCGAAACGATGCCGATTTCGCGACCGACCGACGTTCGGAGCGTGTTGATATAAGAATACAGACGATACGGCGAATCGCTCGAAGCGACAAGATAACCGATGATTTCGCCTGAAGTTACAAGACCTTTCGGCTTTTCGACCTGAACTCTGACAACGCCGGTTTTTATCGAATCGAAGCTGAAAACTTCGGCAGGGAAACGGTTGCCATCCAAACCGTAAGTCGTGTCGGTTTGTCTGACCATTCGCGCAAAACCCTCGGTTCGCAGATCGAAGAAATCTTCTTTCGGAAGCGCGACGCGCAGATTCAGACTTTTGCCGTTTGGCGAAAGAATCATCAGACGAAAATTTTCGGTCGAATCAACCGGAATTTCGATTTCCTGCAAATCTGCCCGCGAATCAATCGGAAACATCGCAGATTTTGAACGCGTGCCGAGCGTTGCGGGATTCGGCAGACGCATCGAAGGTATTTCTTCAACCGTTCCCGCAAGGTTTTTAAAATCATTTTGCGAAGCGTTTCTGATTTTCTGCGCCGAAATCATCAGCGAAAACAAAAATATCAGCAAAAAGACCGGCAAAATGCGGATGTATTTTCTAAAACTGTTTGACATACAAATCTCCTTAAGAACATTGGTTTACTGGTAAAACTTAAAAAGACTATTGTTTATGAAAAAGGGACAAATGAAATGTGTTGCGATTATAAACCCGAAAGCCGCAAAACTCAATTTTTCAAGTGTAAAATTTTCATTAAAAATATTTGTTATTAGGGCTTTCCTATAAAATGAAATTAGCATTTCCGGCATTTGATAAATTGCCTCCAACTTTAGTTCTATCGTTTATACACATCCTTTAAGCGTTGTTGCAAATAAAGGATTTAGCGCATTGCTCAAATATTTAGCGATGTTGCAAACAAACAACTTACGAACTTGTGTATAAACGGTAGAACTAAAGTTGGAGGTCAGGTTTGATTTTTATGAAAGGCTTGAGCCGAATTTCTGAAAAAACAAATCTTCCTGACAGCTTTAGCTCAATTGAGCTAAAGCTGTCAGGAAGATAATAAAATTAAAGAGTTCGGCTAAAG
>JALHNX010000014.1 GCA_022843305.1 Pyrinomonadaceae bacterium | reverse complement strand
GAGAAATTTCCGTTTGAAAACAGCGTTCCCAAATTTGCGCTCATATCCGCAAAATTCGTTTTGTTCAGCACATTATAGAAATTGATCCCGAGTTCGAGCCGCGTTTCGTTGGTAAAGCGGAAACGTCTTTGCAGGCTTGTGTCGAGCTGAAAAAACGGAAAACCGCGCAGCGAATTTCGTTCGAGATTGCCCTGACGGTTAAAATCCTGAATCGCAAAAGCGTTCGGATTCAGTGACTTTATCACGTTTTCATTCAAATAAACCGGCGCGTTTCCGACAGAATCGGCGCGGACGAATTCTTTGCCGAAATCGTTCACGCGAAAATAGCCGACCGTTAAGGGAAAACCCGTCCGCGCATTGGCAAAAGCGGAAATCGTCCAGTCTTCGGTCAGGCGTTTCGCCCAGCCGCCGGCAAAGAACGTCGGAATATCGTAAACGCCGTAAACGCTCAATTGATGGCGCGCGTCGAAATCCGACGCGCCGCGATTCTGTTCTAAATCCGCCGAAATGAAATTGGTTTCGCGTAAGGTGTCGGGCGAAAAATTGTCTTCCGATTTCGATAAAGCATAACGCGCGTTGAACGAAAATCCCTGCGAAAAGCGGCGTTCAAATCGAATTTGAAGCGATTTGAAATCAGATTCGGCATCGTTGTTTGTCAGGCGAATATAGTTAAAATCCGCGTCGGCGTTCAGCAATGTGCGCGTCAGAAAAAGTTTGCGCCCGAACGAAGAAGTGTAAGTTGCCGTGACGACGTGATTGTAGAAAAGCGTTTGCTGGTATTCGGCAAAAACGTGCCACGCTCGCGGCGTTTGCAAATTTTGGGCGAAAACCTGAAGCGGTTTGAGCGGTTCGGTCGGCACAGCGGTGAAAAGCGAATTTCGCGCAAAAGCGCCGCTGGCGAACGGAAACGAATTGGCAAAAATGTCGCTTGCCGCGCCGTTTCCGTAATCGAAATAAAGCCCCGCGCCGCCGCGAATAACGGCTCTGCCGCTCCCGAAAAGATCGAAAGCGGCGCTCGCTCGCGGCGCGAAATTATTCAAATTGTCGCGCATTTGCAGGGATGCGTTTTGAAAAGTGAAGTTTTGCGCCGTCGTTTTCGGCGCGAAATCCGCGTCCCATCGCAAACCCAAAGTCAGATTCAAGCGCGTCGAAACACGGAAATTGTCCTGCGCAAAAAGCGAAAAATAATTTAATTCGGGATTTTCCGAAACGCTGCGCGTCAGCTCGTTAATCCGCGCCGTTGTTAAGTTCAAAGTTGGGCTGACTCTGGCAAATAAAACATTTCGTTCGGTTTGCGCCGCGCCGATGTCGAGCGACAAACGACGAAAATCCGCGCCGAAAGTGAATTGATGATTACTCAAAATCCAATCAACCGCGCCGCTTGCCTGAAATTGTTTGACGTTTGCGGCAATCGGGTTTCCGGCGGCGATTGCCGCATTTTTGCCCGCGAAGTCGAATTTCAGAAAATCGAACGGCGCGGAAAAAAGCGTCGAAGAGATGTCTGCGCCGCCGAAATCGTCAATCGAAAATTCTTGCCCGATGCGGTTGCGGCTGAAATTTACGCGACCGTCAATCACCACGGTCGAACTCGGCGTGAAGGTTGTCCAGACGGAAAACGAATTCGTTTCGGTGTCGAGTTTTCGCAGAGTATTGAGCGAAAATTCGCGGTCGCCGCGGATCGAAGCGTTTGAATCGGCAAAATTATAGCGACCGCCGATTCTTAAGTTATTTGTCGGCTGTGTGTCAATGCGCAATCCGAAAATGTCGTGCGCCGCCGGGTTTGTGTAGCTCGCCGCAAATTCGGAAAACCCGTTCGAGGTTTCCAGACCGCTTTGCGGAAGCGGAAAAGCGTCTAAAAGCGAGCGTAATGTTCCGAAGTTTGTTGAACGCGAGCCGAAACTCGGCACTTCCGACACGCCGAAACCCGCCTGCCGCAGCCGCAAACCTTCATAACCGCCGTAAAACCACGCTTTATCTTTCAAAATATATCCGCCGAGTGTGCCGCCGAACTGATTCAAACGTGAGTCGGGACGCGCTAATCCGCGTGAATTAGCAAAAAAGTCGTTGGCGTTTAATTTTTCGTTGCCGAAAGTTTCAAACAAAGAGCCGCGAAACGTATTGTTTCCGCTTCTCGAACCAACGTTGATTTCCGCTCCCGCAACGCGCTGTTCTTTGACGCTGCTCATTGTTTTAACCGTAATTTCCTGCGTTTGCGACAAAGCCGCAAAACTGTTCGTGCCGCCCGAAGCCGTCAGCGCGGGCAAAAGTCCGGCGTTTCGGGAAAACGAAGTTTCGTCGGGCGACACGCCCAAATTCGCCGAAAAACCATCAACCGTAAAATTGTTCGAGGTCGGACGCTGACCGTTCGACGAAACCAAACCGCGTTTTTCGAGCGCGGGACTTTCGCTGACCTGCGTAATTCCGGCAACCGAAAGTGGCGCCTGAAAACTCCCGCCGCGTTCGAGCTGCGGCATAATTTCGCGCGTTGTCACATTTGTTGAAATAGCCGCCGATGTAGCATTAACCGTGACCATCGAGTTTGATGTCGAAAGCATCGCGTAACTCGTAAAATTTCTGCCATTGACAGGCAAATTTGAAATGTTTTGGGTATTTATGACCGGAACTTCGACGCGTTTCGGCACGCCGTTTTCGATGACGGTTTGCTCGTCAACCGCGACGAATGAAGTAAATTGCGTCAAAAGCCGGAATTCGAGTCCGAGATTCGTGATCGTCTGTTTCAGCTCGTCCTTGAAATTTCCGGTCTGCAAGCCTTGCAGGTCTTGCGACATCAGATCGGAAACTTTACGCCGCGCCCAGAGCGTTGCGAGAACGTCGTTGCCGGCGTTCGTTTCGGGAAAATTAACGGCGATCTCGCGTTGAATCGCTTGTCCCTGCATTTTGCCGTGCAGAATGATTTTCCCGCTCGCGCCGCCGGCGTAGCGACCGGCGATAATAACGGGTTTTGTATCGAACAGATCGGGAATCCGCGCGGGAAAAATTTCGGCGACCGGCAAACCGTTCCAGTCAATCGAAATATCGGTCAAAAGCGGATTTCTGACGCGTTCGTAAAATCTTCGGGCGGCGGCTGAACCGTCATCATTTAAGTTTACGTATTCGACTTCGCCGCGCCCCTCGCGCGCCATTTCGTCGAGCAGAAAACGATTGACCGAACCTCCGATGCCGAAACTGAAAACGCGTGCGTTCGGATGGTTTTTAACTTCATTGATGACTTCAAATTCGTTGCCGATCAGCCCGTCGGTCATAAAACAAACGATGCGAATATGATTTTGAGCCGTCGAGGGCGCGAGCGCGGCGCGAATCGCCGTCATCATTTCCGTGCCGCCGCTGCTTTTTCTTGAAGCTAGGAATTCTTTCGCTTTTTTCAGATTTTCCGCGCTCGCGGCAACCGGCGCGTCGAACAAAATCTGCGTGTCGCCCGCGAAAGTTATCAGGTTGAAAGTGTCCTGCGGATTCAATCCGGCAAGCGAAAGCATCATCGCTTCTTTCGCCTTTTCAATCGGAAAACCGTTCATCGAACCCGATGTGTCGAGAACGAAAACAATCTCTTTCGGCGTCGGGTCGGCGGGAAAAATCTTGTCGGGCGGCTGCAGGATCATCGTAAAAAATCCGCCGTTCGCGTCGCGGTGCGTTAAAACCGCGTCCTCGATCTTTTCGCCCGCCGTTTTGAATTTCAAAACAAAATCGCGGTTCGGAATTTCTTCATCCGATCTGAGTTTGATAAAAAATCGGCTCGCCGAAAAACGCTGCGATTCGATTTCGTGCGTGTTCGAGGCAAGCGATTCAATCGAAACGCCCGCGTCTAATTTTACTTCCATTGAAACGCGGTGCGCGGGCAGATTCGCCCGCGACGGCGAGATTTTTTCTGCGTCCGAAACGCCCGTCTCGCTCGAAGAAAGCGGGTTTTCGGCGGTTGAAAGCGGAATGTAGCGTTCGCCGACGGTCATCGGAAAGGCGAATTCATAACTGCCGTCGGCGTATTTCAAGGTTTCGACATAGCTGATAATGACTTTTATTTCGGCGTTCGGCGCAATATTGGCGACCGTCTGCATAAAAATATTGGGTCTTTGCTGTTCAAGCAGCGCGGCGGTTTTGCCTTCCTGTTTTGCCTGTTCGTAGGTCGCCTGCGCCTTTTGGCGTTCCATTATCCTGCTTTTGATAAAGCGTTCGCCGATCCGGATCGTCATATCGTCAACCGCCGCGTCGTTCGGCAAGGGAAACGTGTAAACCGCTTCGATCTTTTCGGCGAACGGATTTTGAAAGGTCTGCGTGACGGTCACACGCGTCAGAAAACCGCTGATCTCGGCTTTCACGTCCGTTTGTTTGAGCGGACAACGCCCGCGTGATTTACCTTCCGCGTCCAGCGCATACAGCGAACCTTCGGTGATTTTGTCAGATTGAGCAAAAGTGCTTAACGAAAAAATAAGGAAAAAAAGACAGACTCCGACTGTGCGGACAAAAGGCGATTTTTGACGCATAAACCACGCTCCAAGTTTTTGTTTTTATTAGATTTGTAAAACCAACTGCCGTCTCAAATGATGCAGCGAAGTTTCGATTTGGTTGCTTTGGCGGCAAGAAAAATATTGCTTTCAGTTCGGTAAACATTTGGGAAGAATATTTATTAAAAGTTAGGCAGGTTTTAGAGAGTTATTTTTCGATTTTTATGTTTTCGGGTAAGAGCAAAGATTCCGCTTCTAAATCTATTCTTCGGCGATTCTTTTCATTATTATTTTCAATAAGTTTGCTAACTAAAGACCTTGTCATTTCTCTGGTTTCATTCCTTTCAAGAATAGTTCCAAGTAATTCTTTTTGTAAAATTCTAGCGCAATCATCTGAACTAAAATCTGCAAGATGTGAAGAATCTTTAAGCCATTTAAGATTATCCATTTTTTGAATAAATAATTCTTGGTTTACAGTATCAAGTTCTTTAATTTGTTTAAATATTTCAGTTGTTTTTTCAATTCTTCGTTGTGCGCCTTTAAGAGTATCATCTTCAATTTCACGATGAGTTTGTCCGGTAATTAATTTGTAACCGAGAATTCCACCGACCAAAGCCGCGAGCGCGGCGAAAACGGTGATGATAACAACTAAAAAAGCTACCAGTGTGGTGTAAAGAGTCAGAGCCGGTAGTAAAATTAAGGGAGTAAGAAAAAATAAAAAGATACCAATTAAGTTTTCAGAGCGTTGAACCGAAAAGATATTAGCGATTTCAATGCTGCCATTGGCTACTTCTTTAGATGTGGTTACAAATTTGGAGAGAAAAGCCTTAGCTTGATTGATTTCCATCAGTTTTCATCGAGTCTAAATTTTGTCTTCAACCTCATCCATTACGGATTCATATTCCTCTAATAAATTTCTGGCTACCTGTTGGCGATTTCGATAATTTAAAAATTGCGAAATTGAATACCACGTTCCTAAAAGAGAGATGATAATACCTAAAAATAGTAAAGTCACAACGACCGAAATAATTGAATTTTGTTCATTTAAGCGTGATAAAAATTCACCGGAACTCGAATAAATATATATTACGCAAAAAATTCCAAGTCCAATAAAAAAGGACGCTTGGGTAGTTAAACCAAACAAGGTAAAAGTGTCAGGTTTACTTATTACTTGAAGTTGAGCGGCAGCAATCCTAGCTTCCGCCATTAAATCATATAATTCCTGATTGTCACTCGTCATAATTTTATTCATTGTTGTTCTCCTAATACTGCTTTGTAAGAGCAACTTTCATTACGATTATATCACCGTTTTGTTCAAATTAGAAGTAATGTCATTTAGCCGTCGGCAAAAACTTCGGCGGTTTTCGGGCTTTGGTTGCCTGTTCAAAAGCGTAAGCTATTTTGATGAGTTTCGGTTCGGTGAACGCGCCGCCGAAAAACGAAACGCCGACGGGCAGTTCGCTGATAAATCCTGCCGGAACGGTGATGTTCGGATAACCCGCGACCGCCGCCAGACTCGAACTTCCGATGTAACTGCCTCCGCAATCGCCCGAAACGAGGTCAATCATCCACGTCGGCGAATTTGACGGCGCGAAAATCGCGTCGAGATTGTCTTTTTTGATCACCGCGTCAATGCCCTGATCCTGCGTCAACACTTTGCTTTGCAGCAGCGCGAGCCGGTAAGCGCGGTCTTCGAGATTCGGTTTCGCTTCGGCTTGGATAAAAATATCCTGCCCGAAATACGGCATTTCCTTGTCTTTATTTTCCTCGTTAAATTTGATCAGATCGGCAAGCGTGCGGTATTTTCCGCCCCGCGCGGCGAGATATTTGTTCAAATCTTCTTTGAATTCGTAAAGCAAAACCTGAAATTCCGCGTCGCCGAATTTTCCCATCGTCGGAAAATTGACATCAACGAGCGTCGCGCCGCCATCTTTTAGAACTTGAAGCGCGGTTTCGAGAACTTTATCAACCCGCTCATTACGCCCGAAATACTGCCGCGCAACGCCGATTCTTGCGCCCTTTAAACCGTCTTTCTGTAAAAACTGTGTGTAATCTTTTTCGGGTTTAGCGGTCGTCGTGATCGAATCCGAAGCGTCCGTGCCGACCATTGCGTTGAGCAAAACCGCCGCGTCCGCAACGGTGCGGCACATCGGTCCGGCGGTGTCCTGACTGTGGGCAATCGGAATCACGCCCGAACGCGAAACAAGCCCGAGTGTCGGCTTAAAACCGACGATTCCGTTGATCGAAGAGGGGCAGAGAATCGAGCCGTCGGTTTCCGTCCCGACCGCGACCGCCGCCAAATTTGCCGCAACTGCCGCGCCCGAACCCGATGACGAACCGCACGGATTACGGTCTAAAATATACGGATTTCGCGTTTGCCCGCCGCGTCCCGACCAGCCGCTCGACGAATCGTTCGAGCGGAAATTTGCCCATTCGCTCAGATTTGTTTTGCCCAAAATTACCGCGCCGGCTTCACGGAGTTTTTGGACGAAAAAAGCGTCCCGTTTCGGTGTCGGCGCGTCGAGAAGCGCAAGACTTCCGGCGGTCGTCTTCATCTTGTCCGCCGTGTCAATATTGTCTTTCAGCAAAACCGGAATGCCGTGCATTTGCGAGCGGACTTTTCCCGCTTTGCGCTCTTTGTCCAGCGCGTCGGCGATTTGCAAAGCGTCGGGATTTAGCTCGATAACGGAATTTATCATTTTATCAACCGCCGCGATGCGGTCGAGATATTTTTGCGTAATTTCACGCGCCGTCATTTTGCCCGCCTGCATTGCTTTCTGCAACTGCGCGACGGTAAATTCCTCTAAATCAAAGCTTTTCATATCGGTTTGGGCGGAAATTGTTTCCGCACGGCTGATGACCAAAGCCGCGCTCGCGGCGGCGGATAAATTTATAAAATCGCGTCGTTTCATTTTTCTCCTTTTGCTTTTTTCAGATTTTCTTTTGCTTCTGCGTAATCGGGATTTAACTGCAAAGCTCTTTCAAATAATCCGGCGGCTTCCGTGCGGCGGTTTTGTTCGAGCATTATCAAGCCGTAAATATTATACGCCGCCGGTTCGTTCGGATTAAGCTGAATGGCGGTTTCGATAAGTTTTTGCGCTTCTTCAAAGCGTTTCAAACGATTTAAGGTCAACGCCAGATTGGCGCGCGCCGGCGCGTTGTTCTGGTCAATAATCAAGATGCGCGTCAGATTTTCCGCCGCTTTTTCGAATTTCCCCTGTTCGTTGTAGGCGAGTGCCAGATTGAACAGGGCATTTACCCACACATCGTTAGAAACCCTGCCGTCGTTAAACCGGACGGCTTTTTCCAGATTCACTTCGGCTTCTTCGGGTTTTTTCTGCAAAGACTGCGCGACCGAGAGATTGGCATAAGCGAGCGTAAAATTCGGATTTTTTTCGAGAACCTGTCTGAAATTCTGTTCGGCTTCCGCATATTCGCCGCGTCTGATCTGCAAAATTCCGAGCGTATTGTAACCTTCGTAAAAACCGGGTCTGATCTCAGTCGCCGCACGGCACAGCGGTTCGGCTTCATCGAGCCGGTTTTCGAGCGTCAGCGTGTAGCAAAGATTGTGCGAGATCAGAAAATTGTTTTTCGTGACCGCCAAAGTGCGTTTATAAAGCGTTTCGTTATCCTTCCAAAAGGAAGTTTGCCGGAAGCTCAAGATCGAAAGCGCGAGGACGGCAATCGCAAAAAACGCGAAAAACGCTTTTTTGCTTTTCAGAAGATCGCCGATGCCCCACGCGAGCATAATAAAAAGCCCGAAATAGGGAATATACGTGTAGCGGTCAGCCAACGACTGCGAGCCGACCTGAACGATGCCGATGACCGGCACGAGCGTTCCGAGAAACCAAAGCCAGCCCATTAAAAGATATTTTCTTTCCCTGATTTGCCACAGACAAAACGCCGTTACGCCGATCAGTAAAACAAACGCGCCGCCGATTTGCCAGACGGGAAAATCAGATTCATACGGATACCAAACCGCCAGATCTGCCGGGTAAAACATCATTACGACGTATTTCGCATAAGACACGATCGCGTTTAAAAACCGTGTTCCGAGCGGCAAAAAATCGAGCGATTCGACCGCGCCGCTCGAACGCTGTGCGAGAATCGTTACGTATGACGAAACCGCGCTCAAAACAAAAAGCGGGATTTTCTCGATCAGCAAAGCGGGCAAATCTCTTAAACTTTTCAGCCTTTCCAGCGACCAGAAATCCATCAAAAGCAAAACGAACGGCAAAGTTACAAGCATCGGTTTCGCCATCAGACCGAAGGCGAAGAGAATGATTGTCAAAATATAAAATTTAGTCGAGAGTCGAGAGTCGAGAGTCGAGAGTTTTCCCTCACTGTCATCGGCTGCTGATTCGGCGGGTTCTTCCGAATCAGACAGGCTTTGACTCCCGACTCCCGACTCTCCACTCTCGACTCTCGACTCAGCAAAGCGGAGATAAGCGAACATCGTCAAAAGCCAGAACAAAGTCGAGAGCACGTCCTTGCGTTCCGAAACCCAGGCGACGGATTCGACGTGCGCGGGATGAACGGCGAAAAGCGCGGCAACAATCGCGCTTTTCCAAAAACAACCCGTCATTTTGCGGAAAACGACGAACGCCAGAACAGAATTTATCAGATGAAAAACGATATTGACGGCGTGATGACCGCCCGCGTCGCGCCCGAACATCTGCGCGTCCAAGGCGTGCGAAAGCCACGTCAACGGATGCCAGTTTGCCGAATGAAACGCCGTCAACGCCCAGTTTACAGTGTTCCAACTCAAACCGCTCAGCACGACCGGATTGTCATAAACATAGAGATTATCGTCGAGATTGATAAATCCGAAGCCGGTCGTCTGCCAGTAAATTGCCATTACGAGTACCGATAGAACGGTGAAAACTATCAACTCGCGGTTCGTTTTGAAAAAATTGTTATCTTCTGACATTTTTATTTAACGCAAAGGCGCAAAGACGCGAAGACGCAAAGGTTTTAAAAACAAATTATAAAAAATTCTTTGCGCCTTCGCGTTGAAATCTACTTACCCTCGATCTCCTGATAATAGTTCGGCAAAAGTTTCTGCCCTCTTTCTCTGAAAAGTCTGGTTTTGATGAGCTTCCAGCGATGCAGACGGAATTTTAGGGAAGTTTCCAGCACGCCGAAACCGTATTTGACCGAGCGGCGAAAATTTATCGAAGACGCTTCTTCAAAATAGCGCGTCGGGCAGGAAATTTCGCCGATCCGGTAGCTGAAATAAACCGCCTGCGCGATCATTTGGTTGTCGAAAACAAAATCGTCCGAGTTTTCCTCTAAAGGCAAACTTTCGATGACTTCGCGCCGAAATGCACGGAAACCCGTGTGATATTCGCTCAATTTCTGGCTGATCAGAATGTTTTGGGCGAGTGTCAAAAAGCGGTTGGCGATGTATTTATAAACCGGCATTCCGCCCTGAATCGCGCCTTTGCCCAGAATGCGCGAACCCATCACCGCGTCGTATTCGCCGTAAGCGATCATTCCCGCCATCGGCACGATCAGATTCGGTGAATATTGGTAATCGGGATGCACCATCACGACAATATCCGCGTCGTGCTTCAGGGCTTCGCGGTAACAGGTTTTCTGGTTGCGCCCGTAGCCGAAATTCCGCTCGTGCTGAAAAACGGTCAAATTCAATTCACGCGCCAGTTTGACGGTTTCGTCCGAACTCGCGTCGTCAACGAGCAGAATCTCGTCCACAATCGGGCGCGGAATTTCCGAAACGGTTTTTGCCAGAGTCTGCGCCGCATTATACGCGGGCATCACGACGATTATTTTTTTTCCGTTGAGCATAGAGAAAAGAGATTCTCTATTTTTACCATATTTTTCGCGGAAATTAAGAGTTGAGAATTGAAAATTACCTGAAAAGTGAAATTTCATATAGGGCTTTCCTATAAAACATTCATTATTTTCAATGTTTTTAGAATTTAATAAATTGCCTCCAAATTTAGTTGGAGGTTAAATTGATGTTGACTTACGGCTTTAGCCGAATTTCTGCAAAAAATAGATATTCCTTAGTGCTTTAGCTTAATTTGGCTAAAGCACTAAGGAATATTGATAAAATTTAAGAATTCGGCTAAAGCCTGTTTTCTATTGATTTACGTTCCTCCAACTAAAGTTGGAGGCAATTTATTTTTTATAGGAAAGCCCTAAATTGGAATAGTTTTTGAAGTCCGCAAATCGTCGTTTAACTTATTTTCTTTTTTCGCTAATCCTTCTCGAAGCATTAAATCTCGTAATTCGTAAATTGATCGTCGGAATTAGCCGCGATATAAATTTTCTGTTTGCCTTTTTCAAAAGTTGAAGTGTCAGAAATGCAAGACCAGCCGTTTTCATTAAACCAGACGAGAAATGTCGGCATTATTTCCGCCGCGCCGCGTTTCGAGCGGTAATGATAAATGACCATCGAATGATCGAAACTGCTCTTATTCGTGCTGCTTACAAACTCGAACTTTTCGGGTTTCGGCAAACCGGTGCAGAGCTTTCCGATACGAATGTCCCTTACTTCATCAAATCCTATCGTATGATTCAACTGCCCGTTTCTTTCCTCAAGACCGAGTTGCGGTGCTAAATGATTAAAGATCAGGTAAGCGGGCAATAGCAGCAACAGCGTTATAGAAATTATCAGCCCGCGACGGTTGATCTCTTTCAGTTCTGCTTGTAAATTCTCGAACGGCATTTGTTTTTTGATTCGTCGGACATTTTGTTCCTTATGGTAGCTTATTTTTCGGCGGAATAAAATATTTTTCTGAAAAATTTTGTCCCGATTTTCCGAATTTTTACGCATATCTGAACGGGAAACGGTTTAACGGTTTTCTGCAAATAAAACAGAGAAGATTTTGGTTGAAATTTTTGGTAAAAATTATCGGAGAAAGAAGATATGCTGAGAAAAACATTTATTTATTTTGTGTTGTTGACGACGATTTCGTTGATGTCGAGCGTCGAACTTTACGCGCAGACGCGGATTCGTTTTGCCAGAGGTCGCAGTTCGGCGATGTTGAATATGTCTATTCCGGCAAAGACGAACGCTTATTTTGTGGTCGGTGCGCGAAGGGGACAAGTCGCGCGGGTTTCGGTCAATCATCGAAGTTTGGAGATATTTTCCGACGAAGCGCCGAAAGGCGTATCGGGCAGCACGAGTTTTGATACCAACAACGGCGACAACGAATTCGGCGTTTATAACCCGACAAATCGCTCGATCACCTACAGGCTGACGGTTTCGATTCGTTGAGAAAACAGGTAAAACAGATATAGTAAAAAGGCGGCTGAAAAACCGCCTTTTTACGTTTTATCGGATTATGGTGTTGATTTTGAAACCTCGAAAAAATTGAACTGACAATCGCCGTCGTTGAGCCGGACTTCGTATCTAAACAATGTCGGGATGCCTTCGACGAGCGCGGTTCCCAATAAATTTTCGTTCCATTTAAAACTCGCTTTGAATGGAAATTTAAGTTCGACCTGATAATTTCCGTCCGGCACGGGAATATTAAACGCGCCGTTCGTATCGGTTTTCGCGGTCAGCAGTTTGCCGCCGCCCGCGACGCTGATCTCGACGGGTTCGTAAATATACGCGCCATTGTTGGCGGCGGAAACAAAGCGTCCCGAAATCGCGGTATCGCTGTTTCCTGCCGTAATGTTTTTCAAGGTTTCGGCTTCGTCGCTAATGATTTTCGGCTCGATCTTAACGCCGCGAAAGGCGGAAAAGGATTTCACGACGATGTCGTTATTGGCGTAAATTACCCACGTCTGCCCCGATTTGATATTCAATCCGCAATCGGCGGTTGAAACGACGGTAAACGTCGGATTATCCGCGCCTTTGAAGTTTTGCTGAACCTGAAAACGAATCTTGCGCGCGCCTTCGGGAAAACCCTCGTTTTTCGGCGCGTTTTCGACCTTCAGGGCTTTTCCCAGAAAGACAACATCGGCACTCGTCCAGAAAGCGCAGACCGGCGTGCCGTTTTCGGTCAACGCGCAGGAAGCCGAAGCGGTTTCGGGCAAGGCAAGAAAAATCAAAAATGACAATAAAATAATAGGGTTTTTCATATTGATGTTGATAATCAGTATAGTGAGCGGTAGCGAACACATTTGTTCAACTTTAACTTTGAAAGAAAAGAAACTGACTCGCTACCGCTCGCCGCACTGATTTATTTGCCGATCTTCATCAAACTGCCTTCGGCACTGATCTTACGCTGATTGATGCGGGCGACCTGTTCCGCTTTTTCAAAGGCGCGAAGGAAATTTTCCCCTAAGACTTTGCGGATTTCCTGTTCGGTGTAGCCGCGTTTGAGCATTTCGTAAGTCACTAAAACGAGGTCTTCCATGCCGCTCATTCCTTCGGGCAGAAACGGCACGCCGTCGTAATCCGAGCCGATACCGATGTTGTCAATCGAAGCGACCCGTTTGATGTGGTCAATATGGTCAACGATTCGCGTGTAAGGCGCGATGAAAATCGGATTTTCCGCAAAAAGTTTGCGCTCGGCTTCGTTAAAGGCAAGCGGATCGTCTTTGAACTGTTCGCGCAGCGCGTCCAATTGCGGTTTCAATTTAGCGGCGCGTTCGTTTTCTTCGCGGTTGGTGCGGTCGTCCAAGAATGACGGATAAAAGACGATCATCATCACGCCGCCGTTTTGGGCGACGCGTTTTAGAACATCGTCGGGAACGTTGCGCGTATGATTTGCCACGCCGCGCGCGCCGGAATGCGACGCGATGATCGGCGCGGTCGTGATGTCGAGTACGTCGTGCATCACTTTATCGGAAACGTGCGAGATGTCAACGAGCATTCCCAAACGGTTCATTTCCTTAACGACTTCCTTGCCGAACGGCGCGAGACCGTTATTTTTGACCTCGCCGCGGTGCGCGTCCGCCCAATCGTGCGAAACGTTGTGCGTCAGCGTCATATAGCGAATGCCCATCCGGTAGAAATTCCTGAGCGCGTAAAGCGAATTTTCAATCGCGTAGCCGCCTTCGATGCCCATCAGCGCACATATTTTGTTTTGCTTTTTGGCGCGGCGAATTTCCTGAGCGGTCTTGCAGGAAGTTAAAACACCGGAATGTTTTTCGACTTCGCGGTTCGTCGCGTCAATCAAATCCATCGCGCGGCGCATCGAACCCTTAAATGTGCCGTCCTTGTTGAAAGTCGAACCCGAAACGTAGATCGAGAAAAATTCGCCCGTGATGCCCGATTTTTTAAAACGGTTCAGATCGGTGTGAAACGGGTCGCCGCTGCGGTGAAATTTGCCGATTGAATCGTTGATCAGATCGAAATCTTCGTCAACCATCGGGCTTGTAATGTCGTTATGCCCGTCAATGACGATGGCTTTTTTGTGAATCTTCAGCGCCTGCGCCCAGAGCTTCGGGTCGGCATCTTTCGGCATCGTTTGGGCAAACGAGGAAACGCAGAAAATGAAAAGCAAAAGAGAAGCGGTAAATTTTTTCATATGTTTCGGAACGGTTTGAATTTGAGTTTTAGTTTAGCTTTTTTCGGAAATTTTGGCGAGAATAATCTAAACAAATTATTTCGCCCATTCGTTTTCATGTTAGAATTTTGGAACAGGAGACAGCCATATGGAATCTGACGAAACTTTACGACGAAACGAAGAATCAACCAATAAAATTCTTGAAGCGATTAGTGCGTTGCGGCAGGAAATGAGTACTCAAATTTCAGAGTTGCGACAGGAAACTCGCCAGCAAATCGGCGATTTGCGCCGCGAAATGAACGAACGATTTGCAAAAGTCGAAACCGAGATCGCGGAAATCAAACAATCACAATTTAGTTTCGATGTTCGGCTCGAAAGAGTTCAGGCAATGGCGCACGATGCCCTCAATATTGGACACGACCTCAAAGCCGATGTCAAAATCCTGACTGCCGAAGTCCGCGCCTGGGCGGCGGATGTCTTGAACTTCAACAGAAAATCTAGAATCACGGAAACTAAAATCAAACAAAAAAGGAACGGTTTACCGAAACCGTTCCAAAGTATTTTCTCGAGGAGAGAACTATTTTTCGAGGAGAGTGTTATGAATGATTACCAATCGCGCCGGTCACGACGAACATTGCGGCGGTATTTGTAATATTTTTTGGAGAGTTTGCGTCTTTCACGATTGCTGATATAACCGTCGTTTCTGTAATAACGGTTAGTTTGGCGGTAAAGACGCGAACGCTGACGCGAAAGCCGTCGGTATTCGTTGCGGGTGATTCTGCCGTCCCGATTGCGCCAGCGGCGATTTTGTTGATTGTTCTGCCGGTAAGAATCGCGGTTTTGCCAACTGCGATCCCGATTTCTCTGTCCATAGCTCGACACGACGGAAAGGCTCATAAAAAAAGCGATTGCGACGCATACCAAGCTAAGTTTTTTCAAATAATTCATAAAACCTACCTCTTGAAATTAAATTTATAGCTTCTGCTATGTAAGTTCCGATGACGGTTCTAAAAACGCGGTTGTCAAAAAAACTTTCATCACGGCAAATAAAAAGCTGGCACGGGAAATGCTTAACACAATTAGCAGAGCAGTTGCCCGTCGTTCGCTTAAGTTTCTGTTTTTACAAGGTTTATAAGGATTTAAAAAAACGGGCGGATTGTGTGAAAACGGCGATTAAATCAATTTGACCGATTGCAGATTCAAACTGACAAAAATCGTTTCTACAAATCTGCCACATTTTGAGATTTAAAATTAATAGGTTTTTTAATTGGTGAATGCAAAATCAAAACTTACTAACCCGCGAATTTTCCGGCGGTGAAACTCCGAAATCATTCAATCCAGTTTCGCTCGATGTTTTGCCGTATTGCGGCGCGGTCTGCGGAATAATTCTGCTGGCTTACGAAACAAATCCCCTCTGGTCGCCGACATTGATTTTTTCGGCTCTTCTGACCGTCGGTTTTATCGGGTTTATCTTTGCCCGCCAAAAGTCGGCTTTGAGAAGCAAGATAAATCTGATTGAAAAAATAACCGCGCAAAAAGAAGAGTTGAAATTCGATAATCTCATCAAAGATTCGTCCGATATTACGGCGATTTTTCGCGTTGACGGCGTTTCGCTTTTTCTCAGTCCTTCGATCAGAAATGTTCTCGGTTATAACCATAAAGTTTCGGTCGGAACGCAGTCGTTCGATTTTATTCATCCCGATGATGTCGAGACGATCAAACATTCTTACCAAAAGGCTTTCGAAGACCCGGAATATGTTTTCACGCACGAATTTCGCTACAAACATCTGAACGGCACATGGCGCGTTCTCGAAGGTGTCGGGCGGCAGTATTGCGACGAAAACGGCAAAGTCATCGGCATTCTGCACAATTCGCACGACATCACCGAACGCAAACAGGTTGAAAAACAGCTTCGCAATTACACTCACAAACTCGAACAAAGCAACCGCGAACTGCAGGAATTCGCCTACGTCGCATCGCACGATCTGCAGGAACCGCTCCGCAAAGTGCAGGCGTTCGGCGACCGTCTGGAAAAGAAATGCGCCGCGCAGTTGACGGACGAAGGACGCGATTACATCAACCGGATGCGCAGCGCGGCAAACCGGATGCAGAATCTGATCAACGATCTGCTGACGTTTTCGCGTGTTTCGACCAAAACCCAGCCTTTTCAGCCGGTTGATTTGAAAAAGATTGCCGAAGAAGTCGTTTCCGATCTGGAAATCCGCATCGAGCAAACCGTCGGACGTGTCGAGATCGGCGAATTGCCGACGCTCGATGCCGACGCTTTGCAGATGCGCCAGCTTTTTCAAAATCTGATCGGCAACGCACTCAAATTTCACCGTGCGGACGAAAACCCCGTGGTCAGGATTTTTGCCGAAACCGTTTCGACGAACGGCGCGAGCTTTGTTCTGAACGGTGAAGAAATGGAGATCGGCGGAAACGAGGATTTCTGCCGCATCATCGTCGAGGATAACGGCATCGGCTTTGACGAAAAATATCTCGACCGCATCTTTACCGTTTTTCAAAGACTTCACGGGCGCACCGAATACGAAGGTTCGGGCATCGGTTTGGCGGTTTGCCGGAAAATCGTCGAACGTCACGGCGGACAGATCACCGCCGCCGGCAAGCCCGGCGTGGGCGCGACGTTTTTTATTGATCTGCCGCTCGCTCAGGAGGATATGAACATTCATGAAACAAAATGCTAAAACGATCACGATCTTGCTCGCGGACGACGACGCGGACGACCGTCTGCTGGTGCGCGAAGCGTTTGAAGAAAACCACTTGCTGAACATTATGAACACGGTCGAAGACGGCGAGGAATTGATGGATTATCTTTACCGGCGCGGAAAATTCGGCGAAAATACGCCGCGCCCGAGTATGATTCTGCTCGATTTGAATATGCCGCGCAAAAGCGGTCTCGAAGCATTGTGCGAAATCCGCGCCGATGCCGATCTGCGAAGCATTCCGGTCGTCGTTTTGACCACTTCAAAAGCGGAAGAAGACATTATCCGCTCATACGAACTCGGCGTAAATTCGTTTATCGTCAAACCCGTGACATTCGAATCTCTAGTGGAACTTGTAAAAACACTCGGCAGATACTGGTTTCAGATTGTCGAATTGCCCGTTACGGAAAATTAATCGAGAGTCGAGAGCTAAAGGCAAACGACTCTCGACTCTCGACTCTCGACTTGTAGATATATGAACATTCACCCCGTAAGAGTTTTGTTGATTGATGACGACGAAGAAGACTATATTCTGACGCGCTACATCTTTGACGAATTTAAAGATCATCAGTTCCGGCTCGATTGGCTGGATAATTTCGACGACGGTTTTCGCGTTTTGAACGAAAATCGTCACGACATTTATCTGGTTGATTACCGTCTGGGCGAACGGACGGGCTTGGAACTTCTGCGCGAAGCGATCAAAACCGGCTGTGCCGCGCCGATCATTCTTCTGACCGGACAGGATGACAAAGAAATTGATTTTCAGGCAATGAAAGCGGGCGCAGCGGATTATCTGGTAAAAAGCGAATTGACCGCGCCCTTGCTCGAACGCGCCATTCGCTACAGTTTGAAACACGCGCGTTCGCTCGAAGAGATCCAAAATTCCGAAGCCAAATTCCGCTCGGTCATTCAATCGGCGAGCGACGCGATTCTGCTGGTGAACGAAGACGGCAGAATCACGCTCTGGAACAAAGGCGCGGAAGCGATTTTCGGCTACCGCGAATCGGAAGTCATCGGTCTTCCGATAACTTCGATAATGGGCGCGAAATACGCGCAAAAAGCGTTGGCTGTCGGCGTGCGTTTCACGTTGGAAACCGTGCTTACACCGTTTGACGGAAAAATTATTGAAACCGCCGGAAGGCGCAAGGACGGCAGCGAATTTCCGCTCGAGCTTTCCGGTTCGGTCTGGAAATCCAGCGAAGGCATTTATTACACGGCGATTTTGCGCGACATTACCGAACGCCGCCGCGCCGAAGCGCGTCTGGTTCACGAAGCGACGCACGATTCTCTGACGGGATTGCCGAACCGTGCGCATTTTACGACGATTTTGCAGGAAGCTATTTTGTGTGCGAAAGCGGATGAAACTCATCAATTCGCCGTGCTTTTTCTTGACCTCGACCGCTTCAAGGTCATCAACGACGGTTTGGGACATGTGATCGGCGATAAACTTTTGATTGCGATTGCCGAACGGCTTCAATCCTGCCTTCGTCCGGGCGACATCGTTTCGCGTTTCGGCGGCGACGAATTCACGCTTTTGCTCGATAATATCAAAGATTCCGACACGGTGACGGAAGTTGCCGAACGCCTGCAAAGCAAGCTTGCCGCGCCGTTCAAGATCGACAGTTTTGAAGTTTTCACGTCGGCGAGCATCGGAATTATTATGTCGGACGCTTCGCACGACACGCCCGAAAGTTTCCTGCGCGATGCCGACACGGCGATGTATCGCGCCAAGGAAGCGGGCAAGGCGCGTTACGAGATTTTCAACCGCGCGATGCACGTCCGCAATATGAATCTTTTGCAGATCGAAAACGATTTGCGAAAATCAATCGAACGCCGCGATTTCAGGGTTTTTTACCAGCCGATTGTTAATCTCGAAACAGGCGAAAACAACGAATTCGAGGCTTTGATTCGTTGGGAACATCCCGAACTCGGCTTTGTTTCGCCGACCGAATTTATTCCCGTCGCCGAAGAAACCGGCTTGATCATTCCGATCGGCGAATGGGTTTTGGAAGAATCCGTCCGGCAGATCAGCGAATGGCAGAATCTTTTTCCGAAAAGAGAGCTTTCGGTCAGCGTCAATCTTTCGGCAAAACAATTGATGCACCCGAATCTGATCAAACAGGTCGGCGAAATTATGAAATCGTCCGCTTTGCCGCCCGAATGTCTCAAGCTCGAAGTGACCGAATCAACCGTCATGGGTAATGCCGAAACCGCGCTCGAAGTTTTGTCCGAATTATGCGCGCTCGGCGTTCGTTTGAGTACGGACGATTTCGGGACGGGTTATTCCAGTTTGAGCTATCTGCACCGCTTTCCGTTCGAGCGTCTGAAAATTGACCGTTCGTTTATCGGCAAACTCGATTCCGATGCAAAATCCGAGGAAATTGTCCGCACGATTGTCACGCTTGCCGAAAATCTGCATCTCGAAGTCGTCGCCGAAGGCATCGAAACCGAAGAGCAGTTAAGACAGCTTCAATCGCTCGGCTGTCAGTTCGGGCAGGGATTTTTATTTTCAAAGCCCGTCGCCGTTGCGCAGGCGGAAAAACTTTTGTCGAAAGGACTCGAATTTAAAATGCCGGAATTATCGTTCCCGATTGAGCTGAATTCGATTTTTGAAGTTGCCGAAGTGCAGTAGTTTCAAGACTTAAAAAGCAAAGGAAAGAATTGTCCACGCAGTTTTTCGCCTTTCGGGATCGGCGTAACGCCGGCGAGTAAAGGTTCGTTCGAGTCGGATAAAACGCCGTCGCCGACGACGTTGATGACCACGGCGCGGCGCGGTTTGTCCGAAAAATTTTCAAACGAGCCGTGAACCGTCAAAGGATGATGAAAGCTCGCTTCGCCCGGCTTTAATTCAATCGGGACAGGTTTAAATTCACGCTTTTGTTCATCGTTCAAATCGTCAAAAATCGCGTTCATCTCGTTCGCCAGATTTTTTCGGGGCAGCAAATTCCATTTGTGCGAGCGCGGAACGTAATGCACGCAACCGTTTTCGCGCGTCGAATCGTCCAGACCGATCCAGCAGGTCAGATGATTGACGGGCGCGGTGCGCGTCCAGTAAGAATAATCCTGATGCCACGCGACCACGCCGCCGCTCAAAGCGGGTTTGACAAAAAGCTGGTCGTGCCAAAATCTGACTGCGCCGCCGAGGATTTGCGAAGCGGGAACGAGAAACCGCCGATTCCACAAAATATCGTGAAACGCCTCTGAAACGCGCCACGCGCCGAGGGCGTGAAACAAAATCTTGTCCTTTTCCAACGATTCGTTCGAGTGATATTCGTAAAAAAGCGGGTTTGCCGATTGTGCGGGCTTCATCAATTCATCGAGCGCGCTGCGTAAAACCGCGATCTGTTCGTCATCCAGAATTTTAATGCCTTTCAGATAGCCGTTCTCGTGAAAGAAATCGATCTGCTCGCCGGAAAGAAAAAAATCATCAGTCTTGACGGACGAAAAAACATCGGTCAAAGGCTGATGAAAAAAAGATAAATCTTCGCGCATCTTCTGAGATTAGCGCGACTTTATCTATTTTGAAAATTAAGAATGTCAATCAAAGACTGAGCCTGGCGATTTTGCCTTAGAGTTTTCAAACAGCGTGCAAAATTGTGATGTTTGAAAACTCTCGGCGATGATATTTCTACACTTGTAAAATCAAGTCAAGCAATTTTCAAAGGACGTTCAAAAATTGGATAAAGTCGAGCTTAGTGAGTGTTGTAATTTGCCACCGCATAGTCGCCCTGTGTGCCGAACGGAACGGAGAATACTCCGACCGTCGAGCCTTGAACCCAAAAAGCACACGCGCCGGGTGTCGAACTACGTCGCCAGACGGCAACATCCGTTTTACCGTCGCCGTCGTAATCTTCCGGCACAAATAAATCGCTGGCAATCCCCCACAGCACCACCTGTAACCCGCTGCCGCCGTTGTTTTGAACAAACCATGCGATCTGACCGTTCGGACCGCTGCCCGTGTTCCGAACAACCGCAAAATCGGTTTTGCCGTCGCCGTTAAAATCAACGATATGCTGCGGATTCGTGCCAGGATTCGGCGACATCGCCCTTAAATCGTCTTGCGCTTTAAGATTCCCAACGGAAGATGTTAAAGCTAAAAGAACCATAATAATCAGACTTATTATCCTGCTTCGGGAAATTTCTCGTTCGTTATAGAATTTTTTAAGATTAGTGAACATTCTCGACCTCCAAAAGTTGTTTCATCCACCGGCTGCCTTTTTGAATTTGCCCTTTCATTTGCGGCAACTGTTTTCGGTTTCGACCTACAAAGCGGAAAAACTTGCCAAATTGGCTCAAAAAAAACAGCCTCAAAAGAAGCTGTTTTAATCAGTAGAAAATGTTAAAAAATCAGACGGGGTTAAAATGCTTAGTGTGGGTTTGCAACCATAAATCGCATTTCATTCCATTCTTCCATAAGCATCGGTTGGGCTATTTTCGCTTGAGGATGTTGTTTTTTGGCTCTCACCGCCCATTGAATATAATTTCTCATATAATGAGCATATAGTTGGGCTGTATTATTAGCGACTTCTATTTCATCCTTGGCGGAACAACCGGCTGAGACTAATGCCAGAACTACCGCACCAATTACTATCGGACCTCTCAGAAGGTTTCTGGCGGTTGCCGTTCCAACTTTACCCAATGCTCCGCTGCCTCTTCCGACCACGGTTTCGCCAAAGGTCGTGCCAAGCGTTTTGATAAACTGTCTGGTAGTTAATGTTTTCACAATTTGTCCGGCGACTTCAGGACCAACTTTTTCAATCAACACCTTTTCGGCAACAGCAATTACCTGCGCTTCAGTCATCTCCAACGCGGCGCCTCTTAGTAAAATCGATTGCCAAAGTTGCTCTGCCGAAATTACGAAACCTTCTCCCGCTATTCTGCAGCCGCACCAAGCATAAAGCATATTTACAAATTGCCAATCTTGCATAATTTTTCTCCTTTAGAATCATTTTCAGCGTTTTTGTTCTCAGTCTGCTGAATCTGAATTTAATTTCCTTTTCAAATTTTTCTCAGTTCTAGTTAGAACTAATGTCTCTTTCACCCTACAAAGCGGAAGATTTTCAGAAATTGGCTCAAATAAATCTTTATTTTTCGCCGATTAGTCGTATAATCTTGTTCAGAGTTACGGCTTCAGCCGTGATTTTCGCCGCGCTTCGCCGGTGAAAATCTTCACGCATAAATGCGTTACTCTGAACAGTTATGGCTGATTCGTCCGATCTAACAATTCTGCTCGACCGCATCAATGAAGGCGACGGAAAAGCTCCCGAAGAACTTTTGCCGCTGGTTTACGGCGAATTGCGCAAGCTCGCGCACAGTTATCTGCAAAATGAGCGAAGCGACCACACGCTGCAGGCGACTGCGCTCGTTCACGAAGCCTATATCCGCCTCGTTGACTGGGAAAAAGTAAGTTGGCAGAATCGCGCTCATTTTTTTGCGGTCGCGGCGCAAATTATGCGAAAAATTCTGGTTGACCACGCCCGCGAAAAACGCGCCGCAAAACGCGATTTCGGTCAAAAACTTTCGCTCGATGAAGCGGTCAGTCTGCCGAACCGAAAAAGCCGCGAAATTGATCTGATCGGGCTTGACGAGGCGCTCGAAAAATTGGCGAAATTCGACAAAACGCAATCAAAGATCGTCGAACTCAGATTTTTCGGCGGTTTGACGATCGAGGAGACCGCGCACGCTTTGAAAATTTCTCCGTCAACGGTCAAACGCGAATGGACGGTTGCGCGGACGTGGCTTTTTCGGGAAATAAAACAGTTCTGAGTTCACGCTTCAGCGTGCCGAACGCCGGCGAAGCGGCGCGTTTTTTGTTTAATTTATAATTCAAGTTTTTGGGCGGCAGGCAACTGCATCGCTTCGTTTTCAGTTGCGGCACGCTGAAGTGTGAACTCAAAACGGATGGACGAAAAAAACTGGCAAAATGTGAAGGAGATTTTTCTTGCCGCGCTGGAAAAAACGGGCGGCGAGGAGAGAGAAGATTTTTTGTCGGGAATCGGCAATAACGAAATCCGCGCTGAAGTCGAATCTCTGCTCGTTTCACACGCAGAAATCGAAGATTTTATCGAAGAACCCGCTTTTCAAGTCGCGGAAGTTTTCACGAAACCTTCCGCAAACCGGACGGAAAAGCATTTCGGAAATTACAAGATCATCAAAGAAATCGGCGTGGGCGGAATGGGCGCGGTTTTTCTTGCCGAACGCGACGACGGCGAATTTTCGCAGAAAGTAGCGGTAAAAATCATTCGCCAGACGGTCGCCGACAGCGAACTGGTCAATCGTTTCCGGCGCGAACGCCAAATTTTAGCAAATCTCAATCATCCGAACATTGCCAAACTGGTTGACGGCGGCGTTTCCGCGTCGGGCGAACCGTTTCTGGCAATGGAATTTGTCGAAGGCGAAGCGATTACGAAATTTGTGGCGCGTGAAAATCTCGATCTAGAAGCGCGTCTGAAATTATTCCTAAAAGTTTGCGCGGCAGTTTCTTACGCGCATCGAAATTTGATCGTTCACCGCGATTTAAAGCCGGGAAATATCCTCGTTACGGCGGAAAATGAACCGAAACTGCTCGATTTCGGCTTGGCAAAATTGCTCGACGCAAATTTATTAAACGATCCGGAGCAAACGCAGACGGCTTTTCGCGCCCTTACGCCCGCTTACGCTTCGCCCGAACAACTGAAAAACGAACCGATCACGACCGCTTCGGACATTTATTCGCTCGGCGTAATTTTTTACGAATTGCTGACCGGCGAGCGTCCGTTTCAGTTTGAAGGAAAAAGTCTGGATGAAATCATCAAAACCGCTACAGAGCGCGAACCTGTTCGTCCTTCGTCCTTTGTCCTTAGTCCTTCGCAAGATTCCGAAAAACAAAGGACGAAGGACAAAGGACGAAGGACAAAAGTGTTAAAAGGAGATTTGGACAATATCGCGCTGACCGCGCTCAAAAAAGAACCGGTGCGCCGTTATCAATCGGTTGAAGCATTCTCGGGCGACATCGAAAGACATTTGAAAGGTTTGCCGGTTGCGGCGCGTCCGAACACCTATAAATATCGTGCTTCGAAATATATCAAACGTCATAAAATCGGTGTTTTGGCGGCAAGTTTGATTTTGCTGAGCTTGATCGGCGGAATTATCGTCAGCATTTGGCAAGCACAGGCGGCGCGAAACGAAACGGCGAAAGCCGAAACGGTCAACCGCTTTCTCGCGGAAATGCTCAATTACAGCGATCCGAACACGGCAGTCGAAAAGGACGAGAACGAATTAATTACTATCAAGGACGTTCTGGACAAAGCCGCCAAACATCTCGAAGATGAAAATTTTTCCGCTCAACCCGATGTCAAAGCGCAATTAAACTACATCCTCGGGTACAGCTATAACACGCAAGGTTTTTACGAGCCGGCGGAAAAACACATTCGCGCTTCGCTTGAAAAACAAATCAAAATCTTTGGCGGAAATAATTCGGAAATAATTCAAACAAAATTACTGCTGGCGAGTATTTTAGCGCAAAGAGGAAAACGCTCCGAAACCGATGAAATACTTCAGGAAATCATCCCGCTTGCCCGCGTCGAGGTAAAAAAGGGCAATCTGGAAGCCGTTTATCTGGTGAACGCGCTCGAAAGTTTCGCCGTCAACCGGCGTGCGCTCGGAAATTCGAGGGAAGCCGAAAATCTATTGCGCGAAGCGTTGGCTTTAGAGCCTTCGGTGGTGGAAAAAGATAAAAACGCGCTGAGTGTGATTCGCGGAACTTTAACTTTGACGCTTTTTGATCAGGGAAAAATTGACGAAGCCATCGCCCTGCAAAGTGAACATATCAATGAACTGAGCCGAACTGCGGCATCCGAAACGTGGGAACTGGGCTATGCTTTCACGAGTTTGGGAAGTTATCTGAGCGAAAAAGGCAATTTCGTCGAAGCCGATGAAAATCTGTCGAAGGGCGAAACGATTTACCGGCGGCTTCTCAGCAATTCGCATCTTTTTCTCGGCGACAATCTGCGTTTACAGGCAAATTCGCTCTACCGGCAAAACAAATTTGCCGAAGCCGAAACGAAAATCGCCGAAACGCTGAAAATTTACCGCGCCAATACTAACGAGCAATACATCAATTTTGCGACTGCGCTGATGATTCAAGGCTTGATTCTGAACAAAACGGAAAAATCCGTCGAAGCCGAAAAAATCCTGCGCGAAGCCGTCGGAATTCGACAAAAAAATCTGCCGCCGGAACATTTTCTGACCGCTCTGGCAAAAAGCGCGTTGGGCGAATGTTTGATGACGCAGAAAAAATTTTCCGAAGCCGAAACGCTTCTGGTTCAAAGTTTTGAAAGTTTAAAGGTTTCGCAAGGCGCGGAAAATCCGCGGACACAGCTTGCAAAATCAAGACTTGCCGAACTTTACGAAAAAACGGGAAGGTAAGAAAGGCAAAAGATAAAAGTAAAAAGGCAAAAGTAAAGAAGCACTTAATTTTTCGAGATTGTTGAAACCTTCCGCTTCTAATTTTTACTTTTGCCTTTTGCCTTTTTTCCTATCGCGGTTTGGCGTTTTTGACGTATTTGTCGAACCATTGAATCTGCTCGTAAAGCGCGTGTTCGATGGATTCTTTACCCGCATAACCGTGCGATTCGAGAGGCAGCATAACCAATCGCGCCGTGCCGCCGTTGCCCTGAATCGCGGCGTAAAGACGTTCGGACTGGATCGGGAAAGTTCCCGTGTTGTTGTCCGCCTCGCCGTGAATCAGCAGAACGGGTTCATTGATCTTGTTGGCGTAGAAAAACGGCGAAACGTCCGTGTAAATTTTGGTGGCTTGCCAAAAATTGCGTTCTTCGTCCTGAAAACCGAACGGCGTCAAGGTGCGGTTATACGCGCCCGAACGCGCGATTCCGGCGCGGAAAAGATCGGAATGCGCGAGCAGATTCGCCGTCATAAACGCGCCGTAACTGTGTCCGCCGACTCCGACTCTTTGCGGGTCAACAACGCCCATTTCAACGCCTTTATCAATCGCCGCTTTTGCCGCATCCACGATCTGTTTGACGAACGTATCATTCTTGGTTTCAGGCGTGCCGACGACCGGCATCGCGGCATCATCCAAAACGGCGTAACCCTGAAGCAAAAAGAATAAATGCGACGATCCGCCGATTGACGTGAAACGATTGGTCGAACCCGTCACCTGTCCGGCGGTCTGCGCGTCCGTGAAGCTCTGCGGGTAAGCCCAAACGACGGTCGGCAGACGCGTTCCTTCAACATAATTCGGCGGCAGATAAAGCGTGAACGAGAGATCAACGCCGTCGGCGCGTTTATATCTCACGAGCTGTTTTTTGATGCCGCGCAATTGCGGGGTCGGGTCTTTAAATTCCGTCAACTGTTTATTTGCCAGCGCGATGCAGGTTTTATCGGGCGGACAGCGGAATTGCAGAAACAGATTCGGCGGCTCGGAAACCGATTCGCGCCGCGTGATAAACTGCGTTCCGTCCGCGCTTTGCAGCGAAACGAAACTTTCGTATGCATTGTTATCCGAGCGGAAAATTTCGCGCATCTTCAGATCGCTCAGGTTCATCGCCCGCAAAAACGGTCGGTCGCCTTCGGGCGAAGCGCCGTTTCCGCTCAAAAAGATCTCGTCGCCGTTTTGCTGAATGACGCTGTAGCCGTTCGGCAGGCGTTTCGTGACCGGCTGACCGATGTCGTTGTAGCGGTCGTTGATGCTCAGATCGGAAATCATTTTCGGCGTCTGCGGACTGCGGTAATTAACCGAAAAGATGCGGCGGCGCTGCGTGTCGCGGTTGTAATCGTAATAGAGCATCAAGCCGTCGCGTTCGCCGAAAATTCTGCCCTGATAACGCTGTTCGATCTTGACGAGTTCCGCGGGTTCCGAAGAAAACGGCGCGGCGAGCTTCATCAATTTATCACGCAGCGCGGCTTTCGTGCGCGGATTTCCGCCGTCGAGTGCTTCCGCCCAGATCAAGGTCGCGGCTTCGGTCGGAATCCAGCCGTAACTGCGCGGCGAAGTCGGAACGCCCTGCACGGGCAGATTGTCCTGCAAGGGAATGTCCGCCAGTTTTTTCACCATTTTGCCGCTCGCGTCCCAAATTTCGACGTCTTTCGGAAAACGGTTATACGGGAAAAGATACGAGAACGGACGTTTGATCGTCGAAACGAGAATATACTGCCCGTCGGGCGAAATGTCGGCGGTGTCGAAAATTCCGGGTCTGCCGACTTCGCGCACTTTGCCGTCAACGCCGACGATTCCCAATTGCGAAGTCGCGTAATATTCAAAAAGCTGTTCGTCGTTGGGCGAGCGCAGAAGGTCTTGAAACGTCATCACCGCGCCCGATTTTCCGGCGGTTTCCTGTATGTTCGGCGAATTCGGCACGACATCTCTGTATTGCGGCGCGGGAATCCGCGCTTTCGGAACCGTGTTGACGATTAGTGATTTCTGATTCGGCATCCAGCTCCAGCCGCCGAACGCCGTGTTGACCATCGCGTTTTTAACGAGCGTCGCCTTGGCGGTTGTCGTGTCAATGATCCAAAGTTCGATGCCGCGCGAAGTCACGTTTCCTGCCGCGATATATTTTCCGTCCGCGCTCCAAGACGGCGAAATGATTTTCGCGCCTGCCGGAAGCGCGACGGGCGTTTCTCTGCCGTCGGCAATGTTTTTCAGCGTTAATTTGACGAAATACGGCTGACGGTGCTGCGAGTTAGTCGTCGGATTGATGCGCAAACCCGCCAATCTGAGCATCGGTTCGGCAAGTTCCGCGATCGGCGGATAACGAAGCGGTTCGAGCAAAACGATCTTATCCTTCGCGGGCGAAACGGAAGTTGCCGGAGTCGCCGGCGCGTTTAAAATATCTTCAATTTCCTTCGGCGGCTTTTGATATTGACCAAAAGCGTTGGCGACAAATAACAGGACGGCAAAAAGCAAAAATAGTTTTTTCATAATGACTTTTTACTAATTTGATAAATTTTTCTCTTCTTCCAAAATCTCGACTCTGGCGCGGGTTTTGATTGAATCATCAGCTAATATTGATAAGGCTCGATTTGTTATTTGCAGTTCTTTTTTCATCTCGGCTTGTCCTTCTTCAAAATTATCCATTCTTTTCTCGATTCGGATTTGACCTTGTTTCAGTTCGGCAACATCTGTTTTCAGTTCGGCAACATCTGTTTTCAGTTCGGCAACATCTGTTTTCAGTTCGGCAACATCTGTTTTCAGTTCGGCAACATCTGTTTTCAGTTCGGCAACATCCGTTTTCAGTTCGGTAACGTCATCGCGTAAAATTTGAATGCCGTTGACGCATTTTGTTACCTTATCCATCATTTCTCTGAATTGATTGTCTGTCATTAGCTGTTTCTCCAAGAGGTTTTTGTTCCAAAACAGTTTAAGTGATTATTTGATTTTCCCCAAATTATCTAAAACTTTTTCCGCAATTGTCGGAATAATATTTCGTTCGGTTGCAAAATTTTCCGTAAAAACGACGATCACGAATTTCAAGCCGTCGACGGTTTCGATATACGCCGCGTCGTGGCGCATTTTCGATGTCCAGCCGGCTTTCGACCAGAGCCGCGCGTCCTTCATTTTTTTGTTTATCAGCGCGATTCCCGTAAAACCGTGCGCCTGATCGTCGTTGTCCTTGGTTTCGGCAAACGGCTCGCGTTTCATCAGATCCATCATTATTTTCGTCCGTTCGGGCGTGTTGGTTTTGCCCAAAACGATCTCCGTCAAGAGCCGCGCGGTCGCGTTGGTCGTCAGCATATTGCGGTTGTTGCCTTTGTAGCCGCGAAACTGCTGTTCGATGCCGTAAGCGTCCTCGCAGAAAGTTTTCTGGTTGACGTTGATGTTTTGATAACCCTGCGCGGTGAAATAGCGGTTGACAATGTTGCGCTTGAACGACCAGATTTCAAACTCCTTTTCGGGCATTTCCGCGCCGCTCGATGTTTGCGTCAGAACGTCCAAAATATACTGCGTCGCTTCATTGGACGAATCAACGATCATATCTTTCTGCCCGCGTTCCATTTCGGGCGTTAATCTAACGCGCCCGTCTTCGAGCCAGCGCTGGAGCGCGACCATATAAAACATTTTCGGCACGGACGCGGGATAATATTTTTCCTCGCCGCGCACGCTTGCCCATTTCAGAGCCTTCGCGTCGCGCAGATCGATCACCGTCGCGGAAAAGTTTTCAGCCTTCAAATTTTTATCCTTGAATTTTTCGAGCGTTTCGCTGACGGCGGCATCGAGCATCGTTTGCATCACGGGCGAATTTTCGAGTTTACTCGGTTTATAATCCTTCGGAAGTTTAAATTCCGGGGTCGTCGAAAAAATATTCTGAGCGTCGGCGGCAGTGCAGAAAAAGCAAAATGCGCCAAGACAAAAAAGCGCGGCAACAAGTTTTTTCATTCAATTTTCCTCTGAAAGTTTTTTGCGGAAAGTATTTTTTCAGAGTATAAACGAAAAGCGGTCAACAAAAAAGTTCGGGCGCGTTTAAATTGGAACGTAAGACGACTCTTGCAAAGTCAGAAAAAGCGGGCGCAGAGAGCAAACCTTCCAGACCTGTCATTGGTTTAATCGGGTCATTTTCAACTTCAACATAAGAAAAAATGAAGGTTTATCAAAGAAGTTACCATAAATTTGAGGTCGAAAAGGATTGCTCTGCGCCTGCCAAACGAACATTGTAGAGAATGTTCACAAAAACGACTCTTCAAAGATATTTGTGTATTCAGCAGATGACTCAAAAGGTTCAAAACACGTGATTTCAGAGTCTGAAAACACGTTTTCAGATTCAAAAAAGACGTTTTCAGACCATAAAAACATGATTTCAGGCTTTGTTGGCTTTGCACAAAAATAGGCGAAAAAGTCGAAAGCCGACGACGAATTTTACATTCTACATTCTTCATTAATTGCAGTCAATACCGGCTTAAAAATATAAAATGCAGAATGTAAAATTGATAATGATTTATCACACCAATGCTTTTAATTGTTTTTTGTGCAAAGCCGGCTTTGTCAGTAAAGATTTTGACTGAGCTAAGCAACAGAAATTTTGTTTACTCATCTTTTACCGGAATTACGATTGCAAAATTTCCGGCGGTTTCCTGAATAACACTCAGATAAATGCTTTCGGGAATTTTTACACCGAGAAAATTTTCCAGAGTTTCGCGTGGTCGAGCCACCACGTTACGCGCAAACACAGGATCCTTTTGGGCTTCGGCGATGACCATTTGTTGGATGTTCTCGCGCCCTTCGCGCTCGACGAGTTTTCCTAATGTCCGTTCCTCAACCATTGCCCGCTTGTAGCTCATTGACAATCCGATGCCGCCGCCCGAAGGAACCGCGACGATATGTGTGGTTTGCTTGATTCCTAAATCGTTGAATACGGTCTTCCGTGGATAAAGTCCGTTGGCATTGATCGTTACTCCATCGGCAGAATCAATAAAGAGATACTGGCAAGCCGCAGTTGACATCCCGCCGTCGGAGAATATTCCTGCGCCGGTTCCGATATTGTATTCGTTAATATTCCAACCCGTAGTGTCCCCGCAGCCCGAAGATTGATGCCATGACCATGTATTATAGTAGGAAGGATTATTTGCGATAAATGATTCATCATACTGAATTGGCGGCGTATTCTGGTCGCCGGGAAGAATTGTCGGTCCGCTGGAAAGTTCCCACAATGTAATAACATAATTGATATTTAAAACCGTTTTCCAAATCATCTGATCAAGCGCGAATATCGCCGCGTTTGCCAATGGAAAAAAGTTATTATCCGTTTCGGCAGGGAAATTAATATTTGCCAAATCCGCCAAACTTACCGTGTTGCCGTTGTATGTAAAAGACGTGTTCCAATTTCCGGCGACATCGTTATAGTAGGCGGCAAGCTGTTGATCAACTTGAAAAGAAGTTTTTTGGATTCTGATTGCCGTTGATGCAAAAGTCGTGTTTAAGCTCGGCGGCGTATTTGCCGAAGTCGCCCAGTAGCTAACCATTCCCGATAGAAAACTCGCGCTAAAATTCCCAATCGGTCCGAGCATTCCGCCGATTGCCCAAAAAGCGCCTTCCAGAACGTTTAATCCGATTGTCAGTCCAAGATCACTGTTATCCTGTTCCGAAAGCAAAAGATATGCGTTTAAAATTCTAGACGATCCGCCTTGATTGTAAACATAGTCATTTAACGCCTGCATATTTTTCAAGTTGCTTTGAACTTGAGCTATTTGACCGGGCGTTGGTCCTGTAGTCATAAGTGTTCTCCTTATATTGTTTAAAAATTATTGTTGGGGATGAAAGTTTAACCTTCATCCGGTAAGTCAAGCTTTACGAGAGCCGCAATTTGCCCGCTTGAATTAAACAAATAGCGGCAGCTATTTAAACACTCAAAAGGCTTAGGAGTTATTTAAATAAAATTATTTTTCACAAAAATGCCACGAAAATTGATTTATGTCAAGATATTTAATCGGAAAAGCAATTTTGATTTAATAAATGCACTTCGCGCTTGCTTGTGCTAATCTTAAAAACTTACTAAATCGCTAAATTAATATCTAAAATAATATGTCCTGGTTTCGCAGAAACAAACCAAAAATCGAAGAGCAAGGCGACGGCGAAGAACGCACAGTCAAAACCGAAGGCATTTTCGTCAAATGTCCCGAATGCGAGAATCCGCTCTATAAACGCGAATTGATGGAATCTTTACAGGTTTGTACGCATTGCGCTTATCATTTTCGTCTGGGTGCGCGCGAACGGCTCAACACTCTGTTGTGTTCATAACAAGCGGAAGAAATTAAAATTGGTGTTCCCCTTCAAAATCGAAATACGGCAGTGAGTGTTTTGGGTAAAGACGAGTTTGGCGGTAGCTCAAAGCCTCTTCTCGTTGCTGTTCCGTCATTTTTCGCCAAATTTACATAAGTTGAATTATCGGGGTTTGAGTTTCAAAGATTATGAGTTTCAACTTTAGTTGGCTTCTTCACTTTGCGTTTGCCAACTAAAGTTGAAACTCATAACTTTTCTACGGAACGTAAGCCGAAGGGATTGACAGATCGCCCGTCTGACCGAAGTTTGAAATGCCGACCGTCAGATCAGAACTTCTGAGCCAGAACCATTCGTGCGAGGCGGGACGGAAAACGCCGATGTCGGTTTTGCCGTCGCCGTCGAAATCCCCGAGGGTCGGCACGTCGTCGGGCAAACCCCACGAAACGAAGGCGGCTGACAAATCCGAGCTTCTCAAAATATAAAAATCGGGCTGATTGCCGTCCGCCGTACCGCGAAAAACGCACGGGTCGGTTTTGCCGTCGCCGTCGAAATCCGAGGCGCACGGACGGTCGGAGGCGATGCCGAACGGGAAAGCGACGTAAGAGTTGGTCGCGCTCATCAGAAGATGCCAGACGCCGTCTGCCGGACGGTAAACGGCAAGGTCGCCGAGTCCGTCGCCGTCGAAATCGCCGAGAATGGGTTTATCTCCGTTCAGTCCGAACGCGCCCGCCGCGAATTGGTTTCCGAGACTTCGAAGTTGATACCAGACGCCGTCCGCCGGTCGCCAGACGGCGATGTCGGCGCGCCCGTCGCCGTCGAAATCGTTCGGGACGGGAATGTCGCCGCTCAAACCGAACTGGACGGTCGTCACCGAACCGTTAAAACTGTTCAAAATCCACCAGATGCCGTCGCGGAAAACCGCCAAGTCCGTCTTGTTGTCGCCGTCAAAATCTGCCGGCGCGAGTTTGTCGCTGCCCAAACCCCAATTTGTCGAAAAGTTCGCGCCATTCGATGTCAAAACTGCGTTCCACGTTCCGTTTGACGGACGAAATGTTGAAATATCGGTTTTTCCGTCGCCGTCAAAATCGAAGTTTGCACGGTTGACGCGGGTAATGACAATGTCGTTACCGTCGCCGCCCTGATACGTGATCCGAAAAGCCGTGTTCAAAGCGCCGCCGAAAACCGCACCTTCGGGCGCATTAAGAAATGTTCCGTTGACGGCATCGCTTCCGTCATTTCGCAAAATCGTGAACGAGTCGCCGATTGCCGGACGAAAACCGTTCCACGGAATCGGCGCGAGCCGCGCATTGTTTAAATTGACTGTTCCCGTGACGCTTAGTTGATCGTGTCCGTCTGCGCCCGCTGTCGTGCCGCCGATCTTGCAGGCATACGCGCCGTTTGCCGTAAACGTCAGATTTCCCGTGTTCAGGATTCCGGTCGGCGAGGTCAAAGTTCCCGCGCTGATCGCGCCCTGCACAACGTTGACCGTCCCGACCGTTCCCGTGCCGCCGAAACCGCTGAAACCGAGCGTTCCGGTCGTCAGGTTCGGATTATTGACCGTTACAGGGGTGTTCGGAATTGTCGCGTCAACCACGAAAATGCCGTTGTTGACGGTGATCGAGCCGCTGTAAAGAGCAGATTGGGCAAGAAGCGCCGCGCCCGCGCCGTTTTTAATAAGGTTGCCCGGACCGCTTATAACGCCGATGCCGAAACCGCCCGCGCCGTCAAAGGTTAAAGCCGAACCGCTCATATTCAATAAAACTATGGTGATCGTCGAGCCTTGCGCGGCGTTAAAAGTTTGAGCGCCCGTCGGATTGATCGAAGTGCTGATAAACTGCGTTCCGCCGCCGACCGTCAAACCGCTTGTCAGGCGAAAACCGTTGCCGCTGATAGTATAATTTCCGCCTTCGATGGTCAGCGAATTAAAACTTGTAAATCCCGAAAAGTTATTATTGTTCGACTGCCGGGCTGCCGATGCCGGAAAAACCAGATCGTCCCCGGCAACGGGCGCAACGTCGCCGACCCAGTTCGCGGCGGTTGTCCAGTTCGCGTCAGCACCGCCACCGTCCCACGTGCGGACGGCTGAAAAAGCGTTGACGGAAAACAAAAAGACGAAGCAAAGTATAAATATTTTATTCATAAATTTAGGGCGGAATCGTTTGGTTTTAAATATTTTTCGAGTGTGAATTTACCACAAAAACGAATTATTTAGCAATCAGATTTTGATTTAATAAATGCACTTCGCGCCCGCTTGTGCTAATCTTAGAAACTTATTAAATCGCTATACTGGAATCAAAAATAATATATGTCCTGGTTTCGCAGAAATAAACCAAAGATAGAAGAACAAGGCGACGGCGAAGAACGCACAGTCAAAACCGAAGGCATTTTCGTCAAATGTCCCGAATGCGAGAATCCGCTTTACAAACGCGAATTGATCGAATCTTTACAGGTTTGCACCCATTGCGCTTATCATTTTCGTCTGGGTGCGCGCGAACGGCTCGACACTCTGTTTGACGACGGCAGATACGAAAAACTCGACGAGGAAGTTACATCAAGCGACCCGCTCGGATTTGTTGATACGAAACCTTATAAAGACCGCATCGAAGCCGCGAAAAAATCCTCGGGTTTGCCCGAAGCAATCGTTTCCGGCAAGGGATTGGTCGGCGGACATCTGACCTACGCGGGCGCGATGGATATGTCGTTTATCGGCGGTTCGATGGGATCGGCGGTCGGCGAAAAGATCACGCGGCTCGTCGAACGGGCGTTTGAAACACGCGGCGCGGTCGTCATTTTTTCGGCTTCGGGCGGCGCGCGAATGCAGGAAGGCACTTTTTCATTAATGCAGATGGCGAAGATTTCCGCCGCGCTGGCGCGTCTTCACGATGCGCGTCTGCCGTTCATATCCGTTCTGACAGACCCGACGACCGGCGGCGTAACCGCGAGCTTTGCGATGCTCGGCGACGTTAATTTGGCAGAACCAAAGGCGTTAATCGGTTTTGCCGGACCAAGAGTTATCGAACAAACCATCCGCCAGAAACTCCCGAAAGGCTTTCAGCGTTCGGAGTTTCTGCTCGAACACGGAATGGTTGACCGCGTCATTGACCGCCGCGAAATGCGCGAAACCATAATTCGACTGCTCGATTTTATGATGAATGCAGCAATTAAATAAAGTTTGAGCAACATTAAATTATGGCTTATGAATTAAGCAAAGAAGAAAATAAAACCTTAATAAGAATAAAAGCCGTTCCGTATTTAACTGAAACGCTAAGACTAATTGATGATTTTGTTGTGAATAATAATCAAACACCTCAAGAAAATTGGAAATTGGTTTTCAATCGGATACACAGCATACTTTTCCAAGCGTTACCTTTTGTTAATGCTTATTTAACACAAAGAAAATTGAGCGGTGAAATTCGAGACGAAAAACAAGCTATAAAATCAATCGCCGGAAATTCCTTTTCGCAAGCAATTGTCTATATTTTTCTAAACAATAAAATTCACGAAAACATTCGTTCCGATATTTTTGTGACAAGTCAAAAATCAAAAGTTAGAAATTTCAACAAATTATCAACCATTAATGTTGATGGTGAAACGCAAAAGCCTGATTGCGATTTGATAATTTATTCATACAAAGAAAATAAAGAATCGCCGAATTGCATCATTCTTTCGCTAAAAACTTCTCTGCGCGAAAGAGACCGGACAAACTTACAAATGGAAATTATTGATGGAAATAGCGACTTCCGCCAATAGCATTAAAGACAAATACAATATTTCTTACGAAGCCGAAGAAATGCCTTTGGTTTGTTTTGCGACGGTTAATTTTTATAATGAAATTAACAATCCGCAACATCGCGGAATGTTTAAATTTTTTGATAACGCTTTTATTGCAAAAGATGTTGACGCTGATTTTATATCAAAATTGTCTGAACTACCCGATTATGTCAATGCAAATTTATGAAATATCAAATAATCAGAAATGAAAAATATGATTTTGCAGGGCAATCTTACGCTTCTATTTACCCGAATCTGCATAAATATCCGGCGACGATGCTGCCTCAAATCGGTATTGAATTATTTAAGGAACTGAATCTCAAACAAGGAAAAATGCTTGACCCGTATTGCGGTTCGGGTTCGTCATTTGCCGTCGGATTGGAAAGCGGTTTGCAGGAAATGTATGGATATGACATCAATCCGTTAGCCGTTCTGATCTCAAAAGCCAAGTTTACGAAAGTAGATTTGGAGAAGGTCAAATCGGCAAAACAATATCTCAGAAATGAAGTTTTTGATTTTATAAAAGATGAAGAAAATCTGCGAAGCGTAAAACCGCCGGACATTTATAATATTGATTTTTGGTTCTCGAAACAAGTTCTTCAACGTCTGGCGGTCCTCAAAAACTTTATCGAAAAAATAGACCATAATATTCAAGGACTTTTTCTGGTTGCGCTTTCCGAAACCATCCGCGATTGTTCATACACGCGAAACAACGAATTCAAATTATACCGAATGAAATCCGAAGATGTTTTGAATTTTAATCCCGATGTTTTCGGCGTTTATTTTGAAAAATTGAATAAGGTGTCAGACATTTATCAATATTGTTACTATCCAAAAATCAACGGTGCAAAAATTGAAATCAATTATAATGCCTTTCCCGCCAAAGAAAATTATTTTGACGTTGTTTTGACGAGTCCGCCTTACGGCGACAGCAAAACGACTGTTGCTTACGGGCAGTTTTCGATGTTTAGCAACGAATGGCTCGGAATCGGTTATGCGCGTCAGATTGATAATTATTTAATGGGCGGAAAAAAAGTCAAAGAAATTTATAACGAAGGATTGATAGCCGATTATATTTGGGAAATTGAAAAGATTTCCCCGAAAAGAGCTTTAGAAATTTCATCATTTTACGAGGATTTGAATTATTCAATCGAAGATGTTGCCAAAAGTGTGAAAAAAGGCGGAAAAATTATTTATGTTGTCGGAAACAGACGAGTAAAAGATGTGCAGCTTCCGACCGACCAGTTTATTGCGGAAAAATTTGAAGCTAACGGGTTTTCACATCTATTTACTTACGAAAGGCTTCTGGGGAGTAAATCAATGCCGCTTAAAAATTCTCCATCCAATAAAGTCGGTGAAAGTCGGGCGACAATGAATAAAGAATACTTAGTCGTATGCGAGAAAAATAAACAGTCAAAAAACTAAAACTAAGTGAACTTCAACGAATCTCTCGAATATCTCTACGGTTTGGGCAACGAAGTTTTGGCGATGAAGCTCGGGCTTGAAAACATCGGCAAACTTCTCGATGCGCTCGGCGATCCGCAAAATAATTATCTAAAAGTTCAGGTCGCCGGAACGAACGGCAAAGGCTCGACCTGCGCTTTTCTCGAAGCGATTTGTTTAAACGCCGGAATTTCGGTCGGAATGACGGCTTCGCCGCATTTGATTTCGGTGACCGAAAGAGTCCGCATAAACGGCAAAGAAATTTCGGAAGAAGATTTTGCGCGGCACGCTGGCGTTATCAGAGAAAGGTCAGAAATATTAGTTAAAAAAGGCGAACTCAAAACCGTCCCGACCTATTTTGAACAGGTAACGGCGATTGCTTTGAACGCTTTTGCCGAAGCGAAAATAGAATTGGCGATTTTGGAAACAGGTCTTGGCGGACGATTAGACGCGATAACCGCCGTCAATGCGGAAATCGTCGCAATCACGCCGGTTGATTACGATCATCAACGAATTTTGGGGAACACATTAGCCGTAATCACGGCGGAAAAAGCGGCGATAATTCGGGAAAATACCAAAGTCATAATTGCAACGCAACAAAACGAAGCTCAAAAAGTAATTTTGGAAAGATGCCGGGAAACCGGTGTTAACCCGCTATTTATTTCAGAGGATATTCAAATCAAAAGAGCGGAAAAATCGCTGATTGCCATAAATTTCTCAACCGAAAATGATGTTTATCACGATATTGTATTGGGTTTGGCGGGTAAACATCAGATTGTCAATGCGTTGGTTGCCGTCAATCTTGCCGAAACTTTGCGCGAATTCGGGTTTGAAATTGAAAAAGAAAATATCTGGAAAGGCTTGGAAACCGCAAAAAATAAAGGACGGCTCGAATTTTACGAGGGAGTTTTATTCGATGGGGCGCATAATGTTTCCGGCGCGAAGGCTCTGCGTGAATATCTGGACGAATTTGTTAATCAGCCGATAACGCTTGTTTTCGGCTCGATGCGCGAAAAGAATTTGGCGGAAATCGCCGAGCTTCTTTTTCCGAAAGCCGCAACCTTGATTCTGACAAAACCCGATAATCCGCGCTCGATGGAAACCGGCGAATTAATAAAATTTGTTCCGAAAGATTTCGACAAACAAAATCTGGTCGTTACGGAAACAGTCGAAGAAGCCTTAAAAATCGCGCCGCAATTTGCGGCAAACGGAATAATTTGCGTGACGGGTTCGCTTTATCTGGTCGGGGAAGCGCAAAATGTTTTGCGTCGGGCGGTCTGAAAATGGGGAATTTATGAAACGAATAACACTATATTTATCAATCTTTACGGTTTTAATCGGGATTTCTGCAATTTCGGCAATCGCGCAGGATTTACGCGCCACGGCTTTTGAAATTAAAACGGAAAACCGTGAATTTGGCGGGCAGGCTTTTATTACCGTCAACGGGCAACAGAAAATGATTGCCGAACATGCGATTGATGTTTGGATCATCAATGACGGCAGAGAAGTCGTCTATTCAGACCGCGACGGCGCGGGCGGATTTGAAAACGAAGGGCATTCGCTCAAAATTTACGAAGTCAAAACAGGCAAAACCCGCAAAATAATGGAGCAATATTATATGGTCGTGGGTTTATCGGAAGTAAAACTCAAAAACGGGCGGATCGCACTGTTGGTCAGAATGGAAGACGGCGGACTCGGCGCTTCGTATTTTTCGGTCGTTGACCCGAAACGCGGCGAAGTCTTTTTTCGCCCGTTCGCGGAACTTTCCCGGCAAAACGGCGATAAATTGACGCTTTTGTTTTATAAAGAAGATGATTGGGAAACCATCATTCAATCCAGAGATTATCCTGACGCAAAAAAGAGCGCGTTTCCGACAAAGAGAGCGACGGTCAAATCCGCGAAAACCGAAATCCACAATTTGAACGTAATTCTCAAAAACAAGGTCATTTACAATAAACCGACCAACGAATATCTGGAAGCAGGATTTAAACGGGTAAAACTATATCTCTGGCGGGTAAATGACAACCAGCCGAATAAAAATTTCGTTCTCGGAACGGTCGAACGCGAAGTCGAAGCCGCCGCGCCTTTGCGCCCGACGCTCGAAGAATTATTTAAAGGCGCGACGAAATACGAGGAAGAAAAAGGCTTCGGTTCAGTAACCTTCGGAATGAAATTTGAAGGCGTGGTGTTGAAAAACGGCATCGCAACCGTCAAATTTTCACAGCCGAAGAACGAAACAAATTACGGAACTCTCGGTTCATTCATTTTCCTTGAGGCGATAGAAAAAACCGCAAAGCAATTTCCGACCGTCAAAAAAGTCGAAATTTGTGCGATCGGAGAAACCTTATTCGATGCCCAGATGGAACGCCAATTTCCAAGATGTAAGTAAAACCGAAAGGATAATTTTGCTGATCGGCTCAAGTTTCTTTTTATGAAACTTGAGCCTTTTTTTTGTTTAGAGTTTAATTAAGGAAAGGCTTTAAACATTTAACTTCAGACAGAGATTTAAAAAAATATGCACAAATTAGTTTTAATCAGACACGGACAAAGCGAGTGGAACAAGGAAAATCGTTTTACGGGATGGAAGGATGTCGATCTTTCCGAACTCGGCAAGGAAGAAGCGCACGCGGCGGGTAAATTGTTGAAAGCCGAAGGTTTTACGTTTGACGAAGCCTACACGTCGGTTCTCAAACGCGCCATCCGAACGCTCTGGATAATTCTCGACGAGATGGATCTGATGTGGATTCCCGAAACCAAATCGTGGCTTTTGAACGAACGTCATTACGGCGCGCTGCAAGGTTTGAACAAAGCGGAAACCGCCGCGCAATACGGCGAAGAACAGGTTTTGGTCTGGCGCAGAAGCTACGACGTTCTGCCGACGCTTCTGGAAGAAACCGACGAACGCTGGTATGGCAAAGACCCGCGTTATGCGTTTATCAAGCCGGAAATGTTTCCGAAAGCCGAAGCCTTAAAACAGACGGTCGAGCGCGTCGTGCCGTATTATCAGGAAGAAATCGCGCCGAAAATTAAAGAAGGAAAACGCATTATTATCGCCGCGCACGGCAATTCGCTTCGCGCTTTGGTCAAATATCTCGACACGATTTCCGACGAAGATATTGTCAGCCGCAATATTCCGACGGGAATTCCGCTTGTTTATGAACTCGACAAAAACATGACGCCGAAGAAAAGCTTCTATCTCGGCGACGCGGAAGCCGTCAAAGCCGCCGAAGAAGCGGTCGCAAAGCAAGGCAAGGCGCAAAATTAGTCAGCTATTTTTTTTTAAGCTCGCCCAATGCTCAGAAGATGAAAAGTAGATCCATAAAAATCCGCTCAGCAGAACGACGAGCCTGCTCATAAATGGTTTCGGGATTTTGAATTAAAGTCGGAACCGCCGGCGGTTCCGACAATATGTTACAGCAGAAAGTCGTCTTTTTTATATTCATCATCGCTTGCTTAACGCCTTACGTTTCGCCGCCGATCGGGCTTGCTTTGGGATTGTTTCTGGCGTTAAAAATCGGCAATCCTTTTTCACGCGCCGTCAGCAGATGGACGAGAATTTTATTGCAATTCAGCGTCGTTCTGCTCGGTTTCGGAATGAATCTTTCGAATGTTTTAAAGGCGGGAAAAGACGGCATCTATTTTACGGTCGCGACGATTTTCGGAACTTTGATTCTCGGTTGGCTGATCGGTAAACTGCTTAAAATCAACGACAAAACTTCCGCGCTGATTTCGTCTGGGACGGCGATTTGCGGCGGCAGTGCGATTGCGGCGGTCGCGCCCGCGATTGATGCCGATTCGGAAGAAATTTCCGTGTCGCTCTGCACGGTTTTTATCCTGAATTCCGTCGCGCTTATCGCGTTTCCAATCATCGGACACGCGCTTAATTTGACGGAAAATCAATTCGGAATCTGGTCGGCGATTGCCATTCACGACACGAGTTCGGTCGTCGGCGCAAGTGCGAAATATGGAAGCGAAGCCTTGCAGATCGCAACTACCGTCAAACTCGCCCGCGCCTTGTGGATCGCGCCGATTGCGCTGATTTTCGCTTTTATTTACCGTCAACAAAACGGCGGCGGCAAAACTACAATTGCGATTCCGTGGTTTATCCTTTTGTTTCTTTTGGCGACGGTTTTGCGAACATACGCGCCGAACGCGGTTCAGCCGAGCATTTTTGACGCGCTCGTCAATCTTGCAAAAACCGGTTTGACCGTGACGCTGTTTTTGATCGGGTCTAGTCTTTCGCGCGAAACTTTGAGAAAAGTCGGTCTGAAACCGTTTTTGCAAGGCGTTTTGCTGTGGATCGTAATTTCGCTGGTTTCTTTGTGGGCAGTATTTTCTTTGAAGTAGGCAGTTGGCAGTAAAAAAATCATACTGCCAACTGCTTACTAACTTTAGTGCGGTTTCAAAACAACTTTGCGCCAAGTGTCTTTTTCCTTGTTGAACTGGTCATAAGCCATCGGCGCTTCGCTCAGATTCAAACGGTGCGAGATGACGAAACGCGGATCAATTTTGTCTTCCTGAATCGCTTCGAGGAGTCGCGGCATATAAGAATGCATATTGGTTTGTCCCATTTTGAAGGTCAAACCTTTGCCGAACGCCGCGCCGAGCGGGAATTTATCCAAAAATCCGCCGTAAACGCCCGGAATCGAAACCGTTCCGCCCTTGCGGCAGCAATAGATCGCCTGCCGAAGCGCGTGGAGACGGTCGGTCGCCAGAAAAACGGCGGCTTTCGCGTAATCGAGAAGCGCGTCGGGCGACGAGCCGTGCGATTCCAGACCGACCGCATCAATGCACGAATCGGGACCGCGTCCGCCCGTCAGATCGAGAAGTTTGGTGTAAACGTCTTCATTGTCGAAATTGATCGTTTCGAGATTTTCGTTTTCCTTTTGCGCGAGTTCGAGACGATCATTGTAATGATCGATCAAGACGACTTTTTCCGCACCGAGCATAAACGCCGATTTGACGGCGAACTGTCCGACCGGACCGGCTCCCCAAATGGCGACTGTGTCGCCTTCCTGAATGTTGCAGTTTTCCGCCGCCTGATAACCCGTCGGAAAAATGTCGGAAAGAAACAAAACCTGTTCGTCTTCCAACCCGTCGGGAATTTTCAGCGGTCCGACATCGGCGAACGGGACGCGCACATATTCGGCTTGTCCGCCCGCGAATCCGCCCATCATATGTGAAAAACCGAAAAGCCCCGAACCTGTAAAACCATAAACCGTTTCCTGGGCGGTCGGTTTCGGATTCGAGTTATCGCAAGCCGACCAAAGATCTTTCTTGCAGAAAAAACAACTTCCGCAGGCGATCGTGAACGGCACGACGACGCGGTCGCCTTTTTTCAGGTTTGTAACGCTGCTGCCAAGTTCAACAACTTCGCCCATAAACTCATGTCCGAGAATGTCGCCCTGCTCCATTGTCGGAATAAATCCGTTGTATAGATGCAGATCGGAACCGCAAATGGCGGTGCTTGTGATTTTGATGATCGCGTCGCGCGAATTAAGAATTGATGGGTCAGGCACGTTTTCGACGCTGACGTTGTGTTTGCCCATCCAGCATACTGCTTTCATTATTTTAATTTCCTCCTTGTTCTACTACAAAAAACTAAGCCGAAGCCGTTTTTACTTTTGATTTTTCTTCCGCTACTTCCGCGATTCTGCCCGATGTCTGACCTTCGACCTTCATAATTAACCCGGTTTCCATCAGGCTCTTAAAGCGGCGCAAATCTTCGGCAACCTGTTGGCTCGGTTCTTCGCCGAAAAGCCATGCGATCCACGAACCGAGTTTTCCGGCAGGCGGTTCGTAAGTCAAAGTTACGCGGACTTCCGTGCCGCGATTGGTTGTCGGGCGAAATTCGACAACGCCGGAATTCGGAATTTCCGAACCTTCGACCGAATGCCAGCTGATGCGTTCGTTCTCGACTTCGCCGGTCGCTTCGGCTTCCCATTCGACCGACGTGCCGAGCGGCGCTTTTGCTTTCCAGTGCGAGCGTTTGTCGTCCAAAACCGTCACCGATTCGAGATGATTCATGAACTGCGGCAGATTCTCGAAATTGCGCCAGAACTGATAAAGCTCGGCTTGCGATTTGTCGATCGTGACCGATTTTTGAACGTGGACTCTGGTCTGTGACGGCGCGGCGGTATTTTTGTCAACCGCGCTGTAAAGGTGGCAATGCCCGGTCGCGCCGCGATATACCAAACCGCCGCCGACGAGCGACAAAGCCGTTCCGAGAAGTCCGCCTTTCGAGATTCCGTAGGTGACCAGCCCGGCGCCCGCGATTGCCGACACAAGGCGTTCGTCATCGCCGACGTTTTGTTTCATATCGGTCAAAAAATTAGTGATCTCTTTGGTATTGCTTTCTTGTTTTTTATTGATTTCCTGCATATATTTCTCCTTCCTAATTTGCAAATTGCTCGTTGTTTTCAACAATTTCTTTATCTGCCAACGCCGTTAAAATTGACGGCGCAAGCCACGATTCGCTGTCTTTCCCACGGAGTTTCGCGGTTCCGATCCCGCCTTTTCCGGGCAAAAGCCGGTTGACGAGCGATAAAATTTCCGCCGTCGTTTCGGGGAAAAGCGCGTTCATCTTGGCGGCGATTTTCGCCTGCACCGAAATTACCGCTTCCGCGTCGCCGCGTTTTGCCGCCGCGATAATTTGCCGTGCGGCGGATTCGGCACTAATCGAGGAAATGGGAAGCGCGTTGCTGATCGCAAAAAGCGCGTATTCCTTTTCGTTTTGTCCTTTGAAATAGGCATTGACGTGGCTGCCCGTGCGCATCAATCCGGGGCAAACAGTCGTCACGAAAATATTTTCCTTGGCGAGTTCGACCTGCAATGCGTTCGACAATCCGACAAGCGCGAATTTGCTCGCGCAATACGGCGCAAGATGCGGAACGGCGACTTTGCCGCCGATTGAGGCGATGTTTACGATACGTCCCGCGCCCGCGCCGCGCATAATCGGCAGAACGGTTTGGATCATTCGATACGGCGCCCAAAAATGGATCGCCAGCGCGTCTTCAAAATCTTTTTCGGTTTGCGTGGCGAGCGGTCCGACCTGGATGACTCCGGCGTTGTTGACCAGCACGTCTATCTGCCCGAATCGCATACAAACATCGCCGACCAATTGATCAATTTCATCCTGATTGCGAACATCACAAATCGCGTCGAAAACTTTCGCGCCGCGTGATTCCAAATCTTCTTTCGCGGCGGCAAGCTCTTCGCCGTTGCGGGCGCAAATCGCAATCCGTGCGCCTTCGGCGGCAAATTCCCGCGCCAGCACCAAACCCAAGCCCCGCGAGCCGCCCGTGATCAAAACCACTTTGTCTTTAAAGTCGAATTTCCGCCGCGATTTTTTCCAAGCCGTCAAGACGGACAACGCGCCGATGCCGACCGCCGCGCCGATCAGAAGTGGATTTTTATTTTCAAACATATAATAACTGCTCCATCAAACCTCGTATCAAAATAAGACAAAATAAAAATATTAAAGTGAATTGAGCAATCTCCGTGCCTTTTAATAAATTGAAATGAAACGCGTGAAAATGTTAGCCTGGACAAAATGGAAAACGAAAAAACTCCGCCGACACCAAAACCTCGACAAGAATTAAAAGGCGTTATTGAACCGCGCCTTGTCCGCAACATTTCCTTTACAGTGATTACAATTTCGCTTGTTTCCAGCACTGCGCTGTGTATCTGGGCGATCTGGCAGACGGAAGTTTACGACACGGTTTGGCGGGCAATTGCGACGTTTATGGTCGTTATTGTCGCAACCGGAATTTTCACGTTTGTTAATGAAAAACTTGGCTGAACTTTCCAGTAATTTCTCTTTAAAATTCAAGTTATTGGCAGGCTTACGAGGCAAGCACTAAACAGTGGATTTCCATCCGAAAATAATGCACGAAAAAAGTATTGACAAAAATTCCGAATCGTGAAAGAATCCCTTATCCACATTTTTTAGGCAATTCCAAATCGGCATCTTAATAACCGCTAGTTTATTAATTTCCGGGGCTTGTTCAATTTGGAATACCTTCTTAAATGTAATTTACATTGTTCCTTTGATTTTCAATCAGCAGATCAATACTTTTTTTTCCAATAAAACAAATAAAGGAGATTACAAATGAAACTTGTCGAATTATTAAAGTTAACTGAAGCAAAGCCGCTAAATCTGTTAAATCAGGCTCAAATTAAGGAATTGCAGAGGGCTTTACAGCAATTAGGCTATCCGGTCGGGAGTGTGGATGGATTGGTAGGTCCGAAAACACGGACTGCGTGGTCTGAATTTGAGAGCGATATTTCCGAAGGAAATCCTGAAATAGTGAGTCTCGCTTCGATTGAAAAACTTCAAGCGATGCTCAATACCGATACAAGCTCGGGAAAAGCTCACGATTTTTCAACTAAACAGGGAACAATTGATGCCATTCGTTGGGAATGCCAATCGCAGGGCATCGGATTGCAAACCCAAATGGCGTATGTTCTGGCGACGGTGGAATGGGAAACGGCAAGAACTTTTAAGCCGGTGCGCGAAGCATACTGGTTATCGGAAAATTGGCGAAAAAGAAACCTGAGATATTATCCGTTCTACGGGCGTGGTTACGTTCAATTGACGTGGAAAAACAACTACCAAAAATATTCTACCCTTTTGGGCGTTGATATGGTTACCAATCCTGATTTGGCTTTGGACAGCAATATTGGGCTTTTTGTTCTTGTCCACGGCTTTAAGGTCGGAACTTTTACCGGGCGCAAAATTACTGATTACATTAACTTAAATACAACCGATTTTTTGCGAGCCCGACGGTGTATTAACGGAAATGATCAGGCTTCGAAAATCGCCGCTTTAGCCAATAATTATATGTAAATAGATTTATTTTCATAGCTAAAGACGGACGGAGTTAGTAAAGTCGGAAGTAGTGAAGAGAGTTGAAAACTTTTCACTACTTTTTTTTATGCTTCAAAGTTGATAAAATATTCGTTTCGACTATAGCCGAAATTTTTATCTGTAAGACAATGAGCATTAAATACATTTCCGTTCGCGGTGCGCGCCAGCATAATCTTAAAAACATCAACGTCGAAATTCCGCGTAATACTTTGACAGTTATTACGGGTTTGAGCGGTTCGGGCAAATCCAGCCTCGCCTTTGATACGATTTATGCCGAAGGTCAACGCCGTTATGTCGAATCGCTTTCGGCATACGCCCGGCAATTTCTTGACCAATTGGAAAAACCCGATGTTGATTCGGTCGAAGGACTTTCGCCCGCGATTTCGATTGAGCAAAAAACCGTTTCTCGCTCGCCCCGTTCGACGGTCGGAACGGTGACGGAAATTTACGATTATCTGCGACTTTTGTTTTCTTCGATTGGTACGCCGCATTGTCATCAGTGCGGTGCGCCGATTACGCGCCAGTCGCAGGAACAGATTGTTTCGGGAATTCTACAATTGCCCGAAGGCGAGCGTGTAATGATTCTCGCGCCGACTGTGCGCGGTCGCAAGGGCGAATTTAAAAAGGAACTCGAAAAGTTTGCAAAGGATTTTACACGCGCCCGAATTGACGGTGAAATGCGTCAATTAGACGAAGAAATCAAGCTCGACAAGCGAAAAAATCACACCATTGAAATTATTGTTGACCGGCTTTTGATAAAGGACGGCGTGAAGGAACGCCTCAGCGAATCGGTCAAAACGGCTCTGAAATTAACGGGCGGCGTGGTTTTGGTTTCAATCATTGACGGCGAGGAAAAACTCTATTCGGAGAGTATGGCGTGCGTCAATTGCGGCATCAACATCGCGCAATTAGAACCGCGTTCGTTTTCGTTCAATTCGGCTTACGGCGCGTGCAAACGTTGTCAGGGTTTGGGAACGGTTATGGAAATTGACGCGGGTAAAATTCTGCCCGACCAATCCGAACCTGCCGGGATGATTAAATTTTTAGCCGAAACCGACAAAGCGGGAGGAAAGTTTCTGCAATCGGCTTTGACGGCGATTATCGAATATTTTGCGGGCGAAGATAAGCTCGGCAAACCCGAAAATAAAGGAAAACCAAAAACCAAAAACCAAAAACCAAAAACCAAAAACCTCAACGAAGTGTCGTTTGCCGATCTGTCACAGGAAATCAAAGACGCTTTTTGGAACGGAACGAAAAAGCGTCTGACGTTTCGGCAGGGAACTTACCGTTACGAATCGGACTGGAAAGGTGCTTTGCGAACGATGCGCGAACGGATGGAAAATCCGCCGTCGGAAAAAGTCCGCGAAGCGTTAAACGAACTGGTCGCGCCCGTCGGTTGTGCGGTTTGTAAAGGAAAACGTCTTCAGCCGGAAAGCCTTGCGGTAACGGTCGGAAATCTGGGAATCGCCGATTATACGGCTTTGCCGATTGAGCAGGCGGTCGGAAAATTCGGGGAAATAAAATTGAACGGGCGTGAAGAAAAAATCGCCGGCTTGGTTTTGAAGGAAATCCGCGAACGTCTGCAATTTTTGCGGGCGGTCGGACTTGGCTATTTGACGCTTGACCGTGCTTCGCAAACCTTGTCGGGCGGCGAAGGTCAGCGCATCAGATTAGCGACGCAGATCGGTTCGCAACTGCGCGGCGTTTTGTATGTTTTGGACGAGCCTTCGATTGGGCTGCATCCGCGCGATAATCAGAAACTGCTGGAAACTCTCCACCATTTGCGCGATTTGGGCAACACGGTGCTGGTCGTCGAACACGACGAAGAAACAATCGAAAAAGCCGATTACGTCGTTGATCTGGGACCGCTTGCGGGAACGCACGGCGGCGAAGTAATCGCCGTCGGAACACCGCAAGACATTGAAAATTCAAAAGAATCTTTGACCGGAAAATATCTCAAAGGCGAACTCAAAATCGAAGTTCCCGAATGGCGCAGACTTCCGAACGGCGCGAATATCACGGTCAAAGGCGCGCGGGCGCATAATCTTAAAAATATTGACGCGACGTTTCCGCTCGGACTTTTGACGGTCGTAACGGGGGTTTCGGGCAGCGGAAAATCAACGCTCGTCGAGGAAATTCTCTATCCCGCGCTTTACAAATACGTCTATAAATCGGCAATCGAACCGCTCGCGCACGATTCGATTGAAGGCTTGGAACTGGTTGACAAAATTATCGAGATTGACCAGTCGCCAATCGGTCGCACACCGCGCTCGAATCCGGCAACTTACACCGGACTTTTCACGCCGATCCGCGAGCTTTACGCGATGCTTCCCGAATCGCGCGAACGCGGCTACAAAACCGGCAGATTTTCGTTCAATGTCAAAGGCGGACGCTGCGAGGCGTGCGAAGGCGCGGGCTTGAAAACCATCGAGATGAATTTTTTGCCCGACGTTTACGTGATGTGCGACATTTGCCGCGGCGCGCGTTACAACCGCGAAACTTTGTCGGTCAAATACAAGGGATTGTCAATCGCCAACCTGCTCGACACGACAATCGAAGACGCTTTGCCGATTCTCGAAAATATTCCGCAAATCAAACAAAAACTGCAAACGCTGCTCGATGTCGGACTCGGCTACATCAAGATCGGACAATCCTCGACGACGCTTTCGGGCGGCGAAGCCCAGCGCATCAAGCTCGCCAAAGAATTATCGAAACGCGCGACCGGCAAAACGATCTACATCTTGGACGAACCGACGACCGGACTGCATTTCGCCGACGTTCACAAACTGCTCGACGTTCTGCAAAGATTGGTTGACACGGGCAACACGGTGATCGTCATCGAACATAATCTCGATGTCATAAAATCCGCCGATTACATCATTGATCTCGGACCCGAAGGCGGCGAAGGCGGCGGCAAAGTCGTCGCCACCGGAACACCCGAAGAGGTTGCGCGGGTGCGAAAATCCTACACCGGACAGGCTTTGAAAACTGTTTTGAATTGAGGATTCTGTTTTATTGGAATAATTTTGTCAGATATTTTGTTTATTACAGATTAAATTTTTTATTGAGTTGCTTCTTTTTAAATTCATGAAGGAAATTTTTTAAAAATAGCGGTTTTAAAGAAAACTCTTTTTCAGTAACTATTGTGGCAATTAAGCCAAATATGTATGGAACTAAAGGTAATCCTGAAGATATGTTTTGGGTTCTAGCCAATTCCAATCATTAGTAAAGATAAAATATATTATTCCAATATAAAGCAAAATAACAATAATTAAATAGACAAGTAACACAGATGAGGCAAATTTTTTAGCTAGTTTGTTTAATCCTGTTTCAAGAGAATCTACTATTTCTTTGTTTTTATTAGCTACTGTTTCCCCTAAAACTATTTTATCTTGTGTAAAAACTGTATTTGATAAATTAGGATATTTATAAGTTATATCAAGTGTTAAATTGTGAACTAATTCTTTATCATCATAAGTTCTAGTTGTTGTCAGCAATTCAAACGTATATATCTGACGTAAATGTTTTGATAATATAACTATGAAAATATCTACTAAATCTGCTTTCAATGCGGTTGTTACATCGAAATAACAGTTTTCATTATCTACATAGCTTTGTATCTTTTCATCCAAGAGGTTATAAGGAATGACCTCAAAATTAATATTTTGACCTGGAATCTTTAGTAAATAGTTTGAATATCTTTGCTTATGAAATTCATTGATTTTGATTTCGCGGGACGTAAAGTTGTGTTCTTTACTATAATATCTAAGATATTTTCCATCGGCTAACAATTCAAATTGAGTAATTATTCTTTGTTTTAATTCCTTTAAAAAAGCTTCTCTTTCAATTTTTTTACCATTATCTTTCAAAATATCTAACAAGATTACTCGTTCAATAGAAAAATTATCTATACAGTGACTAATAGCGTTAACGTAACCGTCAGGAATGTGGCTAGAAACAAATATGTAAAGAGATGATTTCATTTTTTACTTTCAATTAATTGATTTTTACCATATAGTTTGGCTAAATATAAGCTAAAAATTGACTCTTGAATTGTGCAACCGATACCGCAGCAAATTGTTGTTTTGGTTTTATTGTAAAAATCTCGTCGGATTATTTCAAAAAACTCTTTATTATAAAGATTTGCGTCGAAACTAATTAATAAGTCATCTCCGCCGGATAAAATAACCTCTATTCCTTCTAACTTTTCAAATTCTTGGCATAAATTTTCAAAAAAATCTTTTAGGCTTTGTGAAATAATTTGAGCCTCTCTAATCATATTTTTATGTAGGCATTTTTCGATTATTTCACCAATGTTGTCACCATCAAAAAATGCAAACTTTTTTATCATTTGAATGTTTTAAAAGTATTAAGTTGCAGAACTGAATTTTTATAAATGCTTTTAAGTTTGCTTTCGTAAACATCGAAAAGCGAACTAATTTAGGTAGTGAACTTTTTTACATTAATGTTTAGTATCCAATATATTATGTCAAGAAAAAAGTTTTTTTTGCAAAATTAGCTTAAGAAATTATTTTTGAGCGTGAAAATGTATTTATGCTAAAATCTCAAATTATGACGAACAAAGAACTCGAAAAGAGAATATCAGCTTTGGAAAAAGAAGTTGCTTTGCTCAAAAATAAGATTGAGAAAAAAGAAGAACCGAAAAAGCACTGGTGGAAAGAAATTGCTGGAACCTTTGCCGATGACCCAGTATATGACGAAATAGTAAGATTAGGACGTGAATATCGCTTGTCGCAAAGAGAAGATTATGACACGGACGAAGAAAATAAATGATAATTCCCGACACAAATTTTCAAATGCGTTGAATTCATACAGAAAAATTCTCCCAATCTTAGAATTCTCAACAAAACATTACTTTTGCGGTCTTTTATCGAAAGGCACGCTCATTGCGTTTACTAAAATTAATAACAATTTGAGCGGGATATTTTGTTTTGATTTCGGACGGTTCGGAAAAAGGGCAAATAGAATCTAAAAAATAAAGCCGAATGTTTTGCTCAATGCTTTTTCAAGGAGGAAAATTATGGGAAATACATTTGGACAACCAAAAGCAAACGAAACGAGCGCGGCGCAAAACGACAACGAAATGAATGAGG
>JALHNX010000013.1 GCA_022843305.1 Pyrinomonadaceae bacterium | reverse complement strand
ACAATTTGGTTTTCAGTCAAAACCGATTTAATTGAAGCCGTCCGCGAAGAATTTGAGCGTTTAGGTTTCAAAATCCCGATTCGGCTCATCAATGATTACACGCCCGAACAAAATATTCTCTTGCGTGAAGGAATAATCTTTTGCACCTACAAATCGTTGATTGCTAAATCCAAAACGGGCGAAAGACGCATTGACCAGATTATGCGCTGGCTGGGCGAGAACGGATTGGAAATCTTTGATGAAGGTCACAAAGCCAAACACGCTTTTGCGGATGAAAACGGCAAAGCGACGCAGACCGGTGCAGCGGTTTTGGAAGTTCAAGACCCGCTTAAATACCCTGATATTCGAGTTGTTTATTCATCAGCGACCGCCGCCAGCGAAGTGCGGCATCTCGCTTATCAAATCCGGCTGGGATTGTGGGGGATGGGAACGAGTTTTCCGCTTGGGTTTTCTCAATTTGCCGAAGAAATCGAAGCGGGCGGTGTCGGCGCGATGGAAATGGTAGCCCGGGATCTTAAAGCGATGGGCAGGTATTTCTGCGGCAATTTGAGTTACGGTGTTGATCCCGACTCCGGTTTAGCCGTCGAATACCGCGAAGTCATTCACCCATTAACCTCAAAACAGCGCGAAATGTATAACAATATGGCGAGAGCGTGGCAGGAAGTTTTGAAAAATTTCAATCGCGCTCTCGACATCACGAATTCGAGCAAAATTTCACGCCGTTACGTCGTCGGTCAATTCTGGGCGGAGCATCAAAGATGTTTTAGAAATTTAATTACGGCTTTCAAAGTTCCGACCATCATTCGAGAAATCGAAACTGCGCTCGCGGAGCAGAAATCAATCGTCGTTTCAATCACCGGCACGGGCGAAGCAAACACGAAAAAGCAAATCAGCCGAGCGATTGACGAAGAAGAAGCGATTGACGATTTGGACTTCAGCCCGCGCGAAACGCTGTCGCGGCTCGTCGAAAACTGTTTTCCAACCAAGGTTTTTCAAGAAGAAACCGATGGAAATAGCGGCACAATAGTTTACGTTCCGGTGTTAGATGCTCAGGGACAACAAATCGAAAGCCGCGTCGCCCTGGAACTCAAAAGGGAATTGCTCGACCGTCTTTCAGTTCTGGAAATTCCCGAACACCCGCTTGATCAATTGGTCAATTATTTCGGCACGGAAAACGTCGCCGAAATGACCGGACGTAAAAAGCGGCTCATCAAAACGCTTTCGGGAAGGCTCGAATACCGCGCCCGTCAGATTCCGGGCGTGCCAAATCGCTTGATTAATCTTCACGAGAAAAACTGCTTTCAGAACAAGGACAAACGGATTGCGATAATGTCGGAAGTCGCTTCGACGGGCGATTCACTTCACGCGAGCCGCAAGGCAAGGAATCAGCAAAGGCGTTACCACATTGCCGCCGAACTCAAATGGTCAGCCGATAAACAGATGCAGGATTTCGGCAGAACACACCGGACCGACCAATTCGCTCCGCCGATTTACGCCCTTGTTTTTACCGAACTCGGCGGCGAGAAAAGATTTTCGGCAACCATCGCCCGGCGTTTGGGAAATATGGGCGCATTGACCAAAGGCGACCGCCGGGCGGAAAAAGCCGGAAATTTAGACAAATATAATCTCGAATCAAGAGAAGGCAGAGCCGCTTTGAATGTCGTTTTCACCAGAATTTTGAACGGCGAGGAAATTATCGGATTGGAGAATCCAAAGCAAACGCTGATTGATATGGGATTGCTCAAAGCCGGCGGCGAGCGCGACGAGATAACGCCGTCAGAAAGGACAAATATTCCGCGTTTTCTCAATCGTCTTCTCTCTTTGGAAGTTGAAAGACAAAACGCGCTTTTTGATTATTTCTATCAAACTTTTCTCGAAACTATCGAGCATCTGAAAGCCAAAGGCAAAATAGACGACGGACTCGAAGACCTCAAAGCAAGTTCGGTAAAAATGCTGGAATCGCCGCAAGTCTTTTACAATGATGCTTTAACCCAAGCCCAGACAATTTATTACAAACTCGAAATCACCGTTCCGACGCACCCCGCCAAGTTTGAGGAAATCTCTCAGTTTGACGGTGTTTATTTTTACGAAAATCGTTCAAACGGCGAATTCGTCGCGGTGCGTCCGACGCTGGCTCACACTGACCCTGAAACGGGTGAACGGTATCAAATGGTTTCGGTCAGCCGTCCGGCAGGCTATAACCTGATTTATATTCGTGAAAGTGAACTTAATTCCAGATATAAGATCGTTCCCAAAAGCCGCGCCCGTGCTTGGTGGCAAATTGAACAGGCAAAAGTTCCGCCGACGGAGCAAAAGACCATTCATCTTTTAAGCGGCGCACTACTCCCAATTTGGAAAAATCTGAAAAAGTTACAGCAAACGGGACTTAACATCGTTCGCACAACGACCGATGACGGAGTGCGGTTAGTCGGAGTGAATATCGCCGCCGATACGATCAAGGAAATTCGCCGCACTTTTGGTATCCGGCAATCTGCCGCCGCATCAGCCGAAGAAATTATCTGCACCGTGCGGGAAGAAAATGAAATTATCGAACTTCTTGGCGATGTCCGAATCCGCCAAACCCGCTTTCAAGGCGTTTCCGTGATTGAAATTTGTCCGAGTTCATTTGAACAAATCCGCGAACTTCGGGAAACAGCCCTCATTAACATCATTCAAAACAGCCGCAACCGTTTCTTTTTGCCCGAAAGTGAAAATCTCGCTCTTGACGCGCTTGAAAAGGTTTTAAAGCTCTATCCGCCGCTCCATTTGCTAAAAACGGGCGAGAACGGCATTAACGCGCAAAATACGCCGGATTTATCTATTAACCAAACCACAGTTTTGCTGCCAGATTGGTTGATTGAGCCGTCTGCTGAAGAAATTGAACGAATTTTAGTCAGAAATTAAATTATTCGCAAATATATGATATTAAATCCATTTTTGCTCGAAAGAGCCTACAATGAAACGCGCCAATTAGTTCGCCGGGAAACGCGGGAGAAAATTAGAAATCGCCGTTATAATGCACTCAAAAAAGCCTATCAAAGACTTATCGAAAACCCCTTTATCAATTACGAAAACGGCAAAATGCTGATTTTGAGTGATACCGTTACCGAACAAGGCGAAGCTAAATTCTACCGGACATCAAACAAAGAATGCCGCCTCGAAGAACCGGATAATGTTCTGTGTTTCGCCTTTTGGGAAGGAAATCCGTGCTGGCATCGGGCGACGCTGGAAATAGTTGAAAATTATTTGCTGATTGAAAGCGAATTAAATCAGGCAAGCGATGGTAAAACTGTTCACGCTGGCGACACCGAAGTGTTCACAGCGTGAACAGTTTTGTAGTTACTGTAATTATGTAATCTACAGTTTAAATCAGCATAAATCTCTTTTTATCTTTGTTTTAGAGTCAAATTTAGAATCGTCTAAATTTTCGGCACGAGAATTGAAAAGTAATTCAGTGCAAACCTAAATTACAACCTAAAACTGAAGATGAATTATTTTAACTGTCAAAAAACTGAAAATAGAGGCGCACTGCTTGTGGCGGAATTGGAAGAAAAGATCAATCGTTATGCCCGCGTTCCGTATTACGTTTTGATTACCGGACAGCGCGGGACGGGCAAAACGACGATTGCCAAAAGGCTTCACCAAATAAGCTCGCGGGCGACGAAAGAATTCATCAATCTGAATTGTGCGAGTTTGACGCAGGAACTGCTCGAATCCGAACTTTTCGGTTATGAAAAAGGAGCGTTCACGGGTGCAACTCAGCCGAAAGCCGGACTTTTTGAAATCGCAAATGGCGGAACCCTTTTCCTCGATGAAATCGGCGAAATTCCGTTATCGCTTCAAGCCAAACTGCTCAAAGCGGTTGAAGAAAAACGCATCCGCCGCGTCGGAAGCAATGTAGAACGCCCGGTTGATACGAGAATCATCGCGGCGACCTCCGCTAATCTCAAAGAAATGGTTGAAAAGGGAAGTTTTCGTGCCGATCTTTATGACCGACTGAACATTTTAACGCTCGAAACCGTGCCGCTTAAATATCAAAAAGAAAAAATCAAAGAATTACTCGAAGCCGATTTGGTAAAAGAATGCGCCGCAATCGGGCGCACAAAGCCGTTTGAAATTTCGTCGGATGTAATTAAAATGCTGGAACAATACGATTGGGAAGGGAATTTTCGAGAGCTTCACAATTTTGCGGTTCGCGTAGCCGTCGAATGTCTTGACGAGAGCGTAGTTTCACGCGAAGCCGTGACAAAAATTTTAGGCGACAGAATCCAAAATTTTGAGTCAACCCTGTCTGATGCAGCGGAAATTGACAACATTTCGCATTATGATTTTCGTGTGCGCGGCGAAGACTCAATTACCGTTGCTTTTAGTCCGAAAACTGAAACTCTTGACAGCATTTATCTAAAGGCGGCGGGAAACGTCATTGAACATATTTTAGCGGAAAACGGCGGAAGTCTGCGGAGCGCGGCACGCGCACTCGGCGTGGAACATACGACACTTTCGCGGATTTTGAAAAAGTTCCATTCAAGCAGCGAAGTAAAAATCTTTCCGATTCAAAAGCAAAAATTTGCCGTCGCTGCCTGAAATAGTTGAAAATAAGATAAATTCTTAAAATCACCAAAAATTATGACTGAAACTGAAAAAAACAAAGAAGCTGATAGCAGTTCGGAAGATTGGGCGATTATTCCTTTCGACGAGGCGGAAGATGATGCCAGATGGAAGCAACTTATCGAAGATACCGATAAATTAATCGAAGAAACGCGGGACTTGGAAGCCGTCCACGGCAAAATTTTGATGGAAAATAAATTGAGCGAGATTGCAATTAGAGAGGAAGAAATCGAAGATGATCCTTTTTGAAATCGGACTTCAGAATATTAAAACTTAAAAACCGGATGAAATAGAAGCGTCCGGTTTTTTATTTTTGGAAGTTCAGGAACTATCAAAAGAAAAAAAAGCGGTCAGCAAAATTTGGGAGATAAAACAAATGGAAATTTTAAGTGCGGGAGCATTTATCAATCTTGAAAATCAAGAAAAAATAGAACAGTTGAAATTTACCGCCGTCGAATTGGCTAACGCGGCGATGGAAACGACAGGCTTTTTCAACACGGAAGAATCGGGTAAAAATCTGGCACTCGAATTCTGGCAGAGTTTGGAATATATGTGCCGCGAAACCGAAGAAGCGACAATTCAGAACATTTTTCTTAACCATTTTCTTGATCGTCTGCGGAATACACGTCCGACTCAATCGGCGGAAATTGATTTGCCGCAGAAAATAGAACAGGTTGTCTCTGAGCCAATCAATCACGAAGAAAAGCCGCAAGATGAATTTTTAGGCGTAATTGAAATGACAGTGGATGAAGAAAATCCGCTTGAAGAAAATAAATCTGTAATTGAAGAAGATTTGACACAAACGGAAGAAATTTCAACATTGGAAGATTCTACGTTTGAGGAAGTGGAAGTCAGAACTACCGAAAATGTTTCAAATGAAAAAGTGGAAGAAACGGCATCGCCCGCAAGTGAAAGCGAAGAAAAGGTTGAGGTTGCAATGGATAAGCCCGTCGAAACTGGCGCGGCGAGCGGCAAATTGTCCTTGCCGGAAAAAGAGCCGTATCAATTTAGCAAATGCACGGTCACGGCGACGATTCAACTGCTTCCCGAAGGCGGAGATGGCGGAACGGTTAGAAAAGCTGTTTTCAGCGTCAAAACGCACGATTTTGCGCCGCAATATACAATGGTCGAGCTTGCCGGAAACAATTTAACGGCAGAAATTATGCCCGAACTTGAAAAGGTTTTGGCGAAATATCAAAGCGATTTGCCGCTCAAAGTAATGGACAAAATGAAGAAGGAAAAAATCACCGCGAAAAGAAACGCGCCGAAGCCGACAACGGAAGCGAAAACGGTTTCGCAAGCAGCGGCAAAATTAACCGAAGTTTCTTCTTCTCTAACCGCAGAAACTGAAACGACTCAAACAAACTCTCCCGTAATTCCGCCGCCGGCGCAAACCGGACTGCAAGGCAGCCTTTTCGGATAATTACCCCTAAACAAAAAAAAGTTATGGAAACAACGAACACAAATACGGAGCAAAGCGATTCCGCTGTTACTGAAAAAATGGCGGTCATTAAAATCGAAGGACAGGAATTTCCGTTGGAAGCGGTTTTGGCAGAGGATGATAAAATTCTCAAAACCGTTCTTCAGCCGCATTTTTCATCAATCGAAAACGCCAATATCACGCGGGAAGTTAAAAATGGACAACTTATCGTTTCAATCGTTAAACGAGCGCAGCACAAAGGTTCGTCAGGTCAAAAACCATAAATCGAACACGCCTTTTGAATTTTTGTGTAACGAGTCCGAGCAAATAAATCCGGCAATTCTTTTGGCGGAAGAACTGATGCGAAAAGACCTTGCCGAAATTCTCGACTTTGACGATTTGGCGCGGGCAAAAAAAACTCTCGCTGACTCAAAACGTGAAATAGAAGCGGTGGCAAGCGGATTCGAGGCACTCGTCAAAACTCCGGCGATGGCAAGCGAACACATTCCAATCGGATTTTAACCAACAATGACCGTTAGATTCAGCGCAGCGTCGCCAATCATAAATTGGGACGAGTCAGCCAAACCGTTTGGCGAAAAACTCCATCAAGCAGTTGAGTATCTGAAATTCAGAGCGCGAAATTTTAATGCGTTAGCGGCTTACGAAACGGTCGAAAAATTTGTCGCCGAACAGCAAAAATATCTGCTTTTTCGTCAATTTTTCCCCGATGAGTGGAATCGTTCGCAAACGAGTCTTTTCAAAGCCGGAACTTACGAAAATTATACTGAAAGAACCAACGAGTTTTTTGAACTCGTCAATGAGCATCTGTTTCCGGTTCTCGGAGGTTGGTATCAAGAACCGGAGGCGGATTTTGATAATTTCAACATTTATTCGCTAAATGTGGATTTTTGCTGTGATGAACCCGAGCCTGAATATCTGCAAGTCAGTTACGTTGCGGCATCACTTCTATTCAGTCAGGCGGACGAAATTTGGGATTATTTTGAAGAGAATTACGAAGTAAACCGAAAAGATTTTCCAGAAATCAATCGTTATTGCTTCGATAAAATCTGGAATTTGGAAAAAACGGGAAGACTCGGGTTGTATCTCAACATTTTTGAAGTGGTGGACCATTCAACCGGCACGCCGTGGCTAGATAATACGAATTGTCAATACTCAGAAAATTACTCGTGGGATGAGAAAACGGTTCGATTTTTAACCGAGAGCTACCGCCAAGCACGGGAAATGCTCAAGAAAACCGAACTTCTTGATGAATTGATTGAAGCCAATCCTAAGGAAATCTTGGGCGAGATGATTTCGTTCTGGAATACGGGAAAAATTTTTGATGAGTAAACAGGCACTTATAACTGATGAATTTATCTCAAATAAAAATTTGGAAATCAATCAGATATGATAAACGAAAAATTTAAAGTTGTTCGATTTTAGTTTTAGTGTGTTCCATTCGTGCTAAAACTACCAAACCGGAAATAGCTGTCAGGACGGCTATAATTACTATCGAAGAGTTGATTCCGAGCAAATCCGCCGTAATTCCCGTTAAAATCGCGCCGACGGCGTAGCCCAAATCCCGCCACAAGCGAAAAACTCCGAGGCTTTCAGCCCGCTGCGTCGGATTCGTATATTCGGCGATGGCGGCTAGAAAGGTCGGATAAACAAGAGCCGTCCCGATGCCGAGAACAAAGCCGATCACTACAAAATGCCAAAATCTCTCAGCCCAAACCAGCACTAATATTCCAAAAGCCTGTAACATCATTCCCCAAAAGAGCAGCAGCCGTTTAGACAGATGATCCGACAATTTGCCGGTAAATAATTGACTAATGCCCCAGACAGTCGGATAAACGGCGGTCAGAATTCCGATCTGCGCGTTATCGAACATTTTGGCAAAAAGCAGAAGCGGAAGAAGCCCCCAAATCATTCCATCATTGAGATTGTTGACCAATCCGGCTTGGGTCACCGAACTCAGGGATTTGTGCCTGATAGTCGTGTCCCAGAATGGATTTTTTAGTAGCGGTATATTGCTGATTTGGTTTTCTTTGTGAACGTGATGGACGGTATCTTTAACGAATAAGAAACTCAGAGCCAAGCCGAGAAACGAAAAAGCGACTCCGAGATAAAAAGGAACGGGGCGGACTCCATAGCCAGCGGCGAGATAGCCAGTCAGAAACGCAGTCAGACCGACAAAAAAATAACCGGCAAATTCATTAATGCCCATCGCCAAGCCGCGCATTTTATCGCCCACGAGGTCAATTTTCATCACCACCGTGCTGCTCCAGGTTAAGCCTTGGTTGATGCCGAGCAGGATGTTGGCAAAGACCACCCAATTCCAATTATTGGCGTAAATCAAAATCAACGGAACCGGAATGGCAAACAGCCATCCCAGAACAAGCAAATTTTTCCTGCCGACCCGATTGGCAAGCCTTCCGGCAAAATAATTAGAAAGGGATTTAGTGATACCGAAGGCGATGATGAACGATAAAAGCGCAGTTTTCGAGGCGATGCCGAATTCGGATTCCGCCAATTGCGGCAGAATGGAGCGTTCAAGCCCGACCATTCCGCCGACAAAGGCGTTAATGATGACGAGCCATGAAAACTGTTGCCAATTTTCTTTGAGCCCCAATTGTATATTTTCTTTCATCCTGTTGGCGGCACTGCAAAAATTTCTTTGCTCCTAAAATGTCAGCACATTGTCCGCTTCTACAGTCCATCGGGCAAGCTGGTTCATATTGCTGATTTCAGTTCCTTCAATTAGAGTGATTTCTTTAATGCCGCGTGCTTCCGAACACGAACCGCAAGCCTTTACTTGCCCGCCTTTTGCAATAACTGCTTTAAGCATTCTTTCAATGTTGTAATATCCGTTCGGTGTTGCTTGATTTGGTAAAAGACAAGTAACGGCATCAGCCATCAGAAAAATATAAACTTCTGTCTCCGAATGCTCTTTTTGCAAAGCCATCGCCATTCGTAAGGCGTTGTAGGCTTTTTCCGTTCCATATGGTGCATCATTGATGATAAATAAGATTTTCATAATCATTTTCACCTTTTGCTGATGGAATAACCGAATTTTGAAATGGCATCATAGCTAAAACTGATAATTTTTCCGTTTCGTGTCCCGTAAATTCGCTGAGTCCGTATTTCACTTCCGTTCGGCTGTCGCGCAAACGAAATGATCGCGCTAACCTGTCCCAAAACGAGAAGATAGTGCCGTAATTACTGTCTGTTTCAAGTCTTTCTGGAGAATGGTGAATGCGGTGCATTGCCGGAGAAGCAAACAATGCGCGGTAAAGTCGGTCAATTTTTTCGGGAAATTTGATATTGCTGTGATGAAGCAAAATAAACGGAATTATCAACAAATCGTAAAGCAAAATTTGCCAGAGCGATAACCCTAAAATTGCAATCACGCCCAAACGCAAAACAGCGGAAATCAGAATCTCGCCGGTGTGAAAACGAACAGCGGTTGAAACGTCCATTTCCGGGTCGCTGTGATGAACCTTGTGAAATCGCCACAAAAACGGGATTCTATGATTTATTCGATGCCAGAAATACATCCACGCATCTTGAAACAAAATTGCTGCAACCGTCGAAGTCCAAATCGGTAACTCAAGCAGATGCAGTAATCCGAAACGGTTGTTTTGCGTCCAAGTTGTTAATAGAAAAAGTATCGGTGCAAACAAAACAGCCAGCACTATCGAGTTAAATAATCCGATAGAAATGTTTCGGGCGGCGTGGCGAAATCTTCTTTGACGATTCGGTAAAAAAGGAGCAATCGTTTCAACCGTCCAAAGCAGAATCAGAACGATTGCCGCCGCAACTATTTGTAAATTCTCTAAATCAAGCATTTCAACTTTTTTCTAATTCACCTCGCCAGGCATTTAACCCGCCTTCCAGATTAAAGACCTTTTGAAAACCTTCTTTCTTCATTTGGCGACCAGCCCGGTCGCTTTTTCTACCGCGCCCTCAATAAAAAACAGTCGGTTTTGTTTTATCGAGTTCCGTCTTTCTCTGCTCCAATTCTTCGAGCGGAATATTAATCGCTCCGGGCAGATGACCGGCACGAAAATCTTTTTCGCTTCGCACGTCAACAATTACCGGCGAGCGGTTTTCCGAGATTGCCTCAGCCAAATCATCCGATGTCATTAAAGGTGTTTTTTCACGATTCCAAAACATAGATTAAAAATTAAGAAAAATGTAGATATAATTCAAATACTATTTTTCTGCGGGTTGGTATAAGATTTAGCTTATGAGTGAAAGTTACAGTTTTTATCCTTTTCATGTTTTTCGAGCGGTTGCCAAGGCAGGCAGCGTAACCCGGGCGGCGAATGAGCTTTTTATCAGTCAACCGGCAGTTTCGGCACATTTAAAGGCGGTTGAGCAGCGTTGCGGCGAACCGCTGTTCGAGCGGACTCCGCGCGGGGTTAAGTTGACAACAATCGGAAGTGAGGTCTTGGAACAAATCAACCGGCTTTTTGCACTTTATGATGAATTGCCGGGTGTCGTTGATGCCGCCCGTGGACTGATACGCGGAGAAGTGAAAATTGCCGCTTCCAGCACTCCCGGAGCCTATTGTGTTCCTGCATTACTCAAACAGTTTCAGGAACAATACCCGGAAGCAAAAGTTAATTTGATCGTTGGAGATACGGCGGAGGTCTTGCAATGGCTTCACGAATATCATGTTCCGCTCGGGGTTGTCGGTGAAATGCACGCCGAAGGAGACTTTCATAAATTCAAAATCGGTTGTGATGAATTGTCGTTAGTTGCTTCAGTGCAAAACAAAATCGTCAAAATCAAAAGCCTGAAGCCGGCAGATGTCCGCGACCAAACGCTCTTTATCCGTGAACGCGGCTCCAGCACCCGTGAAGCCGCCGAAAAACTTTTGGGAGATTTATTGCCTTCATTCGGAAGAATCGTCGAAATCGGACAAACGGAAGCCATCAAACAATCGGTCATTGCCGGATTGGGAATAGCGGTTTTGTCTTCGTGGTCAATCGAGTTGGAGCAAAAAGCCGGATTATTGCAGCCCGTAGCCGACGAGCGTTTCCGAATGTGCCGCAATTTTTATCTCGTCAAGCGGCAAGACAGGGTTTTAACCGGAGGAGCGTCAGCTTTGTGGGATTGTTTGAAAGAATGTTGCAATACTCATTTTTAATCACCTTCCGGCTGTTAGCTTAGATGGAAAAAAAAGCGGCAGATAAACGGTGAAAAGTTTGATGAAAGAAGATGAATACTCAAAATCTGTTGACATCACCGCCTGACGCGCTCGGAGCTTTGTATTTTTTGCCCGGTCAATATCTTTTCAAACGAATTGAAGGCGAAAAAGAAATTGCTAAAGCCTTGTCGAGTCAGCAAATCGCCCGCGCTTTTCGTGAATACCGGGTTGATACGGGTTGGATTACCCGCAAAGTTTTGCGTTACCGCGAGGAGCCGGAAGGCAATTATATTCTCTCTTACGAATCTGCCGGAATGAGAACGATTTTCGTCGAAACCGGAGACGGAGAGGTAAAGGAAATCACGATTCCTTTGCCGACTCTGATTTTGTTCGGTCGCCGAAACGAATTTTATCTGTGGGCGGCGAAAGGAAAAAATGTAAGTCTGAAAACCAAAGTCTGTGTCGCCCCGTTGCCAAACATCGGCGGAAATGCGAGTGGCAAAATCTGTTTCGGCAGCAATGAAGTTCCAGAAACACGAGTCGAAACGCTCGATAAAGTCTGGAATTTAATTTTTAACACTCCATTTAACGGCGACCATTCAACCCAAAAATGCCAATCAGAACCAAAAGATGTGCGAAGGCTTTTGATTTTTTTGGCAAAGAAAAATGTCAAACGATTTCCCAATCAGGAACTTTTGGAAATAAACGCCACGATTGAGGATTTATGGCGGCAAGCCGTTGGTAAGAATTAATCCTCGAATTTCTAAAAATATGCAAAACAATTTGAAAGTGTTACCGTTCGTCCCGAAATTTGTCGAACATAGAATCGCCTCAAGTGAAACAGAAGCGATTACGGCAGTAATGTTTGAATATCTGATGGCGGGAAACGGTGTGTTTATTCGCGCCAAACGCCGCGAATTCTCAGTTTGTCTGCCCGTGTGCCTTGAACCGATCAAAGGTTTGCCCGAAGTGAACAGCGGAATTGTCTGGCACAAACCGCGAATTCCACGTTACATCTGCGAACAAATTCTGGAAAATGCACGGATTGGTAGCGACTCGCAGAATTTCCGAGAAGATGTTTTCGTCATTTTTTGGCACGAAGCTACGAGTCAGTGGTGCTGGAAAAACATCGGCAAAGACAGACAATGGGCGCGAACTATTGCCGATGATTCGCTGTCTGAATACGGCGAAGCCTGCATTGAACTGCATACCCACCCGGACGGCGTAATTCATTTCAGCAGTGCCGATGACCGCGATGAAAGCGGTAAGTTTCGTATTTTCGGAATTTTAGTTGACGTTCACACGAACAATCCTAAAATTCGATTTCGCTGCGGAGTTTACGATTATTTCGCCCAAATTCCAGCGGATTATATCTCCGAAATGCCGGAAGGTATGCACGATTTGAACAAATTCGAGCAGTCAATCAAAAAGGTCGCGTTATGAATCTCGATTTGAGTTTTGCCAATGCCGCACGTGTTTTGCCGAGAGAATTTACCAAACTCAAAATCTATCTCATCGGCGCGGGCGGCACAGGCTCTTTCGCGGCGATGAATTTGGCTCGCGTGGCATTTGAACTGCGGCGTATCGGGAAAGCGGTTGAAATGACCGTTATTGATTCGGACGTTGTGGAAAGTGGTAATATTCCGCGAAGTAATTTTTGCGCCGCCGAGATTGGAAGATTTAAGGCGCAAACGCTTGCCGAAAGAATTACGCTCGCTTGGGGATTGGAGGTTTCTTACGCTAACGAAAAACTGAATTACGAAAAACATCTCAAACCGAACCGCAACGGTTTCAAAGAATTAACAATTCTGGTCGGCTGTGTTGACAATCATCTTGCAAGACGTGAAATTCACCGCTCACTTGAAGAAACAAATAAATACAACTCTCACAATGCGCCTGAATTTTGGTGGATTGACGGTGGAAACGCCAAGTTTTCGGGGCAGGTTTTAATCGGTTCTGAAACAAGACGCGAAAGAGCCGAAAATCATTTTTCGAGTTCCACAATTTGCAAAAAATTACCTACACCGTCGGTTGTTCACCCGGAACTGCTCGAAAATCAGGAAATCCCTTCGCCGCGTGAAACTGCCGAACGAATATCTTGCGCCGAGAGAATAATGCGCGGCGAACAAAGTCTGAACATCAACCAGCGCGTCGCGGTTGAAATCGGTGAAATGCTCGCCGAGTTGTTGCTGACAAATTCTTTGCGCCGCTTTGCTACCTATTTCGACCTCGAATCCGGCACTAGTCGTTCAAGCTACTGCACGCCCGAAAACATCAACGAAGCCTTGAAACAGGCGGAAATGAGCAAGCCGAAATTGAAACGCCGCCGTAAATAAAATGGAGCAGCCTAAACTTTACGCCCGCGACGAACTTTACCGGATGCTCGCCGCGTCGTTAATCAAGAAAAAGCCACAGCCTCCTAAAGATTGGAGCGTCGTCAAACTCGATGAAGAAGTATCACGCGCCGGAAGCGATTATGAACCGATTATTTATTTGCGTCATCACGACGCGCTTCGCACCTCAGTTTTTTATCTGGTAGATTTTGCCCGACGGATGCCGGAATGGATCAATCTTTCGACTGAAACAATGCGGGTCCGCGAAATGTGCGGCGACTTATCGGACGAAATTGAACAAATAACCTACGAACCTGATTCAGTAATCGCTAAACACGGCAAATTAAAGGCTTGGCTGAAAGCAAAATTAGCGGTTCAAACTTGCTTGATTTACCGCGAAGAAACTGAACGGGTAGTCGCCGAAGAAGCGGAAGCAAAACGCTTGAGCAGAACGAAACAGCCCGAAAGATGCGAAAACACCCGTTCAAATTCCCGGCAGGACAAATTCAAATCCGATTTGGCGCGGGCAATCTTCCAAAAAGTAAGCAGCAAACCAACCGAGAATTCAAACGCGCAGCCGAGTTTGTTCTAAAACCCGAAAATTCAAAATTTATGATGGAATTATTGCCCGAAGAACTGCGAAACCAACTGCCGAAACTCTATGCCCAAGAGAAAACTGATGAGCATTTCGTTTTTATCAAATATTTTCTGCCCGCTACAAATTGGACTTGGTTTGTGACCGAAGGCGAGCCGCGCGGAGATGATTTTCTGTTTTACGGATATGTCATCGGTCTGGAAAAAGAATGGGGCTATTTTACTCTTAAACAACTTGAAGAAATCGAATTTCGTGGGTTGACCGTCGAGCGCGACCTTTATTTCAAACAGGAAAATTTCAGTAGTTGTTTGAAGCGTTGGAAATTGGAACGCGGCGGTTGAATCTCTAAATAAAAAATAAAGCGGCAGGCAAATTATATGAATACGAATCAGGAAATCTCGACAAAAAATCCGACTGAATCCGTTTCGGCGGTTTCAATTTTGAGTAATTTTTTCAGCAAAAAAGCAATTATGAGTGATGAAAATAATTCAGCTGATGTCCAAATACAAACCGAAACTGTTCCGAAGCCGTCGCCAGCCACCGAAATTCTCAGCCGTTTGCAAAGCAAAAAAGAAAAGGCGGCGGTTAATCTCGGCATCACGACGGCGGAAGTCGAAACAATGCCGTTTGATTTATCGCAGCTAGAAACCGAAGGCATTTTTCTCAATGTTGATTGTCGCGGCTTCAGCACTTTGGAACGGCAAATCGAATGGAAATCACTAGGTGTCGAATTGCCTCCGGGACAAACCATAAAACTATCGCCGCCGCGTGTTGGTTTACTACCCGACAGCTTTCGACGTAAATTGATGCGTGCCTCTGCCCAAGCGCATCACGCGCTCAATAAATTCAGTTTTCGCTTTACCTTGTGCGAAACCGTTTGGGGAACGATCGAATATAAATGGATTCCGTGGAACGCTTTTGAGAATTTTGAAGCTGAATACAAAAAAGCCTTGGAAACTCTGGCGGCGGCAAAAGCAGAAGTTTTGGCGAATTACGATGAAATTTTGCTCAATCTACGTAAAAGTTTCGCCGATTTAGCCGAAGATTCCGCCAAACGGCTTGATGCCACGCTGGATATTCCGGTCAACAAGGAAGAATTTATCGCCAATGTCGTGGCGTATGCTATCGGGATGATTCCGACCCGCGAGATGATCCGGGACGGGTTGACGATTTCAATAAAGCCGAAAGTCATCGTTTTGGGTTCGGAAATGCTGGCTGAACAGCAAAAGGCGAAATCCTTGAATCTCGAAACTGCCAAAATCGAAGCCGAGCATCAACAGGTGCGCTTGGAACTCAACACCAAAACGCGAATCGAGCAGTTAAAAATCTACGATTTTGAACAGGAACAAAGGCGCGAAAGGGAAGTCAAAGAACGAATCCGAAACATGAAAATCGAAGCCGCGAAAGATGCCGCTCACGATGCGATTTCACCGATTAAGGAAGGACTCGATCAAATCACCGCGAAAATTTTTGAAGCCGCAAACGAGATGGCTCAGAAACTTGCCGGTGCGGATTTCGTTCCCGGCGCACTAGCCAAACGCGCCCGTCAGATGTGCGAATGGTATCGCTTGATGAATTTCACGAATGATTCCTCGCTCGAAGACGTTTTACAAAGATTGGAAGAAGCCGCCGGAGCGGATGCCAAAGTTCGTTCACGAATTGAAATGCAATCCGCGCTTAACGATGTTCTGCGAGCCACCAGCCTGCAATCAAAACGTCTGCTCGACGAAGACCGTCTTTCAGCCCTTGAAATCTAATTTCAAATCATTTCAAGATGAGCCGAAAGAAACCGGAGCAACCAAAAATTTGGCTCAACAACAAATTTAAAGAAGGTTATGGAGAGTATCTCATTAACCGCAGATACCGCGTTTACTATTCGTGGGAAATCGGAACTTTCAGTTTCAAAGATAGATTCACTATTTTAACGCCTTCTCGAAAATTCATTCATTCGGATATGTCAGGCAGCCGAAGCTGGGATGATGAACTTGAATTTATCGGTGAACTGAAAAGCATTCGGAAAATAAGAAACTTTTAATTTGATTAAGTTTACCTCAAGATTCAAATTCTCCAAATAACTTAAAATCCCTTTCAATTTATGCCAAGAATCATCCGTGCCGAATATTTAAGCTACTACAATTCTGCCCGCAACAGCGACAAACTTTTCAACATTTTTCTCATCGAGGAAGACGACGGCTCATTTAGTTGTTTGACCGAAAACGGCAGACGCGGAACGAATCTGGTGCGCCGGACGCTTTGCACAAAAACTGGACGGACACTAGCGGAATCAAATTTTCGTCAAAAACTCGACGACAAACGCTATCACCGCGACACGCCTTACCGGGACGAAAGATTCGGAGCAAGTTACAGTCAAATCGCCAAAGAATACAGCTTTACCCAAGCGAAAAGTGATAGCGTTGGCACAAATGAATCAAGCGGAGCTACTCAACTTAACAATTCCGATTCGCTCAAAGCCAAAATTATTACGTTTCCTATCGAGAAAAAGATAGAGCAACGACAAAAACCGAAAAAAAGCGGCATTCTCAACGAAGACCAATTCGATTCATTGGAAATTTAATCATTCTTCCGATTTCCGAATCTGACTCAGTTCGACCTCGTTTTATTGTAAAAAAGAAGCGGCGGATAACAATGTAACTTATTGAAAGTTGATTAGTTGCAATAACCGAGTAGTGAACAATCGTTTAAAAATAACTGAACAATCGTTTAAAAAATGACAGAAAATCTTACCCAAAAAAGCATCGAGAAATTTTTGACCGAACTCGACGTGCTGATTAGAGCGCGTTATCCGCTCATCAGCATAAACACTTTCGAGGAAGACCGGGTGCGCGGATGCCTTAAAGATTTGGTTTTTAAGGAAAAACACAAGGAAAAACCGCTTTATTTTTGGAGTCGCCCGACGGGCGCGCAGAAAGTCGTTGACCCAAAAGAAGGTGTCTTGCAGCATCCGCAAGTTATTGCGGACACAGACGAACCGGAAAGCGTTTTAGGCTATATCGGCGAACAAAAAACCGGAATCTTTCTGCTCTGCGACTTCGCGCCGTATATTACACAATACGGACAGGAAGATGCAATTTTAGTTCGCCGTCTGCGTGAAATCGCCTGGAAACTCAAATCCACCAAAACGACGATTCTGTTTGTCGGACCGAACTTCCCGGAATTGAAAACGCTCGAAAAGGAAATCACCCAAATTGAACTGGAATTGCCAAAGGAAACGGAAATAGAAGAATCAATCGAATTGCAACTCGAAAGACTCAAGGATAACGGATTGAGTATCAGTTTGGAGACGGAAACCGAAGCCGCCTTGATGCAGGCACTTTTAGGTTTAACGGCGGGTGAAATTTCAAACGTCATCGCCAAGGCGGTGATTAGCTGTCAGGGCTTAAATGCCGATTCGATAAAAGTAATTCTCGAAGAAAAGAAAAACGTCATTCGCGGAAGCGGTTCGCTGACATATGTTCATCCCGAACCAGCGAACAATCTCGGTGGTTACAAGGAATTACGAAAGATTTTGGAACGGGCGGCTTACACTTTTAGTCCGCAAGCCAAACTAAGGCACGTTGAGCCGTGTAAAGGCATTTTACTGGTTGGTTTGCCCGGTTGCGGCAAAGATTTATGTAAGCGCGTTGCGTCCGGCGTGACGAATCGCGCCCTGCTTGACCTCGATTTCGGCTCGATTATGGGCGAAGGCGGCGGAGTCATCGGCTCAAGTGCGATGAGCATTAAACGTGCCTTGAATATCGCCTCCACGATTAAAGGCATTTTGGGAATCTCGGAATTTGAAAAGGCGGTTTCGGGAATGAAATCGTCGAACAAAACCGACGGCGGCGAAACGGCGCGGACAATTTCCTATCTCTTGAACTGGATGCAGGACAACAAAGATGTTTTAGTTTTCGCCACTGCCAACGATGTCCGTGAACTCGAATCTGAACAATTTCGCATCGGCAGATTTTCATATATTCATTTTGTTGATTTGCCGAATTATGAAGACCGTTTGGAGATTTTCAAAGTCCATTTAACTAAACGCGCCCTCATTTCGGATCAGTTCGATTTGGACAAATTAGTTGATAAATCAAAAGATTTCAGTGGTGCTGAAATCGAAGGCGCAGTCAAGGACGGCGTGTTGGAAGCCTTTATTGACGGCGACCGGGCGGCGGAAACGAAAGATATTTTGAAAGCCATTGAAGGCATTACACCGACCGCACAAATGATGAGCGAAAAAATCGAAGAAATCCGCAAATGGGCGCGAAACAATATTAAAGGTGTCGGCGCAGCTGTTAATCATTCGGCTTTGACGGGAAACGGCTCGCGGGCTATTGAAATTTAAGAAAATTAACATTTTTGGAGCTAAAAAAATGAGTAAATATATGTCTTTTGAATCGGAAACCTTTACGAACAGGGAACTTCTCATCGAAGCCCTGAAGGAAATGGGTTTTGACGATATTACGGTTGGCACAGACCTTCTATTGCAAGGTTATGATAAACGCGATCAGCGATTGGCGGATGTGGTGATTCGGAAAAATTCGATCAAATCGCATCGTCTTTTTGGCGACATCGGTTTTCAGAAAACCGCCAAAGGTTATTCGCTGGTCGTGGACGATATGGATTTGGATTATCGGCTTGGGAAAGATTTTATCAAGCGTCTGCAAACTGAATATCACGAAGCAACTGCCAGGAAGATGGCAAAGAAATTAGGCGGAACTCTGGTTAAAAAGACCGTCGGAAAAACCATTAAAGTAGCAGTCAAATTTTAGGAGAAAATAAAAGATGCCGGAAATCGAATTTACAATAGATACCGAAACAGGAAAATGCGAGACCGAAATCAAAGGAATCCAAGGCGCGGCTTGCGAAAAAGCGGCGAAGGAATTGAAACAACTTTTAGGAACTCCGACAGTTGATAAAAAGACCAAGGAATTTTACGCTAAACCTGAAATCAAACAACAAATTAGAGGAAAGTGATGGCGGAAATAATCTTTATTCTTGAGCCGGATACAGGTCGAGTAACGATTGAATCATCACAAGTTTCAGCGAAGATTGCTAAAGAAATCAGCAAAGATTTGGGGCAGGGAATTAATCTTAATTGCGCTCGTCCGGTCGTTGATATTGAAAAGTCTTTAGTCGAAATCACTTCTCAACCGTCTGAAACTGTTTCACCAACCGAATCAATTTATCTTTACCGAATCTATCATTATTCAACGGTTGACGGACCGGGACGGCGGAGTGTCGTTCAGGTAGCGGGTTGTTCGATTCGTTGTGCGGGTTGCTATGTGCCTGAAACCCACGAGCGGGCAAACGGTAAGCTGACTTCAATCGAAAAAATCGTCGAAGAAATTGATAAAAAAAGCGGCGAACACGACGGCGTAACTATTTTGGGCGGCGAACCTTTCGACCAGCCGGAAAGTTTGCTGCATCTCGTCGAACAACTCAAAACTAAAGGCTATCACTTGGTCATTTACAGTGGCTACACGCTTGAAGATTTGATGGCACAGGAATCAGAAATCACCAACCGAATTTTGTCGAAAACAGATTTGCTGATTGACGGAGCTTTTCAAAGAGAACTTGCGGAACGCGCCGGAGAGTATCGCGGCTCAAGTAATCAAAGATTGATTTTTCAACCAATTTCAAGGCAAAAAAAATGAGCGGTCAGCAAAATTTCGTGAAGAGTGAAGAAACGGAAGAAAACGAAAAAAAATCAGCAGATGAATTTATTGAATTTATCGAAATCTGTATTAACGAGGGTTGGTCGCCGACGAAATGCCCCGAAGGTTGTCCGGTTGAACCGGACGGCGTTTGTCCGCATGGATTCAAGAGCATTGTGCTTGAACTCGGGTTTATTGCGGATGGGAGAATAAACAGAGAAGCAATAGAAAATTATGGAAGCTATTATTCACGCCAAACAACTTAAAGAACAAGTCGGAGCTTTGCAGGGCATTTTTGCCCGTAAGGAAACGATCCCGGCTTTGGGAAAAATCAAAATTGACGCGAATCAAAACGGTGCATTCGTGATGACCGCTACGGATTTGGATATTTCGCTGATTATCGAGCAGGAAGTTGATATTTTGCAGTCAGGTTCGATTTGTCTGTCGGGTAAAAAATTGGGTGAGATAACGGGAAATTTGCCGAATGAGCCGGTGCATTTGAAACTCGATTCCAAAGGCGAAAGAGTCGAATTCCAAGCCGGACGCTTTCGCAGCAAATTAAGCGGCACGGACAGCGATACTTTCCCGGAAGTTGCCCGGGTCAAAGCTGAATCCGTCAAAATCGCCGCGACTGTTTTCTACGAAGGCTTGCGGCGGACGATATTTGGCGTAACCGAAGACAACAAGCGTTTTACGATTAACGGAATTCTTCTGATTTTGGATAATTCCGGCTTGAAAATGGTCAGCACCGACGGACATCGCCTCTGCCTTTTTCAAACCGCCGCATCGCAGACCAATCAGACGCTCACCTGCCTGATTCCGATTAAAGCCGCCCGCGAACTGAAAAATTTATTGGCAAGTGAGATTCGCAGCAATCAAAAGGTTGAGCTGAAAATCAAGAAAGGAAGTCAGCTCGAATTTGAAATCGGTAACAAATTAATGACGGCGCGGGAAATATCGGGAGCGTTTCCGAATTGGGAAATGGTTATCCCGAAATCTTTCCAGTTGTTTGCCGAAACCAAAGCAAACGATTTGAAAGACGCTTTAACGCGCGTCGGAGTAATGGCGGACGATTCGCACCGGCGAGTAGAATTTACTTTCCTTCAGAATAAACTGGTTTTGAAATCCGAATCGCCCGAAACCGGAAATTCAACAGAAGAAATAAACTGCACTTTTCAAAGGTTAAAAAGTGCCGAAAGCGAGGGTGTTGATTTATCTGAAGGTTGGAAGATTGCTTTTAACACCAAATACCTGTTGGAATTTTTAGCACTTCAAAATGCCAAACAAAATGAATCGCGGGTTATTTGGAAATTCGGCTCGAATGTTTCGCAAACTCTTTTGACTTTTGAAGGTGAAGAGCGAATGTTTTCATATGTTTTAGTTCCGCTCAAGTAGCCTTCCGATTTCCATAAACTATCAAAATAATGGCGCATATTATCGAAGTTATCAGAAATTCCGAAGCGGAGGCGCGTTCTTTTCTGGACGCGCTTTTTTACTCCGATTCGGTGTCGGCAATCGGTTTTCGTCTTTGTAATAAAACAGTTCGAGTTGTTGCCGTAAATTGGGACGATGACGAGGAAAGCGAACTGGATGAGCGAATTTCTCAATTAATAACCGACGCGCTTCTCGCGGGCGACGATTTGGACGCGCATTGCGCCTATTGTCGTATCTTTCCCGAAACCATTCTCTATCAACCTGAACTTTCAGACCACTAAACCTAAGTATAAGTAAAATTACAAAAATTTATGCAAATTGTCGCTCTTGGAAAACCGCTTTTTGAAGGCAGGAACGAATTGCCCGAAGCCATTGAATACAATTATCAAGCGGGCGATCACACGCTGCTTCTTTCAATGAAAAATCTGCATCTATCGGAAATTAAAGCAGTTCGGGAAGAGCCAGCCGAATTCGGGCTTTATTGCGAAGACGGAATTATCTTTTTGCTCTATCGTTTCGGTGAAATTTTGCCGTGGTCGGATTCCGCTTTTTCGTGGTGGAATGTGGCGGAAGAGGATCGCCGAATACCGGCTCCGCAAGCTAATCCAGCAGAGAGAATCTTGCTCAAAATCATTCTGGTCGAAGCTGCAACGGGTGTTGTCAAGGCAATCAGAGTGACGACCTTTTCGCCTGAATTTACGGAAAGACTACAACGGGCTATTCGCGGTCAAGCAGCGGGCAAAGAGCTTTCGAGAGAAGAGTTTACGGCTCGCAGTTTAAAAGTCTATAAGAAATATTCTCCCGCTGACTTAGCCGCTAAAGCCTTTGGGAAAACAAAAGGCGGCGATTAAAGAAACTGAAGATGCCGGAGATTACTTTAACGATTGAATATACATTAACTAGAAATGAAAAAAAGTGGCAAATAAAACAGGAAAAATATGAAACCATTCCAACACGCCCAAATAAGTGCCAAAACTTACGGCGGAGTATGGACGGATTATATCGAGTTTCATAACTTCCTTGATTCAAGCAAAGCGACTTGCGCTCATTTCAAACACCGTTTTTTACTGCATCACGCCGAAGGGATTGAAATAGCCGTTCGTTTATTTGGCGAGCAATTAAAAAATAGTGCCGAAGAAACAATTTCGACTCGCCAAATTTTGACCGACCATTTAATCGAAGATGTCGGATGTAAGATTTCTATCGAAGACTGGGCAAACGGTTTAATGCCGAAAGAAGATTCAAAGTTTTATCAATTTTTAGCGAAAAAACGTGAGCAGATTGAAGCGGACGAAATAAAAGGCGAAAAGGAATTACTTAATACTTTTAATCTTTCAGACGAAGATATTTCCGCTATCAAATCATTTCTCGCCTTGCCGTTGCAAAATTCAAAACATCCTGCCGCCATACTCTTTTCGCATAATTCTTTCGCAATTTTTTTAGCCGAAAAACTTTTGGGCGTTGCCTTGACCAAAAACACCAAGGACACCAACCGAGCTAATGGTAACAAACGATTTATAGCCACGCGTGAAGTTTTCGAGCGGGTCATTTTCGGACGAATGAAAGTTATTTATTCTCCGGCGGAAATTGTTGCACGGACGGCTGAAATTGATTGGATGCGCGGAAAAGTGTCAGAAAAAAAGCGGTTAGCAAGAACGCGGGTTGATTAAAAATTGCAGATTGGAGAATAGATGTTTCGATTTTTAGACAAAGAAGAGGAAGCAAAGTTCAGACGATGGGCGCGGGACAATTACACGCCTTTTACCGAAATCAGCGAATTATGGCATCCGGTTGTTCAGGACGAATGCCGCAAGATGTGTAAAGAAAACCAAATTCATTTCCAATGTGAACTTGATGGATTAAGCGGAGAAACCCTAAATAATTGAGGGGTCGCGGAGTTTTTTTCAATCAAAGTTGCTACAGCCCAATAAATAAAGGCTTTCCAAAGAGCCAAACTTTAGCGGTTGTCAAAAATCGAAAATTCCAATTTTTTGATATTGCTAAACTACTGAATTAAAAGAGTTAAAACTCCGCGACCCCTCAAATAATTAAAAGCTATGATAAATACCGTTTCTTGCACGCCTGATGGGGGTAAAGCCGAGATACGTGTAAAAATAGGACATAAGATCCAACTTCTTCCTCAAAATCCGCTTTTCAGCACTTTTTTACTACAAGGAAAAAGTATATTCAACATCTAACGGCGGCGGTATTTGACTCAAATCCACCACATAATCGCCGAATCTTTTGACATGAGCAGTTTGATACGGGCTTAATCTTTTCAAGTCTTCCGGTGAAACTGTAAAACCTTCGTTCATCAGGTTTTTGATGATTCGGGTCTGGTCAATAACATTTTGAAAGATCAGCGCGTTGGCAACGAGATTGTTGTATTTGATGAGCTTTTCCTGTTCCTCGGGGTCATTCTCCTGGAGGATTTCACCGCCGAAGTTGAGCCATTTGGCAAAATAATGAAAAGATTCCACCTTGTTGGTATTGGCGTGGATTTCTTCTCTGAATTCCTTGTCGGAAATATATTTCAGGAGAAAGATTGTTCTGATAACTCTGCCGAGTTCGCGGTAAGCCAGATAAAGCCGGTTCTTGCGGCTGTAATTGCCCAGTTTTCTGAGCAGCGTTGACGGCAAAATTTTTCCGGCTTTGATCGAAAGAACGACCTGCATCAGATCCTGCCAATGCGTTTCAATGAGGTTCCAATCAACGCCTTCCTTGAACAGTGAATCAATATGTTTGTATTTTTTCTTCTTGTCGGGGCGATAAAAAACCAAATCCTTGATATTACGGATTCGCGGCATCAACTTGATTCCGAGCAGATAGGAAAGGCCGAAAACAGTTGTTGATTGTCCCTGTGTGTCGCCGTGCAGAGTGTCGGGCTGAATCTCGGATTTATTCTTCAAAAGTCCGTCAATAATATAGACGGCTTCCCAAGTCCCGCAGCTGATAAAATGCGAAAAGAGGGCAACATATAAATCGGAAACGTGATGATAGGCAATGCCGCCGTAGCCGCCGTAGCGGATATGATATTCCGCCATCAGATTCTGCTCGCTCAGATTATATTTCGTGCCGTCAGCTGCGGCATGAGTTCCGTCGCCCCAGAACTTCGGAAGACGAAACCGGTGATAGTTGTCCAGAAGATCGACCAATGCGCCATCGAGTTTTTTCGCGTTGATATGACGGCGGTTGACGAACGAAAGCATATGACCCGAAACAAGCCCGCGCATATGGCGGGCGGCTTGCGCCGGACCAAGATTGCAGCCGTAAGTAAAAAGCGTCAGCAGATAGCGTTCAACGGCGCGTTCAAGCTTTGGGTCAGAACCGGAGAGCGGTCCGAAATGTCTTGTCCACCTGGTATGAAACTGAACATTTGAAAGAATATCCAGGAGATTTCGTTCCGGCATTTTCGCCACGATTGCCTCTTCGAGTTTCTTCGCAGTTATCGAAGATTCCTGTTTTTCCATCTTCTTTAAGACTAATGCGCCATTCTCGTCAATCGATAACGCTGAATTTTTCGGATAACTTTTGTCAATTTCGTCGGCGACGGAAGCAAGTTCTTCTTTCAGTTGAGCGACAAACCCGGCGGGAGTATTGGGCAGTTTCGTCCGATAGCAAAATTCATCAACCATTGATTCGCAATCCTGCCAATCGAGTAAACCGTCGCGGTAATCACCGTATTCCTCAGAACCGACAATCGCGATGTCACCCGATTTCAGTTCCTGTGCTAAATGCGAGAAAACACACACTTCAAATAGTTTGCGTTCATAATGAGGCAGCCCGTCAATCGTTTTGAGAACCAGATTCTGCCATTTCTCTTCGGCGAACGATAAATCGTCGGCGGCTTCCAGAAAGTCTGTGCGCCGGGTTTCATTGGCGATCAGAAATTCAATTGCGGAGTGCATCGAATCATCGCGGCTCGTCGATTTGAATTCGAGCGCATTTATCAGGCGAAAAAGCGCGCTGCGGTGACTGCGATAGAATTTCCAGAGCAGCGGAAAATAATTATTGCCGTGAAATGCTTCGAGCTGTTCACAGTCTTCGAGCAGTCCCGGAATATCGTGTTTGCCGAGAACATTTCGGAGGCTTAGTCCGAGGGCTGCGTCTGATTGCTCTAAATCAACTGTTTGCAGAATCCCGGAAAAAATCGTCACCAGTCTTTCGCTTTTTTCGAGGTGTTTGATTTGAATATTTTGCAGCTCCTCCTTTCCTTTTTGATGCAGTTTGGCAATTCGTCGGATGAACATTTGCCCAAGTGCGTCGCGCACTTTTACATGGGCGCGTCGAATCAAACAGATCAGTAAGGCATATCGTTTCGGCTCGTTAAAATCCTTGAGCTCGCCGGCGTCGAGAGCTCTCGCTTCAGCGGCAAAATGTTTGATCTTTAGCGGCGGAATATCTTTCAGCAGAGGCTCGAAGTCGCCTAAATCGAGCAGCCATTCCAAATGGTTGAGCAGCTCCTGCAAATTTTTAAGAGTCGGCTTTTTCGGCAATTGTTTGAGCGAATTGTAAGGCGTTCGGAAAGCCTTCGCGTCAGGCATCAATAATTCGTCAAGCCGCAAAAACTCGGCGTCGGTCAGATGCGAATGGATAGTATTCCAAATGCGGCTGTTGACCAAAAACCGAACGCGCCGCACAAGCCGGTCGAGTGTGCTGAATGCCGGCAGTTCATAACGTTCCTTGATGAGCGATTCAATCGCCGCATTGATTAGGTCAGCCGGATTATCCATGACCTGCGCCGCCTCGAAAACAGTTCCGGTAATGAGCTTGCGGGCGGTTTTATCATATCTTTTGACATTCAAAAATTCGCGCACAAAGTTATGGTGTCGGTATAAGGTGCGCTGGATGACGACCGGAATAATTTTGGGAGAAAGTTGCAAAGCAGACCGTAAGTGACTGATCAGCAATTCCGGCACATCTTCAATATTCAGGAAATATCCCAATTGCCCGAATAGTTTCAGATGAACGAGCAAGTGAAGCTGAGTGTCTTCCTTGCGCGCGGTTTGGCGAACAAATTCGATTTCTTCGGAAGTCGGCGTATAAAAATCTCTTAGTTCGGTTTTCGTTAAATTTTGTTTCAGACGCGGGTATGCGGTGCGCTCAATGGATGCCATAATATATTATAGGACACGCTTACGCTCTTTTCGTGAGTCCTAAAAAACGACCCTTTGGGGGACCAATTCAAAAGGTTTTGGTTTTACAAAAATCGGCACTTTTCCAGCGCAATTTCTGTAAAACAGTTTTTCGCAAAATTTTTATACCGAATTAAATTCCGTATAACTTAAAGTTAGCTAGTACAAAAGGAAACAAGCCATGCTGAAGTTTCGATATTTTATATTTTGTTTAAGCGTTGTTTTCATTGCTTCCATGCCGGCACTCGCCCAGTTTGAGTTCTCTTACGAAAAGAACACATTCATTAACTTCTTCAACTGTCTTGGCATATACTCCGGAACATCATTGGACCGTGGTGAGAAAGTTTGGCTTTTTTCGAGTGGTCAAGCCCCTACGGTCGTCAAAATCGTCCATGTCATCGGAGCAAAGGAGGCAGAGAAGAGATTCGATGTTCTCGGTTTCGACAGGGTCTTCAGCGACAAGCTTCTATGGGCGGAGTTTGGATGTGTCCATTCGTTTAGGGGTGACATGCCTGGATCGCTGGCTCGAATGTCACCCGAACCCAAAAATTCTGATTCCCTGGGGCTTGCCATACGCGGACTTCCGGCAAGTGCATGGATTTCAACAGGAAAGGGTGTTTCTGTTTCAATGAATATAAAAAACAATCCCTATCTGCGAACGGTACGACCCCTTGTTACAGATGCTTGTTATGCTCCTGATTCGCTGATTCGCGTGAAGAAGTTTCCGATACGGAAAGGGCGCGCAATCATCCAGTTGGACATTGGGAAGGTAAAAAAATTATCGCCTGAAAAGAGAAAGCAGAAGATTGAAGAAGAAATGCAGCAGAAGGAAAGAATATACCAGAAGTGGGCATGGCCGAAATACAAGAAGGAAATACTGAAAGAGTTAGAGAAAAAGAATTTTGTTGAGTCCGTTGAGATTTGCCGGTTTTTCCTCGATGGAAAGCGGGTGCTTAAAGAAATGAAAATTTCACGTAGTACGGGTGTCGAAGAGCGGGTCGAAACTGCGCCGGATCTTAACACTGACAATTGGGCGGACACCACCGATAGCGCCGTTGGTTTTATCAGCTTGAATGAAGGAAAGGATTGGGATGTTATTCTGGTAGATGTAGGATGGGAAGGAATCTATTATTCGATTGAGCAACTTAATGGTTCAGCGGTTCACTACAAGCGCTATTTATACACTTACCATTAAAATGACGTATATTTAACATGCCTGAAAACAGCCGTATTTACGTGGTGTCTCGGCGCGAGATACCTAACTTCCTGCTTTTGGAATATAAAGACTCGGAGTTAATTCTGAAGCTTAAACGTCTTGAAAGCGCCACGTTTTCAGATTGGCACCCATTTTATTACTTGTCTCAAAAACGCCCGTTTTTAGGACGCTTTAACAAATCTTCAATTCTACCTTTTAAGGCATGGTTTTCCTGTATCAAAACTCGTCCCAAAATCTATGTCCTAAAATTATTGCCTTCGACTGACTTTTAGGATATTCTCCAACAACATTTGTTTTGTAAATTACAAAAAATAAATTTAGATTATGAATCTTGGTTATGCGCGAGTTTCAACACTCGACCAGCATTTAGAATTGCAGGAGGATGCGCTTGCCAAAGCCGGGTGTGAAAAAATCTTCCGCGATGTGGCAAGCGGCGCGGTTGATTCCCGAAAAGGACTATCCGAGGCAATTGAGTTCGCCCGTCGTGGTGATACGTTGGTGGTTTGGAAACTTGATCGTCTTGGACGCTCGCTTAAACATTTGATTGAAACGGTCAATCTTCTGAAAGAGCGAGGCGTCGGATTGATGAGTTTGCAAGAAAAAATTGACACTACTACATCAGGTGGAAAATTAATCTTCCACGTCTTTGGGGCTTTAGCTGAATTTGAGCGGGAATTGATTCGGGAACGCACGAATGCCGGATTAAAAGCCGCTCGTGTGCGCGGCAGACTCGGCGGAAGACCACCCAAATTAACATCCAAGCAAATCGAAATGGGACAACGACTGTTGAACGATCCTGAAGTCAGCGTGGCGGAAGTTTGTCGCACCCTACAGGTCTCAAGATCGACGCTTTATCGTTACTGTCCGCAAACAAAGTCAAAGGAAACAGCAAAATCTTTACGGAAATAAGAAAAAAATAACTTCACACCGTATTTGATGAACACTATGTCCTATTTTTACACGTATCTCGGCTTTATCCCTGATGAAGCCAAAGAGTTAATCAAACAGCTTCGCAGTCTAAACAACAGTTTTATGCTCTGGGGCGCAACCGGTGTCGGTAAATCCGAATGTGTGCGTCAGCTTGCCGATGATCTAAATGCCGAGTTGCGAGACATTAGGCTTTGCCAGAAAATGCCGACCGACATCGGCGGGCTTCCGGCACTTGACCACGAAACCAAGCAGACAGTTTTTTATCCGCCCGCCTTTCTTTCGCCATCTCTTGATAAAAAGCCCGTAGTTTTGTTTTTTGATGAAATTTCGCTTGCGCCGGATGACACGAAAGGCGCAGTTTTGGGCATTTTGGAAGAACGCCGCCAAGGTGAAATTCAGATTCCCGACGATTGGATTATCGTCGCGGCGGGTAATCGCCCCGAAGATATGGCAAACGCTCGCGGACTTGGCGCGGCAGCGAATCGGCGATTGCTTCATATTGTCATCGAACCGCAGCTTGAAGCGACAATCAATCATTTCGTCAAAATCGGCGTTATTCCTGAAGTTCTGGCGTTTCTGAAAGTTTTTCCGCAGCATCTGTCCGGCGAAGAATCAGCGCGGACGCAGAAACACGAGCTTTACCCGCGCCCAGCCTCGTGGAAAAAGGTTTCGGACGTTTATGAAGTTCTGCGAAAAGCCGATAAAAATTTGCGTCAGATTGCTGTTGCCGGAATAATCGGCGACGCAGTTGCGGCAGAATTTATGATGCTGGCTGAAGAAATTAAAAATATGAAATCCGTTGAGGAACTGCTCGAAATTCAGCGTAAATCGCCTGACAAAATCGGTCAGCATTTGCCTGCAACACTTAACGGAATTTACGCGCTTTCATTTGCGATTGTAACCAGAGCGACGGAAGAAATTGCCGAAGAATTACTAGAACTTGTCAACCGTTTTGATGAGCAGACTGGCGAACAATTTAATCTTTTGCCAATGCGCGATTTGCAAACCATGGCGGGAAGTCTGCTGCTCAATAAAATCTGGAAAGAAGGCTGGAAAATCGAAAATTCCAAAGCCTTTTGGAAATACAACGAAAAGCGCGAAGCGACGACAAAAAATACTGAAGAACCGGAAAAGCAAATCGCACAGGTCGCCTAGATTCTATCTTTTGCGTCAATCATCTTTTCAAAAACCAAATAAAAAATGCAGACACGATTAAGCCGTTCGGATTCAAGACGGATGCGTTCCGATCTGGAATCGGCGATTGAATATTTGCCGGGACTCGCCAGCCTCGCGTTGTGGTGCAATTTTGATGACACCGACGAAGATACAATCGCTTTTACCGATGGAAACACGATTTACGCTGGCGCAGGTTACGAAAATTTTTCGGACAAAGAACGCCGGTTTATCTGTTTGCACGAGATTTTGCATATCGCGCTGTGTCATACGAGCAGGTTTTTAGTTTTGGAAAAGCAGGATGCCGAATTTAACCCGCAGCTTTTGAATATTGCCGCCGATGCAATTATTAACAAGGCTCTGGAGAACCTGACCGGACTAAAAACGCCTTCGGGAGCATGGACTTTGGAAAGAATTTGGCAGGCACTCGAAAAAAGCGAAACCGAGTCAAATTCGCCGACCAAAACTGACACAAATACTTCCTCACATTATTCTTACAGTATTTCATCCCAAGCACGGAAAATCGGTAATCTGACGAGAGCTGAATTTACGCAGGCAAATCGTTGGTCGTGCGAAGAACTTTATTATTTCCTCAAAGGACAAGTTCAGAAATTCACTTGTTTTTTAAAAATCTTGGCTGCCGAATATGAAAAAGATTTGCTTGGTGGCGATTTATGCCGCATAAAACGAGTTGGTGAAATTCGGAATAAGAATGCGGCGCAAGCAGATAAGAAAATCACTTTAATTGCAGCGGATTCATCAAACCAACCGGAAAATAATCGGGATTGGCAGCAGCGTTTTTCGATGCTTCGCGGCACGATGCCGGAACTTTACCAAAGGCTCGCCGGAGAAATTCCGCAGACGGAAACGCCTTGGGAGCAAATTCTTCGCTCATTGGTGCAAACGGCGTTTCAGGAACAAACCATCAAAAATTATTCGCGTCCTTCGCGGCGTTGGCTCTCGCTCGAAAGAGATTACCAAAAGTATGCCGGAGTAATCTTGCCGTTTTCGCCCGATGAATTGAAAAAGCGCGGAAGCCGTCTGGCGGTTGCGCTCGACACAAGCGGTTCGATTGACGGCGGGCTTTTGGGAAGATTTTTGGCGGAAATCGCCGCGCTTTGCGAGTTAAATCAACGGAACTTGGTTTTAATAATCGGCGATGCGGAAGTTCATCAAATTACTGAAATTGAGTGGCGCGAAGCGGGAAACGAACTTAAACAGCAAACATATACGGGCGGCGGCGGCACGGATTTTCGCCCGTTGATAAAAGCGGCGACTGATTTTTCTCCCGACGTGCTGATTTATCTGACCGATTTGTTCGGAGAAACGGGCGATGAGCCGGATTTTTCGGTGATTTGGGCAACTCACGGCGTTTCGGGAAATGCACCGTGGGGTGAGCAAATTAAGCTCAAATAGTTTTTTTTCAAGATGAAACTTTCCGAACTCCGCCAAAAATATAAACTTGCACCGAAACGTCCGAAAGGTTTGCGTTTTTTTGATGAGTTAAGCGATGAAGCGAAAGAATTTGCCATTGAAAACGAGAGAAACAGCGGCAGACGTTTCGATGACGATGAGGCATCATTTTTAACCGAAGATTTTCAGAATCAATTAGCGGAAAAAGGGTTTGAATCCGTCAAAGTCTTTTGGAGTTTGGGCTATTGTCAGGGCGACGGCGTGGCGTTTTACGGGCGCGTTTTTGCCGATGATTTAAAAGCAAAAGACATAAACGCCAAAAAACTTATTGAAAGATCAGAAGCGGCGGGCGATGAAATTTCCATCGAGATAACGGGCGCGAACAACCGGTATCATCACCGCAATTCGATGACGGTTGAAGTTGATTTTGAAAACGAAGCGGACGATGATGATTTGCCCGCACGTTTGAAAATAGCGCGCCCCGTCTGGCGCGAAGATTTTGAGAGCTATTTATCCGATAAAGTTAAGGAAATCAGCAGCGAGTTGGAAAAATCAGGTTATGCCGAAATTGATTATTGTTATGAGGACGAAACTATCAAAAGGGATTTAAGCGAAAGAGATGACCTTTACGAAAAAGACGGAACACGGGCGATGTCGGAATACGAGTTTGAAAATTGGAAAAAATCTGAAGGTTTATTCGGCAAAGCCGCCGCTTGAGTCTGATAATGTATAAAACTTTAATTATAATTAAATGTTTAACTTAGACGTAATTACAGAAGGACGGACAAATCAATTTATCGAAACTGAAACTATCCCACAAAAATCTGACGTAACCACTCTCAAAGGGAGCTTTTCAAGTTGCGATAACACCTATAAATTCGAGATAAAAAGCGACGGATCGGGGATAATATTTTGTCCCGAATCGTTTTCCGATGAAGAATTTTCACACGAAATCGAAGTCGAAAAACTTGCCGATGAAATAAAGGAAACAGTTAATTCCGAACTGAAAAACCAAGCGGAAACGATGGTCACCGAGTCGTCGGAATTTAACAATATCGCTGAAGAAATCGCCGCCGAAAAACTTGAAGAAATTTTTTGGGAAGAAATTAACCAGACTTTGGAAGATCCTTTCTTTCGTTCGTTGGATGATGAAAGCGAGTGGGGCGAAGCAGTTCACTGTGAATTCGGCGAGGAAGGCGAGTTTGAGGAATTTTTGGAATTATGCGTTTTGACGGAAAAACACATTTCCAATTCCGACGATTACCTGATTATTTATACGGAAACCGATTGCGATGCGGCAGGCATCAGCGAAAGCGGATATTATTCGGAGCGGCTCGCGGCTCGATAAAAACGGCAAATTGTATTTTGATTGTCGGGAAAGTAATCAGCAAGTCCCTATTTTACTGCATAATAACGGAGCGCAGTTTTGGATTCATTATTTTCGTTGCGGTATTGGTTTGGTCAATTTGTCATTTTTTAGCCAACTTGCTTCAGCCGAAGGTTCTCTGCACAATCATACGCGAAATATCACGGCTTCGCACGAATATCAATGGTTCACGCACGATTTAGTAAAAGTCTTTTTTGATGGCTCACTTTCCGAATCAAAAGTTTTAGATTTGGGAGAGTATTTTATTGAAAGCGTTAATCCGAAGTTGATCAGCCCGTATTCGATATATTTTGAAAAAGAACAGATCAGAGAACCATATAAATTCATTACAGGGAGTCTTGAGCGAATTGAAGAGATTTTGACCTGGGCGCGGTTTGTCTGCGAAGGCTTAAAACGCGAGCGTGAACCGGAAGGGAAAACTTACGTCAGTCCCTATATGACGATACATTGTGGCACTGTTAAGGACGATCCTGCTTTTGAGCATTTAACGGAAATTTTTATGAATGCCGTCGGTTCTTTAGCCGTCAAGGAAAATGCGCCATATACAGTTCTACGCGAAGGTTTCGGACGACGCGACCGACATGAGTTTTTCGATTGGGAGCGCAGAAATAAACACCGAATATATTTGAATCTTGACGAAAAAAACAAAGACGTTCCTGTTAGAGAAAAATTTGCTGCCCGAACATACCTAAAACAATGGCTATTCAATAAGGAGAAAGAAGGCGAAAGTCTTATTAAGACGTGGCAGATTTAATCTAAAATAACCCACAAACTTAGATGCGTCCGATAATCAAATCTCAAAAATTCCAGTAACTATCATCACTAAAAAACTCACACCAGAACCGAACTACACAACCAAAAAAACGAAACCTCAATCCCAAAAAGAAGCAAACCAACTAACTAACATTTTACTTTTTGCATTATCGGACGCGCTACTAAATTTCTTACCTTTATTAAAAAAGAATACACTAGCCATCAAATCCCAGAACCTCACTAAACCAGAAAACACCCATTCAATCAAATTGACTTTGGATAATGAGCAAACCAAACTATAATCGTGTGGTATGGCACGGCGTAAGGAAAACAGAAACATCAAATTTGAATTGGTAGAAACTGACGAACCAATTAAAAAACCAGCAATAAAAGGAAAGAACGACTTGGCAAAAACCAAAAAACTATCCCAGTATAAACAGGACAAGCCTATCCAATTAGAACTATTTGAATTACTTCTTCCAAGCGAAAAACCTTATTCAAACACCATCGAACTATACGATTTCATTCCCAAATATCACTGGGGAAAAGTCGAACGCGTCAACGGAACATTCCTAAAATCCCTTGACCGAGAATTTGAGTGTCGCGGCAAAAAATATAATGTTACCGTCCAACCCGCCAGCCTCAAAGACAAAAACGGAGAGGAAAAATACTATTATCCGTCAAAAAGAGAAGAACTGGTCGAAGACGCTCTCAGAAAGTTTGCCGTCGAAGGTCAAGGTTTGTTTCTCGATGATGCCGCCGGCGTGACTTTCACCCTTCACCAATTACAGCAAGAATTAATGAACAACGGTCATTCATACAGCAAAGACCAAATCAAAGATGCGCTACTTGTCTGCGCCAAAACCAACATCACGGTTACAAGCGACGACGGCAACACCGTTTTGGTTTCAGGGCTGTTTGAAACTTTAGGCTTACAAACCCGCGAAGACTGGGAAAGCAAAGGACAAAAATCGAAAGCCTTCGTCAGATTTAATCCGCTCGTAACGCAAAGCATCAAGGCAAGAAAGTTCCGAATGTTCAATTATGAAACGAGTATGGGCTACAAAAACGTCGTTGCCCGCCAACTGCACAAGCGGATGTGCCATAACTATATTCAAGCCAGCATCACCACACCATACAGCATCAAATTAACGACTATTATTCGAGATTTCGGTCTAACTGCCTACGAACGGCTTTCACACAATCTGCGGGACATCGAAGTAGCTTTGGAAGAAATGCGCGACAAGCACGTTATCTTAAATTACAAAGTTGACAAAACTCTCGATGCCGAACAAAGAAACAAGATGATCGAAGCAAAAATCACCATCACACCCCATCCCAAATTTGTCGCGGAAATTATGCAAGGCAACAGAAAAGAATCAAATATTAACGAATTTCCGATGAACGGAGAATCTCTCCTAAAATAACGAAGTGTAAGTCAGAACTACCACTTTTACACCAAAATCACTTTTTAGACGGCTCATCTGTTTTTTGTAGTCAAAATCAGCGAAAAGGTAGTTTTGACTTACGCAAAAAGGTAGTTCTGACTCCCGCAAGGGCAAAAAAAGGTAGTTCTGACTCCCGCAAACGGAGTTTTCCACAGGCAAAATGGTAGTTTTGACTCACACCATAGGTAGTTTTGACTTACATTTGGGCTTTTAAATGGTAGTTTTGACTCCCGGAAAGCAAAAAAAAGGTAGTTCTGACTCCCGCTAAACTAAAAATTCTTCAATAATGGTAGTTTTGACTTACGCTTTTGCATTTTAAACTGTTGTCAACAAACGACTTAAAAGAAAATTTCGCGCTTAACCCTTTTAACCATTTATTTAACCTAATACTTTAAAGAAGCCAACCTTGCTTTCAAATCTGTTAGAGTTAGCAATTTTTCGTCATTTTCTCAAAAATCTCTTGGCAGATATAATGAAAAAAACCTATTACCATCTTGATTTTCTACCGAAAGATTCCCGTTGTGCTGATTGACAATTTTATGAGCAATCAAGTTCCAACCCGACACCTTTCTTTTTTGTAGTAAAAAACGGATCAAAAATCTTACCCAAAATCTTTTCATCAATCCCAACACCATTATCTTCAACTGTAACAACTGAAAATCCTTCTTCGGCAAAAGTGCTGAAAAACAATCTGCCTCCATTCAGCATCGCTTGCCAGGAGAAAAAAACAGGGGAAATATTATGTTGGAAGGGTTAAACATCGGAGATAAAATCGTCACCGACGGAAGTTTTCTCCTTCGCGCGGAGATGCTCAGACAGAATCCGACTCATCAGCATTGAAGTTGTATTTAGTTGGGAAATTAAAAAGACATCTATATATTTTTAATTTGATTAAGGCTTGACAATTATTGACGCGCAGCAAAGGTCGGCTTGGTGGAATCAAAGTGTCGGGAAGCAGTTCAACCGAATTTTTTCTACCTCCGGGACTGCAATACGCCGCCGATCCGCGCTTCGTCATTGAAGGCAGCATACAAATCCCCGTCTTTCGCAATTCCGGTGCGCTGGCTTTACGAACCGATTATAATTTGCTTCTGGGAGTAAAATATTTGTTTTGAAACAATTGCCGAAAATATTAATAATTCTGCTCGTTTGCCTGATTATGTCGGCAAAGGCTTTTTCCCAGAGCAATCAAAAAGATAAAGCTCCGACAATTACACTCAAAGACCTAAACGGCAAAACCATTCAACTTTCAGATTTTAAAGGTAAAGTAATTTTGCTGAATTTTTGGGCAACTTGGTGTCCGCCGTGCCGTGCGGAAATTCCCGAACTCATCAAATGGCAAAAAGAATATGAAAAGAAAGGACTGCAAATCATCGGCATCACCTACCCGCCAACAAACCGCACCAAAGTCCGCCGCTTCGTCAGCCAAAACGAAATAAACTACCCAATTTTATTTGGCACAAAAAAAACGAAAGAGTTATTTACCTCCACCGATACAATGCCTTTTTCAGTAATCATTGACCGCAACGGACATATAAAGGAACTTATCGAGGGCATCATCTATACCGAAGAATTTGACGAAACAATAAAACCACTTCTCGAATCAGACTCAAACAAAAAGATTTCCGAGAAGTAACCGACCGTAAAATTGTTGATTTAATTTCTCTTTTAGCAACAGTTTATAATAGATATATTAAGGAGTAGATTTAATCAAAAATTGATTATAAAATTATTTGCGCTCGATTATTATAAATAACAGCACCCATTAACAATGCTCAAATCCGTAGAACTATATTCTAAAGCAGTTGTTTTGACCTCTCAGGAAGAGGTTTGGACAGAAATTAATGAATATCTTGCTAACTCAAGAGAACAAAATCATAGTCAAGGAACTGTTTACCAAATCGGTAATTTTTCGGATAAGGAAAGTAATTGGGAGATTGTTCTAGTCCATACCGGAATCGGCAACAGCAATTCGGCTATCGAAACGGAAAGAGCAATCAGAGAATTTAACCCGGAAGCAGTTTTTTTCGTTGGTCTGGCAGGTGGGATTAGAGATGTGCGGCTTGGCGATGTTGTTGTTTCAACGAAGATTTACGGGTATGAATCTGGAAAATCCACGCCGGAAGAATTTGAACTGCGACCGGAGGTAGCTAATTCAAGTTACAGTCTTGAGCAACGTGCCAGAGCAGATGCAAGAAACGGAAACTGGGTTAATCGCCTTAAGCAACTTGTTGAATTTTCTATCCCAAAAGTTCATATCGGTCCGATAGCCGCAGGCGAAAAAAATGTTGCCGGAAAAGAAACGGAAATCGTTCAATTCCTCAAAACGAATTACGGAGATGCGCTCGCTGTCGAAATGGAAGGGCGCGGTTTTTTGGAAGCAGCCAGAGCCAACAGCAACACAAATGCCATAGTAATTCGTGGCATTTCCAATCTCCTAAATGATAAAAATGATACGAAAGAATCGCAAAATCAGGCGGCGACAAATGCGGCAGCTTTTCTTTTCGAGATGTTGTCGAACTTAAAGCCAGAATCTAAAACTCCGGTTTTGCCAAAAACTGAGCATTCAACTACTTCGCTTGATTCACAAGTATTAACTTCGAGTCCTGCTGTCAAAAGAGTTCATAACGTAAAACTCATTTCTCTGGAAAACTTATATTCGGTTTTAACCGGCAATCCGACTCCGATTATTTGGCTTGGCGGCGGAACATCGGTCAAATCTGGCATTCCCTTGAGTGAAGGTTTGGTTGAAAGAGCCGCACGGTGGCATTATTGTCTTGAAAACGGTTATTCCTTTGACGACCCGCGAATTCATTTAGGTCTTAGCGACTGGCTACCCGAAATGCGTAAGGAATCTTGGTTTGGGAACAAGCAACTTGCGGACGTTTTCTTTGATATAATTCATCACTTAATTCGTCCTCGTGAAAATCGCCGGGAATTCTTTAGAAAAATCACAAATCCACAAGTTTCTGCCAGTGTCGGCTGCGAAAAATTGGTGGAATTTATGGCACAAGGATTTGTGACTACTATTCTAACGACAAACTTTGACCGCGTTTTACATGACTTATGCCGCATACATCGCCGATTGCACCAAGTTGATATAATCGAAAATGCTTCGACATACCGTTATCTTAAAACAAGCCCAAAATATCCGATAATTGCCTACCTTTACGGATCTATTGAAGACTATGTAGATCGTTTCAACAAGAACGAAAAAATTCCGCTTGACGATAGATTCGTCAACAGAGTTCTTCCTATTTTGCGGGATCATCCGATAATCTTTATCGGTTATCGCGGAGCAGAAGAAGTAATTATGAAAGATTTACTTCTGCACTACGCCGATGAACTCGACAACTTTGAGCAAGGAATTTACTGGTGTGTTCAGACAAATTCAGCCGATATTCACCCATTTGTTCAAGAATTAGCGGGAGCAGCGCAAGGGAACTTTCAAATGGTTACTATTTCCGGTTTTGACGATATGATGCAGGAACTTTGGAATATCCATCAAAGCCGTAAAACCAGCCCGATTCCGATAAATACAACAGCCATTGCAAATGACGATACACCCGCACCGAAATTTGATTTGCAAACTATCGAAGCCGATTCCAACAGCGAGCTTGATTGGACAAACATCAAAGCCCGCCTTACAGCTTATTATGACGTTTGGGAGATGCCGCGCCCGCAAGACGTGACTCAAGAATGGTTGAAGGAAGAATTATGCCGCCAACACCTCGCGGAATATACCGCTGACGGTAAACTTCTTCCGACTAAAGCAGGCTATCTGTTATTCGGTCGTGAACCTCACGAGCGAATACCGGGTTCAACTATAATTTTGCGGGTTGAAGGAGAGGAAGACCAGCTAATAGAAGGCAATTTATGGAATCAACTGAAAATTGTCAGCGATGCCTTGGCAGAAGCAAATAATTCTTTTCTATTAAAGGGTGAAAAATCCGAAACGGTTTATCCATATCCACCGACAGCTTTGCGGGAGGTAACGGTAAACGCTTTAGTTCACCGCGATTACAGCAAAACGGGCAACATCGTTATTCAAATAAAGCCCGACCAAATAAAAATCACCAACCCCGGCGGATTGGTAGACGATGTATTTCGATTAACGGACGAAGGCGCGATTCTCGAACAAATTGAACAAGGCAGGAGAGGAATAAAAGGTTACAGAAATCCGGTGATTGCCGACCTCTTTTACAGCAGTCACGATATGGAAAAGAAAGGCTCCGGTTTGGCTGATGTGTATCGGCTCGTCAAAGACAACGGTGGTCGCGTAACCTTCGGACCGATAAAAGATAATACAAAATTCGAGGTTGTTATTTATTCTCGACCGGAAGCCGTGGATAAGGAAACCGGCACATCTCCGGTTGTAGTTTCCACAAGATATGCCGCAAATCTTTTGGAAGTATCTGCTCTACCGGAGCGAATCTGGCAAGGCTCAACGCCATTTACCAGAATTAGGGATATATGGGCTAATACTAATTCAATGTGGCTGCCGCCTTTCATCCTGAACGGCAAAAAAATTCACACCTTTTTTGACCTTGAAGATCCCTCGAACCCTTTGCGTCAATTAATTGATGTTGAAGAAATTAGTTATGTAAATACAAATGAAATTTCCCAAGATAGGGGCGGAAAAAACAAACTCGTGTGGTTATTAAATGAGTGTATCAATAAACATCTCAAACATTGCAACTTAATAGTTGATGCCCGAAATCGAAGAGCTTATTTTCCAAAACTTAGAGAAATGGAAGACAAGCGGCTTATCACCTATAAAGCACGGTTAAAAAAATCCACGCGAACGGTTACTAAACCTGTTTTTTCGACTTATTCGGAAAAAATTCGTTATTGGGAACATCAATCTTTTACGTTTGAATTGGAACAATTTGCCGGAACTTGGGCGATGCACATCTTGCCGGGGTATGTTTTTACGTTAGATGGTGTGCGTGATTTTCTGTCGGGTGAAAGAGTCAACAGTCTTTCAACAAAAAGAGCTTCGCGTGATTACAACAGCAAAGTTCATACCGACCTTATATTTTGGACTTGGGTTCTCTCAAACGGAAGGCAAGGCGATTTTCGACTTTTAATGGGACCAACGGAATATGAACTAAATAAACAAGTCGAGTTACTTCCAAAAAAAAGAAAAACCGAAGATATTCGCCTGTTAAATAATTTGAGAAAATACACCGCAGTCGAAAATCAACCGCAAATTATCTTAAATTCAATTTTGCCTACTTTCACGGTTTATAATTTGGAACAGGCATTTGACTATCAACTTGAAGATGACAACGCCGAGATTGCGGAATTAGAAGAAGAACTTTCGGCGATTCTTGATGATATTGAAGATCGAGTCGAAGGACGATTATAAATTTTTCAATAAAAATATGCCGATTAATATCGAAGTAAAAGAGTTACAGCAACCGCTTTTGGAATTTGGCGGACCGGGATTGTTTATTGATCAGAAGGAAGGTTTAGCACAAGCCGGACCTTTTGATTTGCGTTTCGGCGGGGCGCATCGCAAACAGGTCAGAGTCGGTATTGTCGGTCCGCCTGAAATGGTCAAACAAGCAATAGACTGGATAAAAAGATGTCAAAATTCTATTGTTTCAAAAATGGAAAATCAATCTCAGTATCCAATGTTTCTGGGGTTTTTTGAAACTTTCAAGGCAAAACTTGACTGGTCTGAAAAATGGGTAATTGAGTTTGACCAAGAAAATGAAGAACTTGAAAAGATACTTCAGCTTAAACCCAAAGAACGCTTTGAAGAGACATTAAATTTATATGCAGAAGCTGTTGCCCGAATAGCCAAACAGGAAGTTAAGCCTGATATTGTTTTTTGTTGTATTCCCGAAACTGTTGTTCGGCTTTGCTGGAGCATCACCAGAGATTTGAGTAACGCCGAATGGAAAACCATCCAGAAAAGAAAAAAAGAACAAAAAAACACTGAGAAAGTTATTGCTGAAGTAACAGATTTTGAAGAAACGACGGAAGACTTATTATATCGTGACTTCCGTAGGGCTTTGAAAGCACGGGCAATGAAAGTCAAAATGCCGATTCAAATTGCTAGAGAAGCCTTATTAGTTGATAGTGAAAAAAATCAAGACCCGGCGACGCGGGCTTGGAATATGAGCGTCGCACTATACTATAAATCAGGCGGTATTCCCTGGCGAATAAACAACAAGGGACCTGAAACTTGTTTTGTCGGGATTAGCTTTCATCATTTAAGAACAAATAAAAGACATTTGGTAAAATCAAGTATCGCTCAGGCTTTTTCAACCGAAGGTGATGGTTTCGCTCTTCGAGGAGACGAAGTTCCGTTTGATCCAAAACAAGGTTATGAAGTTCATTTAACCGAAGAACAAGCGGCGCATCTAGCCGGAAAAGTCTTGGTTCAATATCGGGAACTAAGCGGCGGCGAACCGGCACGGGTGGTTTTTCACAAAACATCAAAATTTAACGAAGCGGAAAAAGCCGGATTTAAATCCGCTCTCAGAAATATCCCAATTGTCGAACTAATAAATTTAACTCCGTCAATGTTTCGACTGGTTCAATTTGGTCAATATCCGCCGCGACGCGGAACGATTTGTCGGGTGAATAATGACAGCGTTTATTTATTCACTTCCGGCTTTATGCCGGAATGGGGAACTTATCCCGGACCGCATATACCTGCGCCTATTCGCTTAATAAATTCGGAAGATATTGATATTGAAAAAGCCGCGTCTGACATTCTCGCTTTAACGAGAATGAATTGGAATACTGCCCAAAATACAAATAGTCAACCTGTTACGATTCGCTTTGCCCGACAAGTCGGCGGAATTATGGCTGAAGTTGAGGAGGGAGAGGAAGAATCTTCATATAGATTTTATATGTAATCCAAAGAAGATATAATTAAGTCATTCCTATCTTTTGGACTAAAAAACTGTAATATGAAAAATAGAAAAGCTTTAATTTTGACAGCTTTGCGGGTAGAATACCTCGCTGTTCGCGCACATCTTGAAGTTGTTGAAGAAGTAACTAATAAAGGAACTGTATATGAAAAAGGACATTTTACTTCTAATGATAAGTTTTGGGATATTTTGCTGGTGGAAATAGGGGCTGGAAACAATACTGCGGCTTTTGAAGCGGAAAGAGCAATTGAATACTTTCAACCTGAAGTAGCTTTGTTTGTCGGAGTTGCCGGAGCAATTAAAGACGCTAGAGTCGGTGATGTTGTGGCAGCAACAAAAATTTACGGATATGCTTCCGGTAAATCAGAAAAGGAATTTTTACCACGTCCCGATGTGGGTAATTCTTCTTATACAATGGTTCAACGCGCTCGTGCTGTCGGGCGTAAGAGCGTTTGGCTCTCGCGCATAAAAGAACCAAGTGATCAATTTGGAAAACCCAAAGTATTTACCGGAGCGATTGCCGCCGGCGAACAGGTGGTAGCATCAACTGAATCCGAAACCTATAAATTTATAAGAAGTAATTACGGTGATTCATTAGCAGTTGAAATGGAAGGTCGCGGATTCTTAGTAGCAACCCACGCTAATCCAGAAGTTGAATCTTTAGTTATTCGAGGAATTTCAGACCTTGTTCATAATAAAAGCGATAGTGACGATGATACAAGACAAGAGATTGCTTCAAAACACGCGACAGCATTTGCCTTTGAAATTCTTGCAAATCTGTAACGAAGTTAGTTTAACTGAAATTTCCTGTTTTTTGACTTTACAATATAATTTACCGTTCTGAAAAGTAAATAAATCATTCAAATAATAGCTTATGATAACAGCGATTCTCGAAAGCTATTTACAAAGGGAAGCGAGGCGTGGTAAATTTTGATTGATTTTTGATTTTTAGATTTTGATTTCAAATTTTTGTCAATTTATGGAAAGCTCCGTTGCAGTCGCTAAACCGAAATTAAGTTCTGCTGAAAAGAAAATTATCGAGATGGTCATTGATGCATTGCCGTCCGAAAATTCCCGCCGCGCGTATCGCCGGCACTTGGTAGAGTTTTTTGTCTGGCACAAATTGGAAGACCGACCGGAATTGAATAAGGCTCTCATCAATAAATATGTAAAGTCATTGCGCAGGCAAAAACTCTCGTCAGCTACCATCAATCAAAAACTTTCCGCCATTAGAAAATTGGCAAGTGAAGCCGAAGATAACAATTTAATTGATTCAAAAATTGCCAACGGTATTCGCGCCGTCAAAGGCGTTCCATTTCGCGGACGACGCACCGGAAATTGGTTGACAAAAGAAGAAGCGCAAATGTGGCTTAATGCGCCTGATGTGAAAACTTTGAAAGGTCTGCGCGACCGTGCTGTTCTAGCGGTGCTGATCGGCTGCGGTTTGCGACGAGCGGAGGCGGCGATTCTTTCCGTTTCGCACATCGAGCAACGCGAAGGACGTTGGGCGATTGTAGATATTGTCGGCAAACGCGACAAGATGCGAACCGTGCCGATGCCGTCGTGGGCGAAACAGGCGATTGATTCTTGGACATACTCCGCACAAATTGACGAAGGTTTTATTTTTCGCCGCGTGAATAAAGGCGGCAACTTAATGGGCGAGTGCTTCACCGATCAAGCAATTTATAACATTATTGTCAGCTATGCTGAGAAATTAGAAAAACAAGGCATCGCACCGCACGATCTTCGCCGGACATTTGCCAAACTCGCGCACAAAGGCGGTTCGCCGATTGACCAGATTCAACTTTCACTCGGACACGATTCAATCAACACGACAGAAAAATATCTCGGTGTTGAACAAGATTTGACTGACGCTCCCTGCGACCATTTAGGGTTAAGGATCGGCTAATCGTCAAAATCCGGCTGTTTGGGCGAATGTTAAGACCAGTCTTATCTGCTAAAAAATGATTGTAGCAGATTTATGGAGCAAGTTTTTTTACGCTTTCAAAAACTTTTGCGTATTACGCACCAACTTGAACACCAATTACGCGGGAAACCCGCAAACGCTGTTCATTTTCAACGGAATACGCACAGAACTTTTTTTCTTGATTTATCAGGTGAGATAATGTCTTCTATGTAGTCCGACATAATTATTGTAAAATATGTCTGAGTTTTGAAAATCGAATGGATTTCCGGCAATCTTATTTGACAACCAACGCCCTTTTAATTTTTGTCAACCTTTTTGTATCAATTAGTGGTGAAGCAAGATTAATTGCTTGTTGTGCGGCTTTTAGATTGCCTAATCCTATTTCTGATTTGGCTAAGCAATCAATTTGGCAGGAGTTCACTCTCCATTAATGAGATTTGATTGAAATTGAGCCTGCGGTTTATGTTGTTATAATAACTAACTTGATTTCTGCCGCTTCTTTTTGCCTCATAAACCGCTTGATCTGCTAAGTTAAAAGATTCCTCTATTCCTAAATCAAGCGTATTTAATGAAAGTCCGATTGAAATTGTAACTGAAAATTTTGTATTCTCCTTAAGATAAAATTGATATTTTTCAACTAGTTTACGAATTCTTTCGGCTAACAGTAAAAGTTCGTTTTCTTCTATACTCGGAAGCATAATAACAAATTCTTCGCCTCCGACTCTTGAAACAACATCATCTTTCCTGACATTATTTCTTAGCAAATTCCCGATTTCTCTCAATACCAAATCGCCGGCTTGATGCCCATATTGATCATTAACCCGCTTAAAATAATCCAAATCAATGACCATCAAGGCATATTTCGAAGTCGGTTCTGATGACAATTTGAATTCATAAAATGTATCCATTAAATATCTGCGATTCGGCAATGAGGTTAATTCATCGTGTAAAGAACGGGATTTATAAAGGCTAACCATTTTTTCTAACTCATCTTGGCTTTTGGAAAGAGATGAAACAAGTTCTTCATTAACTATTTTTAATCCTATTTGATTTATATATATTTTCTTCAGTTTAAAGGAAAACACTATTTGTGTTATCGCAAATAAATTTAAACCTAAGAAGAGTCCAACAATAGTTATACCCTGCAAATGATATTCATAAAGTTGATAATATGCCCTTAAAAGTAGTGGGGTCAAAAATAAAATAAAAAAATCTATTCGTGGCAATGACATAATACAATATGCCGAAATAATGGTTATTAGTCCGCCATACACTCCAATAATAATTAAAGGATTATCAAATTTATATGAATTTATAAATAAAAAAGGTGAGATTGCCCAACATCCACCCATAAAAATCGAACTTATTCTATAAACTTGCTCTACTTTATTGATATTCCGAATATCTTGTAAAGATTTCTCCCCCCAAACATAAATAAATTGAACAAAACCTCTGATAATAGCCAAAGTAAGTGCCCAAACAAGCATTGAGGAATTAAATTGAATCAATACAAAAACAATCAATGATCCCAAATATGGGAAAAGAGAGAGTTTCAGTTTTTCCGCTACTGTTAATAATTCAATTCTTTTTACTTCACAACTATTCATATTATGAGTTAGTTTGAGGTTAGAAATTTTAAATAAATTTTTAAAATAATTAAAGGGCAATTTTAGTGGCAATAATACGAATGGCAACAATTTGAATTGAAACCCATATTTCTTTCTCCTTAAGGATCTAAGGCAATAATTGTGCCGACAAAATGTTAATTTGGTATTGTGTTGTAATTAAAGGCGTTAGTAGTTTTTTGAAAAAAAAATACAAATTATTTGCTCATTTTGAATGAACCGGCTAATTGTTTTCCGTCAAATTGACATAATTTTAATTAACACGCTGTAAATTTTTGTTTAATTATTTGAGGGGATCACGGAGTTTTATATCTTTTAATTCAATAGTTTAAAAATTGAAAAAGGCTAAATTGGCGGGTTTTCAACTATTCACAAATGGCAGTTGCATTGAAACCCTTTATTTATAATACTTAGAAAATTCAGTCTCAAAGAAAACTACGCGCGCCCTCAATTATTTGGGCTTTGTTCTCTAGGTTTGCAGGTTAATTTTGTTGAGAAACCGTTTTTGAAATGATTCTCTGTTATTTTTACTGCTCCCTTTTACTTTTGTTGTTTTAGCCGTTAGAATATTCAAAAACTCGTAGTTATGGAATACGAAATTCCGTATTTCCGTTTTGACCAAATTTTATATTAAGTGAACAAATATGGAAAAGAAAATTTATAGTCTGACAGATGCTGTTAGTGATTTAAAAAGAAAAGGTTATTTGGATGAGCTGTTGTTTGAAAATGATGAGGTTGTCAATCTTTCAAGAGGAGTTAAACTCAAAGTCGGAAAATTTATGATTGATTCCGCGTATCAATTTGAATCCGGTGAGAAAGGCGAAGATACTTCAATTATCTATGCTGTTTCCGCGAATGATCGTTCATTCAAAGGACTTTTTATTGATGCCTTGAATTTGCATTCAACCGATAACGAGTCAATCAAGGAAAAAATGACTGAGGTTGAACACCAAGAAACCGATCAGAACACTAAATTTGGCTTACCGAAAATTCACAAAGCCGACTTTAATGATAATCCCAGTCGTTATGTTTTACGCAGAGAATTCCCCGATTTTCCCCAATGCCCTTTCGGTCAATCTTTTTCAATGCTCGGTTTTGATACGGAAAACAAAGAATATGTTTGGTTAGTTACCAGTATTATTAAAGACGAAAGACTGAAAACTGAAGTTTTTGAAAAATAGAGTTACTTAACCGAGAGTTTTTACATTAGGCTTGAAGAATGAATCAATTACAGCAACGCTTTAAAGTTTTAAGAGAAACTTCCGAAGAAATTTGCCGCCCTTTAGAAATTGAAGACTATTCTGTTCAGCCGATAGTTGATGTTTCGCCACCAAAATGGCACTTAGGGCATACAACTTGGTTTTGGGAGCATTTTCTCTTAAACCCTTTTGCAGAGAATTATCAGATTTTTGACCCAAGTTTCGCTTACCATTTTAATAGTTACTACAATCACGTTGGAACGCGAGTAATTAGACCAAATCGCGGATTGATGACTCGCCCGACAGTTTCAAAAGTGCTTGATTACCGTCATTTTGTAACGGAAAAGGTTGTGGATTTTTTGGCTCAAAATGATTCGCCGGAGATTGTTGAAATTGTCGAGTTGGGAATAAATCACGAAGAACAGCATCAGGAACTTTTGGCGTATGACATCAAATATATTCTAGGAAATCAACCGGATTTTCCGCGTTACGGGCAACGATTCGTTTTGACAGAGCAAGCAGGAAAAGGTGAATTTCTGACTCATCCCGCAGGAGTTTATGAAATTGGGTTTGATGGTCACGGCTTTTGTTTTGATAATGAAAAAGCACGTCATAAAGTATATTTGAACGAGTTTCAGATTTCCGATACGTTGGTTACAAACGCCGAATTTATTGAATTTATAGAAGACAGAGGCTATCAAAGATTTGAGCTTTGGCATTCCGACGGCTGGGATTGGGTCAACAATAATCAAATTAACGCACCGCTTTACTGGCACAATGTTGATGGCGAATGGCAACGATATGATTTGGACGGATTCCGTCCCGCTGAACCGAATTTGCCTGTAATGAATGTTTCTTTTTACGAAGCGTTTGCGTTTGCCGAGTGGAAAAAAATGAGACTGCCAACCGAATCTGAATGGGAAACTGCCGCCGACAGATTCGATTGGGGACAGCTTTGGGAATGGACGGGCAGTGCTTATTTGCCGTATCCGGGCTTTGCCAAAGCCGAAGGAGCTATCGGCGAATACAATGGTAAATTTATGGTAAATCAAATGGTTTTGCGTGGAGCTTCGGTTGCCACTCCGCGAGATCATTCAAGGAAAACCTACCGCAATTTTTTCCACCCGCATTTGCGTTGGATGTTTTCGGGCATTAGGCTGGCAAAATAAAAATTTGGAGAGACAAATGACAGACGGAATTATTTCTAAAGGTTTTACGGGCAGACGGCGGAATTCGGGATTGGACAAAAGAGACCGAATTCCACCCGGACAATACGAAACAGACCAATTTCCGGTTTTATCTGCCGGTCCGACTCCACGGGTTTCGCTTGATCGCTGGACTTTTAAGGTTTCGGGAAAAGGAATCGAAACTTTAGAGTGGAATTGGAAGGAGTTTTTGGCATTGCCGCAGGAAACTTTCACGGTTGACATTCATTGCGTCACGAAATGGACAAAATTGGACACGGGTTGGAAAGGCGTTTCGCTGGATACAGTATTTTCAAAGCTCAATCTGCTTTCCGCCCCGAATCTGCAATATATTGTTGCCAAAGATGTTACTGGTTACACAGCTAATTTACCGCTGAAAGATGTAATCAACGGTAAGGCGTGGATTGTTCACGAATTTGACGGGAAGACGCTTTCCGCCGATCACGGCGGTCCGGCAAGGCTTTTAGTGCCGCATTTATATCTCTGGAAATCAGTTAAATGGCTGAACGAAATCATTTTAACGGAAAACGACCAGCCCGGTTTTTGGGAATCTGTCGGTTATCACAATTACGGCGATCCGTTTTTAGAACAACGATACCGTGGAGATTAGCCGATGAAGCTAAAATGGCAAATCGCAGAAGTTACTGAGACCATTCAGGAAACTGCCCAAACAAAATCTCTGATATTCGACGTTCCCGAATGGCAGGAACATTTTGCGGGGCAGCATATTGATATTCGTCTGACGGCTGAAGACGGTTATCAGGTCGAACGCAGTTATTCGATTTCTTCGCCGCCGGAGAACGGTCAAAAAGTTGCCATCACGGTTGAAAGAGTCGAAGACGGCGAGGTTTCACCCTATTTGACCGACATTGTTGAAAAAGGCTACAAATTGGAGTTAAGAGGTCCGATTGGCGGTTATTTTGTTTGGAAAGCCAATCAAACACCGACAAAACCGTTACTGCTGATTGCGGGCGGAAGCGGAATCGTGCCGTTAATGTCAATGCTCAGACATCGAAATCTGAACCCGATAAATTCTGGTGCTGTGCTGATTTATTCGGCTAAAGCGACTGCCGACATCATTTATTACGATGAGTTAAATGAATTGACTAAAAAAGACGGGACGCTGAAAACCGTTTTTGTCGTCACCCGCGAACAACCCGTTAATTGGCAAGGTTACACCAGACGAATTGATTTACAGATGTTTGAGGAAGTTTTGGGAAAAATGACAACCGATTACAACGTTTTTATTTGCGGTTCGACTTCATTTGTCGAAGCCGCCGCCGATTTGCTTCAAGAGTTCGGTGTCAGTCCTCAAAACATCAAAACGGAAAGATTCGGTTGAAAAAAATATGGAGAATAGAAATGCCTGAAATTACACAACAGAAAGATGGAAACGCAGTTGGCGGATTATTAAACGAAATTTTTCCGTTTGAGATGACTTTGGCGAGGACAATTTGCCGGAACTGTGAAAGCGAAAAGCCGGTCGCCGAACTAACGGCTTTTGTTTTGGAGATGGGAACGGTTTTGCGTTGCCCGGAGTGCGATGCTGTTCTAATGAAAATTACCAATGTAAATAACAGCTATTGGATGGATTTGGGCGGTATGAAATCGCTGAGGATCTCGCATTAAATAATAATGAAAAAGATTGAAGTCAGCAATATCTTCACGGATGACCTACCGGGAGATGCTGAACAAAGAAATTTTGTCCGGCAGGTTTATGAAGCTTGTTATTCTGAAGTTCATCCTAAAGCAACAAGCCAACCTGCCTGGGTTCATTTTAACTCTTCGCTTGCCGAAGAATTGAACTTGTCCGAAGTTGACCGCAGACAATTACTCCCGCTTTTGAGTGGAAACGCTGATTTTGAAGGGGCTAAGCCGTATGCGATGTGTTACGGCGGGCATCAATTCGGAAATTGGGCGGGACAATTAGGCGACGGCAGAGCCATCAATGTTGCCGAGATAAAAGGAAAAAGCGGGACTCAAACCTTGCAGTTAAAAGGTTCGGGAATGACTCCTTATTCACGACACGCCGATGGGTTGGCGGTTCTTCGTTCATCAATCCGCGAATATCTTTGTAGTGAAGCAATGTTTTATCTGGGAGTGCCGACGACGCGGGCGTTGTCACTTGTATTGACAGGCGATTCGGTTGAACGCGACATTCTTTACAACGGTAATCCGCAGTTTGAAAAAGGTGCGATTGTCTGCCGCGTTTCCCCGAGTTTTTTGCGTTTTGGAAATTTTCAGATTTTTTCGTCTCGAGGTGAATTGAATGTTCTGAAAACTCTGACCGATTTCACCATCAAACATTATTTTCCGCATCTTGGTCCGCCGAACAAAGACGTTTATTTGCAGTTCTTCAGAGAGGTAGTTAACGGAACGCTGGATTTGATGCTTGAATGGGAAAGGGTCGGCTTCGTTCACGGTGTGATGAATACCGACAATATGTCAATTTTGAGTTTGACGATTGACTATGGTCCTTACGGCTGGCTCGAAGATTACGATCCGACGTGGACTCCAAACACAACCGATTCGCAACACCGACGTTATCGTTTTGGGAACCAAGCCCAAATCGGACTCTGGAATTTGTTGCAACTCGGAAATGCCTTATTTCCGCTGATCGAAGATGTTTCCGCTCTGGAAGAAATTCTACGAGATTATCAAACCGATTATCCGCAAAAACATCTAAAAATGGTTTGGGCAAAACTCGGTTTTTCAAACGAAAGCGAACCAAATCAGGAAATGGTCGCCGAATTACAAAAATTGATGTATCAAGGCGAAATTGATATGACCATTTTTTTTCGCAATCTCAATAAATTTCAAGCAGATGCACCTATGGATTTTTGGGAAGTGGTCAAAGAGTCGAGTTACTCGCAAACCTTTGAACAATTTCGTCCGAACTGGGAGAATTGGCTAAATTCGTATGCCGAAGCTGTTCTGAACGACAAACTGGATTCCGCGTCCAGAACGGCATCCATCAACAAAATCAACCCCAAATATGTTTTGCGAAACTATATGGCTCAACTGGCGATAGACGAAGCCGACAAAGAGAATTACGACCTTGTTGATGAGCTGTATCATCTTCTTCAGAACCCCTATGATGAGCAGCCTAATATGGAAAAATGGTTCGCCAAACGCCCTGATTGGGCAAAACATAAAGTGGGTTGTTCAATGCTTTCGTGCAGTTCATAAAAGATCTTTAGAAATGGAATATCAATCGGTTATTGAAAAAGACGTTATTGAAGGGTTATCAAGAGAGTTTAAAAATCTTCCGTCAAAGTATTTTTACGATGACGAAGGAAGTCGCTTATTTCAAAAAATAATGCACTTGGAAGAGTATTATTTGCCGCGTTTGGAGATGGAAATCATCAAAAATCAATCGGCAAATATCATTCAGACCATCAATCAGCCTTCAGTAGAAATTTTAGAATTAGGTGCGGGCGACGGCACAAAAACAGTCGAATTTCTTGATGCTATCAGCAAGACTACAACGGAATTTTCCTATTATCCATTTGATATTTCCCAAGAAGCCTTAAACATCAATCAATCCGTCGTCAAAAAAAGATTGCCGAACCTCAAAACACGAGGTGTGCTTGGCGATTATTTCCAAACATTGTCCGAATTTCGCAAAAAGCCGACTCCAAAATTGGTTTTATACTTAGGCAGTAATATTGGCAATTTGCGTTTTGATGAAGCAATAAGTTTTGTTCAACATATTTGGGAAAACTTAAATGTCGGAGACTATTTATTGATAGGTGTTGATTTGCGAAAAAACCCGAAAAAATTCTGGCGGCATACAATGATTCACAAGGCGTAACGAAAGAATTTAACTTAAATCTTTTACGCCGCATTAACCGTGAATTAGGGGCAGATTTTGCCCTCGAAAAGTTTGACCATTATCCTTTTTACGAACCGATTACAGGAATTGCATTTAGCTATTTAATTAGCTTAGATAATCAAACAGTTACTTTTGATAATGGTAAAGAATTTTACTTTTTCAAAGATGAGTTAATCCATACTGAAATTTCCAAAAAATATTGGACAGCCGAAATTAACGAATTATTCAAC
>JALHNX010000012.1 GCA_022843305.1 Pyrinomonadaceae bacterium | reverse complement strand
GCTCTACCGATCACCTATAATTTCACCAACGACGGCGAGTTGATCTCGCTGAGTATCGAAGGGGGAAACAACGGTCGGACGACAAAAAGACCGGGAGACGCTTTCAAAGATGCCACGACAAACCAATCCGGTGCCTTTGCCCGAAACAGCGTCTGGGGTAAGGCGAACGCGATGATCCGTGTCAAGGTCGATCTCAAATCTTCACTCCCCTATTTCAAATCGCTCGTCCAGCGCAGAATCCTGACGAATACGACAATTAAATTTGTCGGCTTCGAGAAGATCGGCGCGACGCCGCTCTACTACGAATATGAAGTCAAAGCCCCGAAGGCTCGCTTCTCGTTGGTCGACGGCGACACGGACCAGGACTACGGCGCGATTTCCCTGGAAATTATGCCCGAGCGCGATGCGGTTACTAAGGGTTATTACACGAGCCGTATTCAGACGGATAAAGTTTTAATCTAATTTTTCAGGGAGGAGCAAGATAATGGCTAATGAACAATCAAAAGAAAAAGAGGCAGCGACGACAGTGACGACGCTCGGCGGCAAGGAAGTCGCCGCGATCGACGTGTCGAAGCTCTCAGTCCCGGTTGAAAAACCGTCGTATACGAAAATGTCCAACGAGGAATATGAGGCTGAGATGCGTAAAGTCCAGCTCGGGGAAACGGACGTCGTCCCCGGCGGTCAAAAACTGACGGACGTCTTCAGAAATCTTCAGCAGCTCGAAAAGGAGCAGGCAGCCGCCCGTGACCTGATCGCGTTGGGTAAAAAGACCACGGATCCCAATGCTCCGGCGAACGCCGATGAACTGGCAAAAAATCAAGTCCAGGTTCATACGACGTCCAACGGCGTCACGACGGCTCACCCGCTGGTTGCACCTGAAGAAAATCTCGGAGCAGGCACTCAATCAACCGTCAATCCCGAAGACTCGGATATTCCGAAAGATTTTCCGGGGCGGACGCATTTGATCAAAGCCGGTGGCACCAACGCCCAGTGGGCGACGGTCTCGACTTACAGCTACGCTGATTTCGCGGGTGTCCCGGGATTCACCGAAAACATCGCCAAGAAAGCATTGGAATTTTTGGCAAAAGACTCTTCCGGCGACTAAAACGCCGAGAGATATTATCTCAGGCGGGGGATATTTGCAAATAGAAGCCGCCTGAGACATTTTCAGATAAAACTTAGGAGATAATATCGATGACAGACGAAAATACAATGACAGACGATACTACCCAACCTAAGTCACAGATCGAATTGGCTCGAGAAGCCAATAACACCTGGACTTTTAAGGGTAAAGATTTTGAACGGGAAATGGAGATGTATGTCGCCGACGGCAAGGCGTTTCCGCAGACCGAAGTTATGGACCGAAACTCGGGACTTCCTTCCGGAGCCCTGATGCTTCATAAATTGGGGTGGGAATCACCCGCCGCCTGGATCGCCCGCGAATCGGCGTTCAAGACTCAGCTCAAACGAGTCGGTCGAAGCCAGGACCAGGAAATTGACACGGCGCATTTGATCACCGTCAATTCGGAGCTCTATCGGAGCATCGTCCAAGGCGGTCTTCTGAAGATCCCGACGGGCAACGGTCAATTCACCGAAGAGGAAGTTGACCGTGATCAAATGGTCAAGTTCGCGAACCTATATCCGGAGGGCGCCAGTGAAGCCGTTGAGACTTTCCTGGAGCAGTGGCATTTCACGCTCTTTGACAACTCGATCAATATGAGTTTCAAATTCTTATTTGAAGCATCGGAATTTGTCAAAGTCCTGGCACTCTTGGGCAGCCGCGATCCGCAGCTGGCGAAACGCGCCGGGATCTTCACGTTCAAGACGCCGACGAGTGAGATCCGCCGTGACTACGACCAGGCGGTCAATCGGATCAAATCCAAGAAGCAGGGTGAAGTCTCAATCGCCGAATTGGAAGAAAATTTTATGGCGAAGATTCGCTATGGGACAATGCACCTCGTCGACGTCGAGGGGATCGCCGTCGGGACACCGGGAACGCGGTTCAATCACGACGACAAGAAGCAAGTCCAAAAGTTCATTGAATTATTTTGCCCGAGTCTCTTCTCGGACGCCGTCGACAAAATGCACGAGTCGTTCGATTTTATGAAGGGAAAATCCGGACTGAATTAGAAGCCGCTTTCACGAACATCTTAAATGGTCATAAAACAATGGACCATTTACCTTGGGAGTGGCAGAGAGTAGTCACAGAAGTTTGCTCTCTGAAGTTAAGGCATCAGTTCGGGACGATGACTCTGGATCACACTCTGACCGATGAAATGAAGTTCGGAATTGAGTGCTTCCAAAATGCTGAGAATCGGAAGCGGAACCAGAAGTAGAACCGGATTTTCCACTGGGAAAAATAGGGTTGAGTCAGAGAGGAAGGAGCTTGAAAATTGAAGAAATTGGAAGGCTTCCTTCCTCTTTTTGTTTCACTGTGTCAAGACAGGCACAATTTTCGTGAAACACCTGTGTTATGTTTGACACAGCAAATTGGTCTAAAACAGGAATTGCACCATTTTTGACCATTTTTTGAAAAGTTAAGTTGTTTGTTTGTAAAGACTTGTCAGAACGGTTTTCGAGGAGATATAACTATATGGACTCGATCCTAAAACCTGCTTAAAATGCATTTATCAGTCTTGTCCTTTATTTTCAACAACTTAGAGACAGCTTTTTTGAATTAGAGCCGTTTCACAGCAAAACGGACCTGTTTCACGGGAGATTTGGATATGCCCAACGAGCAATACAGTTATCACGTAGTCATCGGGGTCGACGTCGACTCACAGGGAGCTCGCGCCGGGACCCGTGACTTGGAATCTGAAATGACCCGTTGGGAGAAGCGAGCGGTCAAGTCAATTGAGCGGATTCAGAAGGCAATGGACAACTTGGCGAAGACGGGATTTGACCCAGCCAAAATGTCACGGTCCACCGCCCAGATGATCCAGCAGCAAGAAAAAATTACACGGTCAATTATTGAGACCGAAAATAAAAAAGTTCAGGCTTCAGAGAAGACTCGCCGGGAGGTGTTGAGAAATCAGCAGCTCATTGACCGAGAACACCAGAGAAGTCACCAGTCTCAGCAGAAGGCTGCCCAACAGACGGCTGTCCTCAATGAGCGTCTCACCCAGCAACAATTAAGAACTCAGCAGATGATCGCCCGGGAAACTGACCGGGTAGCTCGTGAGAGACAACGGACGATCCAGGCTGAGATCCGTGCCCAGCAAACTCTCGACCGCGAGCGTGAGCGGAGTGCGAATGCCGAGATCCGTCGTCAACAGCAGTTAAATCGGGCGCAGAACCAGAGAACTCGAGACCGTGTCAACGGCGCCAGAATGATTGGTAATGGGGCTGCCGGTGCCGGCGTTGCTGCGACCGCCGCCGTCACCGCCCCGATCGTCGCCGGGTTCGCCTCCGTATTGACAATCGGATTGGAATACGAGAAGTCGATGAATATGTTCGCGGCTGTCACTCAGGCGACCGCCGGAGAAATGGAGAAAGCAGCGAAGGTCGCCATTGCCCTCGGTAACGACTTATCTCTCCCGGGAGTGTCGGCGAAAGACGCCGCCGCCGCGATGACTGAGCTCGGCAAAGCCGGATTGAACGCCGCCCAGGCAATGGACGCCGCCAAGGGCACATTACAACTCGCCGTCGCCGGCGGTATGGACGCCGCCCAGGCAGCTGAGATCACCGCCAATGCGTTGAACACATTTTCGCTGGAAGCCAAAGAAGCTGGACGGGTCGCCGATCTCCTGGCTGCGGCTGCCAACGCATCATCGGCAGAAGTCCAGGACGTCGCCGCGTCCCTGCAACAGGCGGGAGCCGTGTTCGCCGGAGCCAAAGTCCCGATCGAGGACGTCGTCGCCCTCATCGGCGAGTTGGCAAATAAGGGGATCAAGGGCTCTGACGCCGGGACGTCACTGAAGACAATGATGCAGCGCCTCCAGTCGCCCACTGATAATGCCCGGGCTGTTATGGAGAAACTCGGTGTCGCCGTCTTCGACTCGGAAGGCAAGATGAAGTCGATGCGAGACATCATCGGTCAGTTCGAGGGCGGACTCAAGGGATTATCCGAGGAGCAAAAAGCTCAGGCGTTGAATACCATTTTCGGGTCAGACGCCGTCCGTGCCGCGATCATCGTCTTCGGAGACGGGCAGGCAGCCTTCGATAAAATGAAGGAAGCCGTGATGAGGACTAACGCGGCTCAGGAATTGGCGGCTGCTCGGACCAAAGGATTGGGTGGAGCCTGGGAAGCCCTGAAGTCACAGGCTGAGACTCTGGGACTCGTGATCTTCAATCGCATAAAAGAACCGCTCACGGAAGTCGTCATCGCGATCGCGACCGTCTTTGGAAAAGTCACTGATATATTCACGAATCTCCCAGCGCCGGTGCAACAGGCGATCGTCGTGATCACGGCTCTCGTCGCTGCCATCGGACCACTGCTCGCAGCCGGCGGTGCCATTATCATCGTCGTTTCTTCTGTCGTCGAGGGGTTACTCGCCCTGACCGGTGCGGCGACTGTCGGGGCAGCACTTGCCTCTCTCCTCCCGATCATTGCCGGGGTCGTCGCCGTGATTGCTGCCCTGGTCGCCGGAGTGGTCGCCGCCGCAGGTGTAATGAAAGTCTTATGGGACGCGTGGGACCAAGGTTGGGGTGCCATTGCGTCAATTGTCGCGATCGCCGGCGGGGCTATCCTGTCAGCCGTCTCGCCGATCATCGGATTGCCCGTGCTCATCGGGGCGGCGATCGTGACACTCTATAAAGTTTGGCAGACGAATTTCGGCGGGATCCGAGATTTCACCGTCCTCGTCTGGAACAAAATTGTCGAAGTCGTCGGCGGGGCGATGGAATATGTCTACGATATAATTAACGTCATCGTCAATAAAATTCTCGTCTGGTGGAAGGCGACGATGCCTCAACTGACGGCGATCACCGGAGAGATGTCAGCCGGGATCCAACATAAAATTCAAACGCTGTTGGCGTGGATCACCGATTTCTGGGGTCGATGGGGTGGAACTATCACCGCCGTTGTCCGGACTATCTGGGGAGCGATCACCGGTTTGATCAAACTGGCGACTGACAACGTCCTCGACATCATTACTTTCTTTATTCAAATATTCCGCGGCAACTGGCAAGGAGCCTGGGAAACTTTCCTGAAAATAGTCAAGCGTTATGCTGATCTCAACGTCGCCGTGATCAAGTGGCTCGTCAACAGCATCATCGACTTAGTCAAATGGATTGGCAACTGGCTCTACAATAATTTCGGGGCGATTATGCGTGCCCTCGGCGGGATCATCTGGGAAGGGATCAAAGCTCTCTTCGAATTGTTCAAGAGATTGCCCGGAATGCTGCTGAGTCTCATTCCGCGTCTCTATGCTGCCGGGAGAGACATCGGCACTGCAATCTGGACCGGTATTAAGAACGTTTTCTCAGAAAACCAGGGGACACTATCCGTCGGGGATTTGAGACAGCAGGACGATCAAAAGACGTTCGATATCCGTAGTCTCTGGCAACAGGATCCCAACGATCCCAAATTCAAGTTGATGAACCAGGCGACGACGCTGGGTCTCAAGACGGAAAACGACTGGCTGGGTAATAAGTCAATTCAGGTGAACAACGCCCTGATGAAAAATCCGGCGATCGCCGATTTCGTGACGAGCGCGAAAGCTGCCGGCCTGACGGTTGTCAATTTGGACGAGGCTGCCAAGAAGACGACGTCGAGCCTGGATAAAATGGCGACGTCTGTTGATAAAGTCAAGAGTGCCAATTTCGGGTCTGTTGACTCCATAAAAGAAGCAGATAAAAAGAAAGCAAAAGAAGCGTCGTCGACGATGACGATCCAGCAGGCAGACCTCGGGACTCTTCTCAGCGCGATGCGGATTGGGACGATGCAACAGGAGTCCGGAGGCAGATCTCGAGTCCAGAATACCCGGACCAAGGCGACGGGGCTATTCCAAGTAATGCCGGCTAACGTGCCCGAGTGGACGCGGAATACTCCGGGCGTCGGGCAGATGACCGTTGAGCAGTTCCGGAATAATCCCGAAGCTCAGATCAAAGTCTTCAATTTGTATATGGGTCGCTATTTGGCGACGGCTCTGAAAATGGCAAAGGGCAACAAAGAAGTCGCCGTCCGTATGGCTGCCGCCGCTTGGTATGGCGGTCCGGACAATATGAAAGACTATGCCGCGAATTTTGGCGGCAAGGGCGACGAGCCGACGTTCAATCAATACACAGCCAAAGTCCTCGCCCGGACCAAACGCGGTCTCGGAAAAGTCAAGGGCGGCAAGACCGGTGACTACGATGCTATGAGTAGTCTCGAAGTGCCGAAGACACCTTGGGAACTCGCCGATGAGCAGATAATGCAAAATGCTCAGCAGCGTCTCCAGAAGCTCGTCCTGTTGAGCCGTGAATTAAATGTAGAATTGACGTCTCCCATCGTCGCCTCGACTCAGGCTGAGATCGCCGCCGGTCAGGAAAAAGAACTCCGGATCCTCGAAGAGCTCCAGCGTAAGCGTCAGCAGATCGCCCTGCTCATCGACCAGATGGGAGTCAGTGAGCAAGATTATCAGTCGACGAATCTCCAGATCGCGACCGAGTCGTTGACCAAACTTCAGTCGCTCGCCGACGCCCAGGGTCTCGTCAATTCGACCTACGACGACGGTGTCCAGAGGCTCGCCGCGATGAAAGCCGCGACAGGTGAGACGCTGACGCCCCTGGAAGAGTTCAATTTGAAAATGGAGCAGCTCCGTGAGAAGACCGGATTGAGCAAAGAAGAATTTGAGAGACTCAACCCGAAACTCGCCCAGACACGGGACTTGTTGAATCAGATCTTCCAAACGGACAAAGACAATAAATTCCGTGAACAGATGAATAAGTTCACGGCGGATATGACTCAGGAGATTCAGAAGATCGAGCGTGAAGCTCGGGCTGCCGGAATGACTGAGGATCAGCGACGTGACTTCGAGCGTGCCAATGAGGCTGATGACTATATCCGGAATAATAAGATCCCCGTCACTCCGTTTGGTTTGGGAAGCGACTATGTCCGTGAAATGTTCCGTCGCCGAAACGCCGCCCAAGACCAGTTGAGAGCTGCTGAGAAGTCTCAGGAGCAGACGAAACTCTTCGCCGATACTCTGAAAGAGATGAATGAGCGGCTCCGTGAAAATACTGATTTGACGGAGACCCAGCGCTTTGAACTCGAGTTGACGACCGGGTCACTGAAAGATTTGACTGAGGAGCAGAAGAATCAACTGCGGTTAACTCAACAGCAGCTCGAGATGAAGTCCAAAATTGACGCCTACAACGACTTCGTCAAACAGGCGGGTATGGACTTCGGTGGAATATTCGCCGACAGCTTTATGGCGTTGTTCGAGAAAGGGGTCAAGGGAGCCTTAGATACTTTGGGTCAAGGTGTCAAGTCTTTCTTCAAAAATCTCTTCTTAAACGTGATGAATCAGCTCGCCACGGGTCTTCAGAACAAAATTGCCGACCAATTTCTTAAAGTATTCGGCATCGGGAAGAACAACGGGGCGGGAGGTGCCTCCGGAAACGGAGCTGGCGGCGGGATAATGAGCCTGTTTAATCGCGGTGGTGGCGGCGGAGGGGCGAGTTCCGGAAGTTCGGGAGGAGTCTCGCTGAGTACGACCTCGACATCGTTTGTCAATAATCCGGCTGTCAGGGCTGGTGGGTCAGCTCCACAGCAGGCAATGCAGATGCTCCAGAATATCCCGGGACTGGATCTGCCGACGTTGACGCAGAACGCGACGCCGACGCCGTTGGGCGGGGCGATGAGACAAATATCTTCTGGGCTGCCTATGACTCTGGCTCACGAGATCGCCCACGGGTCTGCGGGACCAAAAGGTGCCGGTGCCGGAAAAATGAGCATCGGTAATATCTTCGGCAAGGGCGGGATCTTCGGAGACAAGGGCTTCGGATTCAACTCAGGGACTATATCTACAGTGGGTATGATCGGTGGTATGGCTGGGTCGATGATCGGAGGTCCGGTCGGCAATATTATGATGGGCGCCGCCTCGGGCATCGGTATGATGAGCTCATTGGCTTCGATGCTTGGGATCTCCTCACTCGGCGGTCCTGTCGGATTGGCTGTCGGGGCGGCGATCGGCGGTATTATGGCGCTGGGTCAGGTGCTCTTCGGCAGAAACAAACAACGACGTGCCGATGAAAAGACCCGTAACCAAGCTATGCTCGACTCCTTCGCGGCGATAGATAAATTGATTGCGGACGTCAGCTCGGATAAAATCGACGGTGCTCAGGCGTTGAGCCAGGCAGATGAGATCCGTAAGAATTATCTCGACGCGATGGGTCAGTTGAAAGACAGCAAGGCGAGAAGACACGCCTTGGCAGATGTCTCCAGGATCGACGCCAAGATCAACATTTTGAAGGGCGCCGTCAAATCGCAGGAAGGTCGACAAGCCAATCTGGCTCGACTGACACCAACCTTTGGCGACGGCGGTTCGACGAGCCAATTCATCGGAGGCAACTACCGAGTCAATCCTTTGGGCTACGTCTCTGGTCCCGGCGGTCCGAAGAGCGATTCAATTATGGCGCGGATCTCCAATCGGGAATATGTCCTGGACGCGAAGACGACGAGCAACATCGGCGTTAACAGACTCGACGCGATCCGCAGAAACCAGGGCAAAAACCTGGGCAACATCTTGTTCGCCGAAATCGACGAGACACCGAGATTCGCCGACGGCGGCAGCCTGATGAACAACTCAATTGTCGGGTCGGGAGTTTCTCAGCCTGGATCGGGCACCGGCGAAATCAAAGTCTACAACACAGTCAACGTGTTTGAAAACGAAGACGGCTCATTCACGGCGACGACAGACACCTGGATTGACACTCCTCAGGGTAAAAAGAAAATTGAGGCAACTGTTGAAGAGGTGATCTACAGAAATGGACGCGATGGTGCAATTCCCAAGGCACTTCGCAGAGCGGAGGGAGGAAGTTAATGGCTTCAGCAGCCTATGAAAATGCGAGGACCAATCGGTCGGCGACTTACGCCGCCGGGGTGAAGATGATCTTTCCGGCGTATGACGCTTTCCCGGGACAGACACTGTGCTTCGGGACACGTGAATTTGAGTGTGACGGGGATCTATATCTCCGGGCATTAGCCGATGTCCCGTTCACGAGATTTCAGCGGGGCGGGGGGCAGGACACCTCGGATTTTCAGATCAACGACCCCGATCAAAATTGGTATTGGGCGATGAAAGACTACGAGGACGTCGCCGAGGATATTCGGGTCATCATAAAAGATTGCCTGTTGACCGAAAATGAGATCTTCGAGTCAGAAACGGTGATGGACGGATTCGTAGAACGCCACTCTTTGGCTGATAGTAGCCTCCAGATAGCTTTTAATATCGTGAGTGATATGTCACGGACTGGATTTCTGACCGCGGGTCGTATCCTCACTCAACGCTATTGTGCGGCGATCTTCAATAAGAACGGTCTTAAGGCTCCGGAATACGATCCCTGTGGCTGGCAAACTGCCCAGGGCGGGAACGCGGTCTTCTGCACACATAAACGGGAGGGGACCGATGGGTGTATCGATCACAATAACGAGTGGAGATATTACGCCGTCGAGGCATTGACATCGGCTCAGATCCAGACTTACACGGGTGGATCAGGTGGCTGGACTTATGGAGGCAGCGGGTCGTGTTTCTCCGGAGATACTCTGGTTTGGATGGCAGACGGCAGCTATAAGAAAATCAAAGACGTCGTTGCGGGCGACTATATTTGGTCACACACCGTCGCCGGAACGCTGAAGAAATGCCTCGTCTTACAACAACACAGACACGTCGTCGAGCAGCTCTACAAAATGGAGATCGGGCATTCGGCTGCTCAGGTGAAAACGACCCACGAACATTTATTTCTCGTCGACCGAGATCTCTATAGACCGGCGTCGTGGATCGAGCACGGAGAATCTGTCCGGTATTGGAACTCGACGGATTGGAAAGATCTGATTATGCGACGCAGCTGGGTCGAGGATATGCATACACGAGTTTATAACTTATGGATCGACGACTGTCACACATATTTCATCGTCGTCGACGGGGACAAAAAAATTGCCGTTCACAATAGTAAGCCGGTGATCCTTTTATAATTTTATGCCTTGGATTTTACGCAGACCAGAAGATAGGACGAATCCGACACTCGCCGGAGGAGTCTACAACGACTACATCACCGCCGGCCTCGGATTCTTCTGGGGCTTCACCGGAAGTCGTGTCAAATTCCTGATGGCAATCTCGGACGGCGGCAAATATGGAATGGACACGTCGGCGATCAAGATCAGTTACAAAGGCGGCTACATTTCCTCAGGTGACTATGTGATGCACCCCGGGACGCTGACCAAACAGATTTCGCCGTTCGTCGTCACTGCCGTGGACACGAGTGCGAATACGGTGACTCTGCCCGGCATAGGATTGGCGAATAACGATCCGATCCGATTTCACGTCCGCGGTGGAGTATTGCCACCGGGTATCACGACGAATAAACTCTACGTCTATAATAAATCCGGAGACACCTATAATCTCAGCAGCACGGACCCGGCGACGACCACGACCGCGGTCGATATTACTGGAGCCGGGTCGGGGACTATCACGGGTTGGAAAGCCAACGCCGGGTGGGACGATCCCGTCCAGGGGCTGCCGACCTATTGTCCGGAGACGAAGACGACATTTTCTGGGATCTGCTATGTTGAGGGCTACCTGCCGTCGACATATAACACAAACGTCGAGCCAACCTGGGACGACTTCCGTGTCGAGGGGAAAGGTCGCAAATTGATGAACTACGATTCGTCTGGAGCTACCATCGGAATTGTCGACGCTTCCTCGGGACTTTTGGGTAATCCGGCGTTGGTCGCCGCCGACGTCTTATTGACCGAGTATAAGAAACCCACGAGTAGACTGGATTGGGCGTCCTGGGACACATTAAAGACCGCTTCGCCGACTTTAGTCTGGGAAAGAAGTGACACCACGCAGGCGGGTCGAGGGCTCAAGACAGAGTACGGGACGCACGCCGGTTCACCGACATATACAAATCCATTATTTGTTGACCGGACCGAGGGTATAAATTTTGCCAGTTCGTCAGCTGCCCCACGTGAGGGGATCACGGCGACGAACTTTTGGATGCGTTGGACGGGTAAGATAAAATTCAAATACGCTGAGACTTATCAGATGAAGATCACCGTCGACGACTACACAAAATTGATCATCGGCGGGGCGACGATCATTGATGGGACAGGCGGTCCGGCGACGTTGACTGGAAATTACGTCTCACCTGCGGTTGACCACGTAGCGACGGTTGAAATTCTTTTTAGTCAATCAACTGGTCCGTGGACACATATTTTGAAATGGAGTGCACCGTCCCTTCTCGAAGAAGTTGTTCCGGTTCAGAATCTATTTGAACCGGATAATCAAATCCCGTTGATCGAGATCAATTCGGCGTTCTCGACCCCGACTGAGACGAGTCTGGTATTTGAGCACGTGATCGGAAAATGCCCGGGCTGGGAGTGGACAGACAAAGACGGAAAAGTCGTGTTCCTCGAGCCAGATCGAGCCCCGATCTACGACTTCATATTTGATGCTGAGGACGACGACGCCGACTCGAATATCTTGGAAAAGAGTTTTACAAAAGTCCGGAGACATCGCCGAGACCGCAGAAATTTTGCACTCTACAGCTATCGCCGGAAGATTTACACGGGTTATCCGGAAGAGTTCGTCGAGCAGGATCGCCCGGTGTTGAGGGAGCGAGGCAATGGTATGCCGAACAACGATCAACCGGCAGATCTAATGGTGATGCACAGGGGTCAGGCGAAGATCCTCTCGGACGTCGACTTTAAGATGACGACCGACCCGACACACGACCTCGGGATCGCCGGTCGTCGAGGCTCCGGGGTGATCACAAAAAATCAATATGTGACGCTCAAAAACTGGATCTCCGGAGACCGTAAAATTGAGACTTCGACTTGCCAAGTTATGTCCGTTGAGCGTCAGGGGCTACGAGTCTCTTTCGGATTGCTGCCAATTGTGTTACCGTTGTATACAGTGGAGGTCGTTTAGAAAATTATGCCGATAGGAATTTCGATCACGAAGATGCAACACAGGTTTGATTCACCGTCACTACCGTATATCACAGTCTCGGGGTCAACGGGTTTTAATCGAATTTTGATTCCGGGCGTCTACAGCTATTATCAGGGAAATGAAGTATTGCCGTGGACTCCTCCCAATCGGTCTTATGAGAATCTGGTGATCAAAGCTCTGGAGCTCAACGGCGTCACTTATGTCCCGGCGACGGGAACGACATTTGACTCGGGCTCAGCGGCAATCACGCGGACGGGGGCGGACGGGTTCTCAGGTGCAGTCGCCGGTCCGTGGTCGACCGATATTGCCATCGAAGGGAAACCGACGAATATTTTAGTCACGACGGGGATCTCCCTCCAGTCAGGGACAATTGACTACGATTTTATTTTCTCAAATGGAATTGAGCATTGCATAATTTTTGGTGTCTCGAATGCCCTTTCCATTTGGGAGCACGGTGTCTATAAGGGCGGCTGTTTTTGGGCACTCGGCGACCGCGGTCTGATTATCCGCGAAGGAGACATCGTCAAATATTACGTCATCAGGGCAAATGGGACAGTTGAGCTGCTGAGATCGACCCGCAGTAATTTGGCAGCCAGCGTCTATGCCGTCCCAATGGTCTATCACAACGGAGCAACGGTCGAGAATTGTTTCGTCTATGTTGGGACAAAAGCCGAGACGACGATCACGACTTACGGAGTCCTCGACGGGACTTTTCAGGATTGGGGAAATCAACAGCAATTCGAGTCACTCGCCGAGAAGACGATGACCAAAGATAAAGTCGAGGATTTCACCTATTTGTCACCGGTCGAGAACGTGATTTCGATGGGTCTGAATCTCGAGTGGAGGGAGGAAGAGAAGTATCAGGAGTTCAGGGAATTTTTTGAGCATCACGATCTCAAGCGACCGTTCATTTTCAAAGACGCAGCGCGTAACAAATTGAGACGTATTCCCCGATTTCCGATGGCTGACAACGAGATGCTCGTGAACTTCGTCTCAGCCTGGAAAGACAATCCCCTGGGCGCCGGGATCTACGGCGCGTCGGTCGACATTAGAGAGTGTGTCCATTATCCGGTCATCGGTTATGGGGCGTAATATTATTTTGAGGAGATAACTATGGCTTTAAGATTAAGAGAAGTAATTGGGTACGCCGTCAACGCAGCCGGTGATCCCATTTCCAACGGGGAAATCAAATTCAAATTGACGTCGAAAATTGGCTTCACTTCGACGCACGTCATTCCCGACGAAGAGGTGACAGCCTTAACGGATAACAACGGGTTATTCAGCAAAGAATTGTGGTGTGACGAGGACGGGCTCCAGAGCATTAACTACAATGCATACTTTCCAAAAGAGGACGACGGATTGGCGCAGGACGATTATCTCGCCTCGTTTTCACTGGCATACGGCGACGGGTCGCCGATCAATTTGGCGACAGCGATAAACGCGTCATTGCCGGCGCCGACTGAAAGCGATTTGCTCTACACATTTATCGAGCAATCTGTCGCCGATGAAGTCGCCGCCCAGGCGGGTCTCGCGATCGACGACCCGATCTCCGGGGCTGCCTCAGGGAGTGTCCTCTTTGCCGATGAGCTCGGACAAATGGATCAAGACAACTCCCGGTTCAATTATAATAAGGCGACCGGGGTCTTCAAATTCTTGGACAAGAATTATGTGCCTTTTCAGGGGTCATTAAATTCTCAGGTGTTATTCGCGATCGGCAGCAACGATAATGTCCAGAATAACGCCGGTCTAATTGACGTCAACGACCATTTCGTCAATTTTGCATCAGACGTCAAGATTACCGCCCACGGAGATAATAAATGGTATATCGGACATCTGAATATTTTTAGGATCGGCGGCGACTTCACGGGATCCGCCCCAATTTACGGTGGTTTAACTCAAGTCTGTAACCGAGGTAATTTGACTGGGACACCCAACGTTTACGGTCACGATTTTTCCATTAACCTAGAGGGACCGGCGACCGAGGCTGTCGGGGTTGTCGGCGGGGCATTTCGAGGATCCGCGGTTGCCTGTCCCAAATTTGTGGGCGGTAGATTCGTCGGTGCCAATGGATATTCGAACGCCGATTTTATCCACGGCGTCGAGGGGTGGGCACGCACGGTCTCAGCCGGCGCAACAACTAATTTGATGCGGGCTGTCTGGGGTCACGTGACGACGACGGGCGGTCACACGGTCGTCGAAGCACGGGGATTATCTTCGGATGGCTGGGTCAACGGCGGGACGATTGAGAACGCGATCGGCGTCTACATCGGGGCTGACACTGAGGTCGGCACGGTCAGTAATTACGCGATCAAATCTGACAGCTATGCGCCGTCGAGATTTGAGGGACACGTCGAAGTCGCGGAAGATCTAAACACTTTTAATACCTGGAACGGAAAGCTCGAGACACCGACTAAAAACGCGATCGATCTCAGAGAGAATCCTCGCCGTCGAGTGGTGATGTTCAATGACTTAGGCTATGGGTCAGGCGTCGACAGTCCGATCACAGTGGCGAACAACGTCGCCGGGATTTTCAACAACAATTTTCCCAATCCATTTCCCTATAATGGTGTCGGATTCTTACCCGTCAATTTGCGAACCGGGACGACGACTGCCGCCTGTATTCATACGGCGGCAATGCACGGCACAGATATTCAAGTCTGCAGATTGGGTCAGGGGATCGCCCGGAGCATTTCACGATTTTCTATCGAGGTGCTGAGCGACGTCACGAACACGTTTATTATGAGATCCGGGTTTGGTGATAAACGATTTACGGAGCCGGCAAACGGAGTCTATTTCCGATATGCTTTCGACCAGAATGCCGGCAAATGGCAGGGCGTTGGTCGGGCTGGCGGAGTCGAGACAGTCGTCGACCTAGGAGTGACGGCGGTCGCCGGATCGATGCACACTTATGAAGTTCGAATGTCGGCAGACGGCACGATCGGTCAATTCTACATCGACAACGCCTACGTCGGAATGGTCAATAGCAATATGCCACTCTTAGACACGCAGCCTGTCGGAGCATTTTTACAATTAGTCAAATCTGCCGGGGTCACGGCTTTCAACGCCGCGTGGCTCGACTACTTGTATTTTGAATATATTTTCGCGACAGAAAGATAAGTGATTAACTAATCAGGAGATAATAAAAATTATGACAGACGAAACAATAAAAACAGAGGAGCCCAAAGTCCGTGATTTCGACAGAGAGATCCGCGATAAAAAGGCAGAGGCATTCGATATCCGTATGAGTATCGACAACCTGAATCTTCAGTATCAACAGAAGCTCGCCCCGCTCGAGGCGAGACTGAATCAGAAGCTTCAGGAGATCGAGCAGCTGAAACACACTGAGTTAAATACTCAGCCGAATATCAGGACGGAGGGCGATAAAATAGTCGTCGGTCCGAAACCCGGAGATGGCGAAGCAAAAAAGACGGAGTAATCCAAAAAGGAGGCAGACGAAAAATGTTATTGAAAAAAGGAACAGTCAGTCGGGACGTCGCTCGCTGGCAGGAGTTCTTAAAATTACCAGCCGACGGAATATTCGGTGAACGGACCGAAGAGAAGACAAAGCAGTGGCAAGCTGCGAATGGGTTAATCGCGGACGGAATGGTCGGACCCGACACGTTGAAGATCGCCGCCGCCCAGGGTATGAAAACGGTGATCACGACTTCGTGGTTCCCGCCGAAACCCAAGTTCAGCTCGCCGTCAAATGCCGAGCGTGAAAAGATGTTCGGTAAATTTGACTGGAGGAGAAAACCCGGGTCGTCGACGGATATACAGCTCGACAAAAAATGGGCTGATGAAAATATCGTCTGGGTGACAATTCCCCAGTTGATCGGTGTCGAGGGTGCTCCGAAGAATGGCAAGATCCAGGTGCACAAGAAAGCCGCGAAGGCGATCATCGGCTTCTTCGCCGAGGTCGAGCGTCAGGGGCTAAAACACCTGATCATCAGCTGGGCGGGCAGCTTTTATCCCCGGTTCATTCGCGGATCCCAGTCGACCTTGTCAAATCACAGTTGGGGGACGGCGTTCGACATAAACGCCCCGCAGAACTGGCTCGGCGCGAAACCTGCCGCAGTCGGCGTCCGCGGATCTCTTTTGAAGCTCGTCCCGATCGCCAACAAATTCGGGTTTTACTGGGGAGGGCATTACACCTCCCGTCTCGACGGTATGCACTTCGAATTGGCTGTTGAAAATTTAATTCCGTCCGAGGAGGAGATCGACGCATTGGTCGCCGCCCTCCCGTCCGGGACAACTTCGGGTGGTGGCTCTGTCAATTCGTCTGTCACGCCGCCCGCTGCTCCGGAGGGTGATAAAGATATTATCCCCTCCGAAGCAGATAAAAAGCCAGCAGACGGCTCTACAGAGCAAACGGCGGACCAAATCACGAATATTAACCAGGGCGGCAGCAGCGTCCCGGCGGATTTCAAACCAAAGGAGATCAGTCAACAGGCACCGCCGCCCGCGGGTGTCCTAAAACGCGGATGGACTTGGGTCCTCGGGTTGGGACTAATCCCGACGACCGGAGCCGGAGTCATCGAGGCGTTGAAGGGGGCTGCGGCTGACGGCAGTTTCAGTTTCAAGGACGTGATGAACGTAATGAAAGAGACGCTCATCTTTTTGATGCCCTATCTCTTTTGGATCGCCCTGGTCTTTATCGTGATCTGGGGTATTAAAGAGGCGCTCAAACAAGTCTCATTGATCGTTAATAATTATACTCTCTCGAGAGGAGATATGAATAACGTCAAAATTGTTCCCACGGAAGCTAAGCCTGAGGAGCCTAAAAGTGGCTGGCTCAGTGGGATCTTCGGATAAGGGGGTTAGGGTGAACATCAGGAAAGTTTTTGTCGGATATGTGTCTTATGAATTGGCACTCGGAATTTCAACAATATTTTTATTGATTGGAGTGTTGGAGACGACGTTTCTGCTGAGACTCGGCGTCTCCGCCATATCATTTTGGGTCTGGATCGAGACTCGCAAAGTCTCCGATCTCATCGACTCTCCGAGATTGAAAAGGATCTTGAGGCGCATCGGAATTGCTTTCTTGGCTTTTGGAGTGGCGAGACTGATCGCGAATTTTCTGGACACCTATCTGGAGTTCGGGATCGGTCTCTTTTCCAATATAGTGAATATTGGATTTTACTTGTCTTTTGTCTGGATTTTCTATCGCCAGCGAAAGCGAATTGAAGCAGCTGAGTTTGACTCGACCGGGGGGCGAAGAATAACCCCACTAATTGAGGCATATCTCGATGAACTGCAGAGGAAGAAAAGACTCGTCGATGAGGCTGTGATAGAAGCGGACCGACGAAATGGTATCAACAGATGATTATTCTCCTACAAATCGTTTTTCTATTGCAAGGAGCTACGCCGAAGACTGCTCCGATGGACGACAAGACTATTTTTGCAGTCATCGTGACGGCGGTGATCACCGGGATCTTCGGTGTCATTGCTGCTGTCATCGCGTATTATGCCGGGAAGCCTAAGACGGCGATGGACATAAAGAAGTCCACCCACGAAATGCTTCACAATACGCAGGAAGATATGGCGGTCTGGGTCAAGAGATTCACGGAGATCGCCGAGCGCGCCTATGATCTGGAAGACGATTACGAGGAAGTTAATAGAGTCCATAAAAATTTGGTTTACGACGTGACGGACTTTTTCTACCACGTGGAACTTCTCATCGAGGAAGCTCCTGATATTATGAAGACGCCGTCCTATGGCAGAATGGTCAAGGCGATCGCCCGTATGAGGGCGCGTTATAATTTCAAGAAGTATCTCGACGAGGTCGATCAACGTGCTCCGGAGACAATCCACAGAGAAGATCCTGAGCAGAAAAAAGAAGAGGAGAAAAAATGACATTTAGCTATTTGATAAAACAACCGTGGTTCCAGGGACTGTTGGCTTTTATAGTCGCCGTCTCACTCGGGATCGGGATATATTACTGGGGAAAGAGCGCCGGACGGGCTGCTAACCAAACGGAATTTGATTTGCGTCAGGAGAAACTTCTGAAACAATCACAGGACGCCATCGCCCTGGCTGAGAAATATAAGTCTCAGGCGGACATCGACAGGGCGCTCGCCGATAAGCTTCGTGACGAGCGGGTGGCATTGACAAAGGACGCTCAGCAGCATCAAAATAAAATCGTTGCTGAGCAACAACAAAAGATGGAGGAGTTAAATCAAAACTATGAACAGACTAAAAATAGCATCAATGCTGATGCTTCTGCTTGTGATCGGTGCCGCGACTTATGCGAGAGGACAAACCGCTTCGCCGACGCCAATCCTGAACTCGCCATTACCCGCTGCAACACCGCCGATTGTGCAGCTACCTGCGGATCCCAATGAAGCGATCCCGGCGGCGCTCAGAGATCCGAAAATTCTTCAGCAGATTCTTGCTCGGGCGGAGTTCGACAGGAAACGTGCCGATGCCAACGAAGTCTCAGCCAATCAGTGGCGGGACCAGGCGGGGAAATGGGAGGGCGTCGCTAACAAAGCCGTGGAAGAAGCGGATAAGCTTCGGTCGGCGAACACCAATCTCGAGAAGTCGAATGCTGAGCTAAAAATGGCAAACGGATTTCTCCAGACGTCGGTGACGGAGTATAAGACAGAAGTCGCCGATCTCCGGCGAGAAGTCGAGAAACAGCGAGGAGCCAAAAAATGGTGGGCTCTGGGAGGTGCATTGGCGGGGGCAGGAGTCTGTAGCCTCGCCAATCGCTGACGACCTTGACAAATATACGCCCTGAGAAGCAAAAAACGCCGGAACGTGTTATCCGGCGTTTTTAATTTATCTATCTATTAGACTTAGAAGTACGGAGCTGATAGATGCAGTTTAAGCAGGTTTTATTTTTCCCAGAGGGGATAATATCTAGGAATTAGCGGGTGCGGTGATCTCCGCGGACTTTCCACGCAACACGTGCTTTCGACGACGCGGTCGCGTTGAATTTCGCCAGTGCACAATAGAGCTGCGTGATCGTCGGGTCCGTGAATTTCAGCTCCCGGATAAAATAGAAGCCCAGATGATTTTGAAAGACGATCGTGTCGTAGTTTGACCGCTTCGCGAATTGGTTGGCTTCCTCAACCGCCGCCTGAAATCGGACCCCGTCAGTGTTGGGGTCCGCGTAGATTGCCTGATTCATTTTGCCGATTTCGTTGTTTCTCATTGTTTATGCCTCACCTTTATAAGTATCGAAGATCGCGACGTCATTTTCCATCAACCACCGGAGAAATTTACTTTCCGGAAAGTTTCTGCCGTCGAACCCTGTTGACGTTGCAAAAGTAAAAAATGCTTCCGCGTCTTTTTTGCGTTTGAATAAAATTTCGAGGTTGTCTGTTTTGACGCCCCACGCCATTTTGCTGGCAACGAATTTGTTGTTGAATCCGCGTTTCCCGTTGAATCCGCCCTGTGTTTGTCCCTGAATTAACTCGATCATATTTTTTTGCTCCTTAGAATTTTTGTGCCCTTGAGCACCTGATATAAAGAGTATACTACAGAAAATTCTAAAAGTAAACCCCTGAGCCTAACTTTTTTCTAAAAAAGTGAAATTATTTTTCAGATCAAATGCAGGGCGACCCTTAAAAAGAAAATCCAGGAGATATTATCCCCTGGACTCGAGTGTGAAACCTGTGCTATCGCCTCTATTCAGCCAATTTTTTACCGAGATTTCCCATCATATTTAACACGAACATCGCTCCTTTGCGGAAAGACTCAGCCCGGACCGCCGCGTCGCTCTCCAGAAGATCGGTGTCTTCGTAGAGGACAACGCGCTGATTGCGGTTGCCGTGAAGGCTCGCTTCTTTGGAAATGATCTGAGAAACGATGTCCGGGGCATCGGTCGAATCTCCGGAGACTTCAGGTGTCCAGCCGCGATCGGCGATCTTCGGGGTCGGCGCCTCGTCTTGGCACGGGACGGATCCGTCGTTGTTGATTCTCCAGACCCGGACGTCGCCTTCCTTTTCCTGGAAGTAGCAGAGGCGGATCCCGACGAGCAGCGAGTTCTGCCGAAGAGTCATCAGCGTCTGATTGTTCCAGTGTCCGGATAAAATGACGAATGAGTCGCAGACAGCCATCGTCCGCATAATTGCCTGAACCCCGACCCGGGTCTTATACATCACGCCCTCGAGGTGGCTGTAGATTTTTGCCGGATAGGAAATTTCCTCAGCCTTAAACGGGATCTTAACCCCTTTCTCGAGTTCAAACCTGACGCTGCTCAGCCGTTGGCGTTTGCCGGTCGCGTCGACGAAATATCTTTTGTTATCAGTTGCCATCATAGTTTTTCTCCTGAGAAAAATTGTGGGAGAGAGGAGAGGACTTAGTCCTCGTCCTCCAATTTGAATTTACGACCCTTGGAAGTGGTGATCATCGAAGAGGAGATCTCGGTGATTTCCGCGAACCCTTTTTCCAGAGTTTCTCTGAGGGTCGCATTGGTCCGGATCTCGGTCAGGTCGACGTTGTTCAAGAGTTGTTTCGCCTTGCCGACCAGGTGGGACAGGTCCGTGTCACCGGTCAGGTTGCGATCGTCAAAAGTTTCGACGAACTCTTTGAGGAGATCCAGGCGAGTGTGTTGGAAGACTTTCGGCTTGCCGGTCTTCTCGTCCTTACCGAGCCGCTCCTGCATACGGCTGATGTAATCGTTGAACTCGTATCTCAGCGCGTCACGGACTTCCTGGGCGGCGTCGGCGAGTTCCAATTTCATCTTTTCCTGTTCCCGGAGGTAGATCGCCTTGTTGATCTTGTTGAGAGCCTGGGGGACGTTGAGGGTCAGCCACCGGGCTTCGACGAGGTAACGTGACCGGATCTCCGTGAACGCCGGGTATTTCGACTCGTCGTAGTGGTCGCCGAACTTCGCTTTCGCGTCCTCTTTGGCTTCCTCATATTTGGTCTCGAACTCGTTGACGAGCTCCTGACGCTCTTTGATGAAGTCCTGGATCTTGTCGTCCACCTGACCGATCAAGCGGATCGGGATCAGGAACATACCGTTCGCCAGATACGACGAGTGCAACGACTTTTTCTTCAACCAGGAGTAAAATTCGTTGCGGCAGGACGTCAGCGCCTTTGTATATTTTTTGTCCACGGTTTTCGCGGTGACGGCGATCCGGTCGTAGTCGACCTTTTTCTCAGATTCGTCACCGGTCTGGTCACAAGTCTCGATCCCCTTTTCCTTGGCGACGAAGCCGCGGGTGTTGATCGACTTGTCGAACCCCGGTTGGCGAATGTGAATTTCGAGGACGATGGTGTCTTGCTGGATCTTCTGACCCGCCGCCAGCGTATCAAATTCAGCTCCCAAAAAGGGTTCCGCGGCAGGTTCCTCAGCAGCAGGTGCTTCCGGAGTGTCGGCGTCCAGTTGGTCGACCAGCGCCTGGGTGGTGTCGTCGAGGGGTTCTTCCTCCGGTGATCCGGTCCCGCCGATCACGTCGAAGATAATCTCCAGCGCCTTGGTCCGATTCTCGATCCCCTGGTCCGATTTCGGGGTGTAAACTTCGAGGGCGTTTCTCAGCTGCTCGAGTTCGATGTTGGTCAGCGATCCTGTGATCACGTCCGGTTTGGAGACCACGCGTTTCGCGGCGGCTCCCAAGTCTTTCAAAAGATTTCCGATAACTACATTTGACATAATTGTTTTGCTCCTTAGAATTAAAATCTGATCTCATCAGGCGGCGCCTTACGCCGCGACGGGGTGGGACCCGTTTCGATCTTAGCCGCGGAGGGCGTCGAGCTCCTGACGAGCCGTTTCCAATTCCGCCGTCAGCCGCTCAACTTTTTTCTGCGCCGCGATGATCGCGTTGTGTTTCGCCAATTCGCGTTTCGCCTGTTTATTCGCTTCGCTCTCGATCCAGTAGACACCGAAGCCACCCTGGTCGCTGATGACGACCGCTTTGTTCCCTTCTTTTCTCAGCTGCTTGGCGCGATCTTTCGCTTCTTCCTTTTTCCAGCTGCGGACCCAGCAACCCTGAAATGTGTAACCTTCGTTTAATGCCTGTTGTTTGTTCATAATTTTTGCTCCTTAGAAATTTATTTTTTGCTCAAAATTTGTTGCATCTCTTGCAACTTGAATATAACAGTATCACAGGTTTTTCTAAAAGTAAACCCCCCAACACAAGTTTGTGACAATTTTTTGAAAAAATTTTTAAGTCCAATATTCGTCCCACCATTTGGGCACTTCGCGTTTCGTCCAGGTGGCAATATGGCGCTTATCATTTGCATAATAAAGACGATACGCCTCGTCGACCGGGCGATCCGAGTATTCATCGGGTCCGACAAAGACGAAGGGCGTCAGAAGTCCCGGAGTGATAAAATCTCTGAGCGACTTGGCGCGTTCAAAGACGGGAGTGGAGGCGTGAACTTTGCCATACCGATAGGTGTATTCGGCGAGGAGATAGTCACCGAGTTTACTGAGCCAATAGAAGTTCCCGGAGGTTGCCCGTGCCCAGACAGCACACGGGTGATTGACGTGGGTCTTTTTATAGAGGCCGTCCACGGGCTCTGGAGAACTGACGTGGACGGCGGTTGAAAGTAGTTGGGTCGTTTCGAGGATCATCTTAACGACGTGTTTATCGCAGTGGGCTCGGGCGCACTGCAGAGGGCGCGTGTCTAAAACAAATATATTCATATTAAATAATTGGTGTTGAGCCAATTGACTTCCGCTTCTAAGGCGTCGTCGCGATTATCAAAAGCACCGAAGATGGGACCGTTGCTCGGGATCATATTCACCCTCCAGACGCAATTCCAATTCCGCGTCCAGGAGGCGACTTTCCCCTCTTCACCGAAGTTCCCCCTCAAAAAGTGAAAAAAGATCCTCAGGAGCCAATTGAGCGGCTCTACGTGTGACGCCCGGCGAATTTTCCGATCGTCGTTTCCGATGATCGCGGAGGAGACTTCCCCGTCCGCGATCATTTCAATAACTCCGCCCTCTCTAATAACGATTATTTGTTCGTTCACCGATCCGTGCCTCCTCATACATTTCTTTGGTCGGGGTGTCGCTGATCTTGACACCGAGTTTCCGCTCCAGGGGAGCCGTGAGATCCTTGCAGCCTTCACCTTTCACGTTGACTACCTGGATCGTGATTGACCCCTCTTCGGGGATTGTGACAATGATTTCCGATTCGTCATTTTGATGCATATTCTTAAGCCCTCACTTTTGCTCTGAGGACGACGTCCCCGTTTTCGTTGTAGTGTTTGGTGACCGCTCTGCCCATTCGCTTCAGCTCGGCGATGGAGACTTCGGCTGAGTATTCTTTCAACAGCCGACCCGCGTCTTTGCCGATGCAGGGCATCAGACCAAATCCGCCGGCGTAGAAGTCGAAGAGGAGGGTGTAACCCGGTTTCCCGTCCCGACGCCGGACCACGCCGACTTCGTAGGTGTTCGCATTCGCGTCCTGGACGACGATCGCGTGCTCACATTTTCCCAGATCTTCCATCGTGAATCCGACCGGGAGGGGATAGTCCCCGACGTGTGTGCCATACCAGTTATATGTCCGTTGCCCCTCGCGGAACTCCAGACCCAATCCCGGACACGCCCGTCTGAGGGCGTCGAGATCGGTGATTGATTTTTCGATTGCTACCACGTGACTCATAAAATTTATTTGCTCCTTAAAATTTGATCTGATCTCATCAGCAGACGCCTGACGCCTGGACGGGTCTGAGACCCGTTTCGATCTAGCGAGGCAGCTGACGCTTGACTTCGCTCATAAAATATTTGGCGCGGTTGAGACCCTGGCGGACATCTTCGTCGCTGAGAACTCCGCGGCTGAGACCCTCTTGGACGTCGCTCAAAATTCCCATCGCCCGCATCTGCATCATCGCCGCGTCGCCGGGGATATTCCACATATTGAAATCCTCGATCATTTCCTGGGCGGTCAAGCCATACATCTGACGTTCGCGATCTTCTTTGCTCATTGTTTCTACTGTTAAATTGGTGTCCATAATTTTTTGCTCCTTAGAATTTTTTGTGCCCTTAAGCACCTACAAATCTAGTATATCCCAAAAAATTCTAAAAGTAAACCCCGGAAGTGAACTTTTTTCGGATTTACCAAAAATAATTCACTTCCGGGGTTCGGAGCAAACAACTACGCGATCTACGCCTTAGGCGGCATCTTCAACCGGTTCGACTTTTTGCTCAGTCGCCGGAGTTCCCGGAGCAGTTTCCGGGGTATTCGCCGCCGCGGCGGTTGTTGCTGCGTCACCGGTCGTCGCCGTTCCCGCATCGGTCGCCGGAGCCGCGTCACCCGCCTTGCCCTTGCCCTTGCCCTTGGGGGCGTCAGCAGCCGGTGCCGGGGATTCTTTCTTCGGCTCGTAGGTGTCCACGTGCTCGGTCAGCTTTTTGCTTTCGATTTCGCGGACCCAGATTTTGACCTGTGTCTTGGATCCGGCTTTGATCTGAGCTTTCGCCTCGTTGCGAGCCGGGTAGAGATTCGAGAAGCCTTTCAGCGTCTTGTTTTTCGCGTCCGTGTCCGTGCCGACGACGTATTCTTCCGTCGCCATATTTAGCCGGCGAACTTTCGGTTTCGCCTCTTCCGTTGTTGCCGTTGCCGTGCCGGTGCCCGTCGCGCCGGCTTTTTTCGTTTCGTCTGTCTTAGCCATAATAAATTTTTCTCCTGTAATTTTCCTAAAATATGCTCGGGCTTATCCCGAAGCAATTTGAACTATATCTCATTGAATTGCAGATGTAAAGTGGAAATGCAACTTTTTTCAAATTATTTTTAAGCATCACTGGAGGACGCCCTATAAACTGAAAATCCAGGAGATATTATCCCCTGGACTCACAGATAAAACCTGCTTAAACTGGCTGCATTAGTCGTCCAATTTCAGCTTTCGACCCGAATTGGCGGCGTTTTGGGTGGGATCCGCGTCGCCGATCAACGTGTAGGCGCCCGGTGCACCTGTTGAATTGTATTTTCCGTTCGCCTCACGCCGCAGTCGCTCAACCTGCTCCCGTCCCGAGATCGCGACTGGGATAATCGATCGAGCTGCCTCGCTGAGGGAGACTTCCTCCTCCCAGGCTGTGGTGACACAAGTCCGGATCTCGTCGCCTGTCCAATTGGAGTCGTCGACGTTCATCAGGTCGTTGGGGTCGACGTCCGGGTATTTGTCGAGGAAGATGTTCCAGATCGCCGTCCGCTCTTCTGAATCCGGCAGATCAAAGAACCAGATGCCTTTTTTGAAGCGACGTTTGAGTTCCGGTTTGATCGCCGAGATGTCGTTGGACGTCGCGACGAAGAAAGCACCACCGTGACCGCCGACGGCTTCGATGATCTTCATCGCCCGTCGTATCTTCTCTTCGGATTGACCGACGAATTGACCCTTCGCGTCACCGAGATCCAGTTTGATCGTCAGGACTTCAGCCTCGTTGCCGATCGCCTTCGCCATCGCCGATTTGGCTGCTCCCGGGACGCCGACAAAAATCGTGCCCGTGTAGTCCTTTTCAACCATCTCGTTGAGGAGCACCCCCAATTGATCCGTCGAAGTTCCGGAAGTATCTGTCCCAACACCCGCCATCTGCTTCTCGATCTCATCGAGCCAGACGACGACTCGGGGTCGACGTTTGCCGGCGATGATTCTGCGGAACCGGGATTTGATCTCAGCCAAGCCGCCGAGGTCGTTGAATTTCTCGCCGTTGAGCCAGACCGTGAGCGCCGGAGTCTCGTTGATCAACTGGCGTTTCCGCTCCCACAACTGGGCGACGTTGAGACCGTGTTTCTTGGTGATGCTCATCGCGGCAGCTTGCTCAGCCGGAAAGGCGGCGATCCCGCGGAGGGCGTCGATCGCGAGGGGAATTGAGTCTTCGGGGAGATCGACCCCTGCGTCGGCTGCCGCGGCTCTGATGATCACGTCCAACTGCTCGTCGTCGGGTAACTCTTCATCGAGGCGGAGGACGTCCTGCTGAAGCTCGGCGGGGATTGTGAAACTCGGTCCCAAGAGGATCAGCGAGCGACCGTTGGATTTGAAGATGTCTCTCAGGTTCCAGACTGCCTGGACGAATTTGGGGGCAGCGGGTTGACCATCGCGGTCGAAGTAATGTTGCGCGTTCATCATAAACAGCATCGTATCTTCGGGTAATTTGACGGCGAACTCCAGTTGACCGATGGGTCCGATCGTCGACTCGATCGGCTCACCTGAGAGTGCCTCTTCGATCGCCTTTTTCCCGAGTTCGTTTCTGCCCATCCAACCGCGCATCGAATCCCACTGGATAATGGGCTCCTGTTTGTCAGCGGCTTTCTTCGCATTCCAACTGACGATTTGTTGGATCGTCGCTTCGTAGTCGAAACTGCTGATCGCGAAGATCGGTGTCCCGGCGCGGCGTCCGGCTTGAAAAAGTTCCATCATCGTAAATTTTTTGGTGTCCATAGTGTTTTGCTCCTTAGAATTATTTTTTGTTGATTTCGGTAACCAGGTTGAGGAACGCGATACTCGGAAGTTGCCCGTAGGTGTTCCACAGTTTGCCCGTGTCCGTATCCTTTAAGATGGCGACGAAACCGTTGAACTTCGTCGCCTTGACGAGGACGTCGCCCTTTTGGGTTTCGATGACCCCCTGACCGGCTTCGTCCAATTTGCGTAATACGTGTGTTTCCTGTAAATTCATTTTTGTTCCTCAGATTTTGCTCAAAATTTTTGTGCCCTTAAGCACCTACAAACCTAGTATACTACAGAAAATTCTAAAAGTAAACCCCAGACAAGAAGTTTTTTCACATTTTTGAAAAATAATTTTTTGGGGTTTACTTTTGTAAAATTCTGAGATACTATGGATCTCGGTCACCAATTATGGGACCAAAAATTCTAGGGAGCGAAAACATATATGATAAACGAGGAAAATCCGTGGGGGTTTGGAGACCCTCCGACCACTGTGTTCATCTTCATCGGCGAGTCCGAGGACGGAGATGCGAAGACACCTTGGTATAAATTCGACTATGACAACGATCGCAAGATCTCTATTGAAGAAACTGCGTTATACGGGAGACTAGTCCAGGTTAAGATTCGGAAAAAGGTGTTCAAAGGGAAAGAGGGTTTCAAAGCCGTTTTCTACTTTGAGACTCCTCTCCGGAAGTACGCCGTCCAATCGGGCGTCGATTCGACATTTACCCGGAAGTTGTTGTTTACTCTGGAGCAAGTCCAAAATTTGGACCAGCGACTTTGTCTCGGCGTCCAATTCGGCAACGACACGAAGGTCGTCTTTCCGACGCTCTGGGATTCGACGGGGCAATGGATCAAAAGTTCTGAGTGGGACGAGAAGCGTCAGCTGCTTCCGTTGATTCAGCAACTTCAAAAACGCTTGGGTCAGGAGGCGCAGACAATTGAGCAAGTCCGAAAAGAATTTGAGGAGCAGAACAATCGTGGTCGATAGCCCATTATTGAAGATGCTCGAGGAGGAGCCTGCACACGCTCGTCGCACTGACCCTGCGACGAGCAAGAAGGCAGCTCGTCGAATTACCCCGGGCAGCATTCGCCACAAAATCCTGAAGACACTGGAGACCCACCCGGAGGGGCTTGCTTCCTACGAAGTGTCTCAGGCGTTGGGGCGACCCCGAGACATTGTCGCTCCCAATTTTGCCCCGCTGGTCCGTATGGGCTTGATCGCCCTGACCGGGAAGCAGCGGATCAATCCCGGGACCAATTTCGAGAACGACCTCTACGTCGTAACCGAAAAGTATTTTGCCACCCGGATCTCCCGGACACCAATCCCCAACAATAAACTTTCGGCTGAGAAATCCCGGAAGATTATCAAACGGGCATTCCAGGAAATTGAAAGGCAACTCGCCACGATCCGGAACCAGGGATTTTCGCTGATCCCGGGTTATCATTGGCAGAGTCATCGGATCTCGTCTATTATGGAGTGTGCAAAATCGCCGGTCGGAATGTGTGTTTACACCTACGAGTCGGCGATCTGCTTCTTCTGTGGAGGTGCAAAATGATGCCAACACCGTGGCAAGAAGCCATTCAATTGATGAGATCGACGCCGCTCCGTGAAAATCAATTTCTCCGGATTCGCCTTGTTGCTGGAGATCTCTGGATCGTATTGCAGGAAGTCTGGGACGGATCACAGTTCTATGTGACTCGAATCCTCGAGGGTTATCGACTGTCGATGATGCAGAGGCACGGTCAGCTGATCGCTCTGGATTCAATTTTGTGTCAGCTACAGGAGGCGATGAAGATCCAGACTTTCGGAATGAAATATGGTCGAAAGGTCACTCGTCTGGAGCCCAGGCTCATTGTCCCCAATTGCATTCATTGCGGCGGTCTGTGGTCTCACGGTGAGCTCTGTCCTGACCGAGATAAAAAGGAGGTGCAACGATGAAAAGATACGTCGCAGGATTTTTGATCAGTCACAGTCTTGACTTCATCGCCCTCGTCGAGAAACAACGCCCCGATTGGCAAAAGGGATATTGGAATGGGATCGGCGGTAAAATTGAGGACGGCGAGACGCCCTATGCAGCGATGGTCCGGGAGTTTGACGAGGAGTGCTCAATTTCGATTAACCACGCCGAGTGGAGAAATTTCGCCGATCTCTTTGGTCACGATCCCGAACCCTGGATCGTCCACTTTTTTATCAACGTCCAGGACTTTCACTGGAATTGGTATACCAATTATGGATTGGGCGATGAAGAGGTGAAAATTCACCGTGTTAATCCCCTCCCCGACAAGGTGATCCCGAATCTCCGGTATTTGATCCCGATGGGACTTTGGTCGCCGCTTCAACTTCCAAATAAAGTTTTCAAATTCGAAATTCAGGAGGTGCATTTTAATGGTTGAGTTCTTCGAATTTATGAACAAAATCTTGGGACGCCAAAAGGAGTTCCAAAGACTCTATGGGATCGATCTCGACACGGTCGATCAGCGTCAGAAGAATCTCTTGGCAGAGGCATATCTCTATCGCGCTGCTGAGGAAGTCTTTGAATTGAGACGCACACAACCCGAGGGCGTCCTCGGTCGGAAGACGAAACAGTGCGAGAACCGCAGAGTGATGATCCACGAATTGATCGACATTTTGTTATTCCTCGCCAATTTTCAGTTGACCCGAGAAATCACTTGGGAGGAGATAATCGAAGAACTCCCTCAGGTGCAACGTAACAACTTCGAGAAACGTCTACAACAGCTCCGTGAGGAGCAACAGGAGAGAGAAACCAATGTTAACAAAATTCTACAGGAACAATAGTTTTGAGCCAATTTATCTGGCGATCTTAAAAGATCTCTGGGACAATCCCGAGTTCACCGGTGAAGCTCGTGGCACTTTATACCGCGAGATCACCAATCTCAGTTTTGAATTGACTAACCCCTACGACAGGATAGTCTGGAACCAGCAGAGGAACGGCAATTACGAATTTGCGATGAAGTTCTTCCTCTGGATGCTCAATGGCAGCGATGACTACGCGTATGTCTCCGGAGTCAATCCGAACGCCGCCAATTACGTCGATCCGAAGAAGCTCAATGCCCCTAACCAGGCAAATTTTTCGACGGCGTATGGTCCGCGAATCGTCAGACAGTTACCCAAAATTGTCGACGAGCTTTTGCGGGATCCGGGCAGCCGCCGGGCGGTGGTCTCCATACTCGATGAGGGCGACCTCGAGATGCTTGGGACGGGGACCAAAGAAGAATACCCGTGCATCGAATCCCTCACATTTTTTATCCGCGGCAATAAACTTCACTGCCACTGTCAAATGCGGTCTAACAATATGGCGACGACGGTGATCTACGACGTCTTCTGCTTCACGTTGTTCCAGGAATATCTCCTGAAGATATTACAGGCGACGATGCCCCACTTGGAAATGGGAACCTATCAGCACCACTGCACCTCGGCGCATTACTTCGACACTCAGGAAGAATTGGTCAACAGGATCCTCGGGTCTTCAGTCCCGTTCCTCAGCCGGGCGGACGGCGGTCAGAAGAAATTGGAGGTGAAAGCCAATGGATAAACCACGGAAAATTCGGGTCGTCATTTTGGAGGGAGCCGAGAAAGTCGGGAAGTCGTATATGACCCGACTCCTCAACGAAAATGTTCCCAACTTTTTGCCGATCTCCATTTTGACTGACGACACGCAGATTCAGCGTCACACTCCTGCCGAGAAACGGGAGTTCATCGGTCGTCTGGAAAAGATGAACACCGGCTTCGTCTACGTTATGGACAGGTTCCTGTTGACAGATTTGATCTACAACCGGACCCTTCGCCACGACCGTGAGTCAATTGGCTTCAGGACGATAATGGCTGAGTTCTCCAGAAAATTCGACGTCCTCTGCGTGAAATTGACACGGAGTCACACGATGAAAGATTATAAAGACGATAAGATCGAGATGCTGAGTTCACAGCTCAATGAAATCATTTCGTCGTATCATCACGAAGACTTCAGCGGGGCGATCAACTGGAATCGTCGAGTTGTCAACGAGGAGGGGACTATCTTATCCGACGCCGCTGAGAAATTGATGATCGACCTCGCCTTTGTCTTCGAGCAAAATGGTCTCGCCTCGGGTCGCCCACTACTCGTCCAGGAGCGTTATGCCCACGATTTCTGGAGATTCGGGGTCGCCTGCATTTGTCTCAACAATACGACGGGTTACCGAGCTCGAAAAGTTGTCCCCGAACTTTTCTATCATCTCCCGAATCCACGGGCGTTGTTCAATAAACCCTACGACCTCGAGTCGCTGATCAAACCGCTGGGAATGCAATCTATCCGGACGAAGATGCTTCTGCAGTTCACGCAGGACGTCATCAAATCTGGACGGTTTGACAACTATGAAGACGAGGATCTTCCGAACTTTCACGGCGTCGGCAAATATTTCAGGGACTCGCACCGCCTCTTCGTCAGGGGCATTAACGACCTCGACCAGTATGGAAAGCCGCTGGACAAGGAATTGGAGAAAATTTTGGCTTCTGGAGGTGTCAATTGAAATTCTTATTAAATCCATTCTACTCGCAACAAAACAAGCAGACAGGTCAATTCTTGATGGAGAAATGCTGCGTTGCCCGGATCAATAAATTCTTCGCTGAGAAATTGACTGAGCACGGTCACGTCGTCGACGTCATCGCCCCGGTCTCGGCTCTGGTCGCCGACACGAAAAACTATTTTGGCAGCAGCGTCTATCCGGTCAACGCCCTGATCCCCGACAACAACGTCTTTCAGCGACTCTGGTTTGAGCCTATGCTCTGGGAACGATGTGTCCAGCGCCAACCGGACGTCGTCATCACGCATCACGAACTTCAGACCGTCGCCATCAGGAAGATGTTCCAGATGTTATCTCCGGAGAAAATGCCGGTGATTATCCATTTTAATCATCTGTTGCCCGAGGGCGACGAGAACGTCTGGTTCCGCGGTCGGATCATCGAGTCGTGGAACGCCGCCGACCACGTCGTCGTGTTGAGTAATCTCCTGGCAAAATATATCCAGTTAAACTCTCACGCCCGACCCCACGTCTGGCAGACCGTTATGCCTGAATCGACGACCCTGGAAATGGAACGTGACGTCGACTTATTATTTGTCCAGAGATGCTCGGCGTCGAATTATACACATCACCGGGAATTTGTCCAGGCACTTCATAAACTTCAGGAAATGAATTGGTTCAATAACGGAGCCAGGAAGGTCGTTTTCACTGACCCGACGGGTTACCTCCGCAACCAAGATTCAAAGCTCCTGGAGGGTCTCAAATGGGTTGAGATCGCGGACGCAGATAAACGGGAAGATTATGAAATGTTGCTGGCACGCTCGAAGATGAGCATTGCGATGATGGAGCACGATCGGCACGGCGGAGTCGCGATCCGGGAGGCGATGCTCGCCGGGTCAATTCCACTTCTCGTCAAGACACCTGCTTACACGGATCTGCTGAAGAATATTCCGGACGAAGATTTCGTCGTCTTACCGAACACTAATTGGGAGACCATCGTCAACGGCGTTTTGATGACGACCGCCCGGAGTCCTTGGGATAAACCGCACGTCGTCAGGGCAGTTAAAGCTGAAGCCCAGCTGCACACATTTGAGACGGCGTTCTATCGCGACGTCGTCCCCTGTCTTCGAGAAATTTTACCGGGGTTCACAATTTAATTTTAGGAGCAAAACAATTATGTTTGATATATCGAAAACAACACCAATCGACAATTTTATGCCCGTCACTTCGGCGACGGTCTACTTCACAAGTCTGTGCAACTCTGGTTGCCAGACTTGTGATATATGGAAAGAGACGAAGCGGGAGGAGTTCCCGCTCGAGGCTTTCAAAGAGATCATCAAATTGCCCTGGCTCAAAGACACGGTCTGGGCGCTGATCGGCGGGGAGTTCACCGTCTATTCAAAATATATTGAAGCCATCAAGGCACTCAACGACGCCGGGAAAGACTATTACTTCATAACCAATGGGATTTTGCCCAAGAAGATCCAGAAAGTCTATGAGCACACTACGATCAAAAATTTGTCTCTCTCCCTCGACGCGTTCGGCGAGGAGCACGATCGGCTGAGAGGAGCTCCCCACAATTTTAAGAAGATCACCGAGATCATCGACTGGGTGAAAGCCAATCACCGGGAAACCCGTGTCCGCGTCTGCTACACGATGAGTAACTTCAACACTCGTCAAGATCTCAAAAATGTGATCGCGTTCGCCCGAGAAAAGAACATCGACTTGAAGCTCGGGATCGCGACCAACGCCGAATTTTTTCAGGCTCGAACTGAGAAATCGGACATCACGTTGACCACCGACGAGCTCTATCAATTTGAAGATCTCGTCAACAAGGGTGACCAATATCTTCAGCTCTACCGTGCGTGGAAACGCGGCTACACGCCGCCCTGTGATTCAATTCGGGAACACCTCGTTTTGATGTATAACGGCGACGTGATGCTCTGTGAGGCGAAAATGGTAAAACTCGGGAATATCTTCGAACTGGAAGACAAGACACATTACACTCCCGGGAAGGCGTTGACTAATCTCTGGCATTCGGCTGAGACCCGGCGGACGCTTGAAGATTACCGGACTTGCAACGACTGCTGGATGAGCTGTATGCGGAAGATGGACGCCAAACGTCAGAGTGTCGACAAGATCAAACCGTACCAGGCAGTTTATGGTTATCTCAACTATCGAACTATATCGGATCTTAAGGAGAAAGTCACGAGCTGATAGAAGCCGCCTGTTGAATTTTATGAGAGATATATTAGTTACCACTCGTCTGGAGTTCGAAGAGGCTCTGGGCGCCATCAGAAATCAAACCAAGATCGTGGTGGACGTCGAGACTAGCGGATTAAACCTGTGGTTACACGACAGGATCTGCGGAGTCGGCGTCTGCCTCGAAAATCGCGATGCATTTTATTTTCCCTTTCGACACGTCAAAGCAAATCTTCCGTTGCTCGCTATGCTCGACGACGAGGAGATCAATTTGCCACTCGATTGGCTTCAGGAATTGTGGGAGGCGATCTACCAAGTTGAGACGGTGATCGGACACAACATCAAATTCGACTTGGCGGCGATGTTCCAGGACGGATTTGATCTCAAAAGGGACCAGAAAGCCGAAGACACCATCGTCGGTGCTCGACTCTTTTTCAAGGGGCGTTATGACAAATTGTCTCTGGAGCATTTGTCAGATACACTCCTCGGCAAAGACCCCTGGAAAAAAGATTTCCAAGCCTATCTCAAATCCAATGGTTGGCAACATCACTTTGATTATGCCCACCCGACGAAGATCGCCCCCTACGCGATCGGCGACGTCAGGAGAACTTTTGATTCTCGGGACGAGGTTGTCCGGTATATTCTCAACACCGGACAGGAGAGAGTCTGGAAACAGGAGTGTGAGTTGATTCGCGAGTCCCTGTGGGAAATGGAGAAACGCGGACTGTTCTACGATCTCGAGTATTGTGAAGACCGTATTCCGAAAATGAAAAAACGGCTCGCCGAACTCGAGGAGCTCATCTACGCCGTGTTGGGGAAATTCGATATTGCATCGAACCCCCAACTCAACGAGAAGATGAATAAGATCGGGATCTATGCCAAGGGAAAGACGGCGAAAGGGGACCCGCAGTGGGACCAGGGCGAACTCCTGACGATGGAGCACCCGATCGGCGGTCTACTCCTGGAGTGGAGGGGCATCGAGAAACAGCGCAGCGTGTATTTTGAGCCGCTTTTACTCCACAAGGCGACGTGTCGGGTCCACCCGAGTTTCAAATCGTGGGGGACAATTACTGGACGGATCTCCTGTGAAAATCCCAATCTGCAGAATTTGACCAAGGGATTCATAGATCTGCAGAACAACGATATGCTCGACGACGAGGCGATGGCGGCGATCAAGGCAAAGCTCAGCGTCAACAAAGCCGGTCAGGACACGGGCGGCGCCTCGGTCGCGACGGGCACGTTGACGGGGTTTATGAGCTACGGTAAAAAATACGACGATATGGACCCGGAGTTCGCGATCGCGACACGAAGACTCTATATTCCGCCACCGGGATTTCAATTGTATATGATTGACTTCTCTCAAATGGAAATGAGAGTGTTCGCCGACTACGTCAACGACCCGGTCTTGAACGCGATGCTCGAAGACACAGACTCGGACTTTCACGACATCGTCGCGATGGAAGTCTGGCACGTCGACAAGTCGAGTTCGATGTGGTCTTTCTATCGGACAATGGCGAAGTGTATCAACTTCGGTCTGTTGTACGGGATCGGGATCAAAAAACTCGCCGGTCAAATGCAGTGCACCGAGGAGGAAGCCAAAGAGTTCCGCGTCCGTTATTTCCAGAGATTTCCCAAGGCTGAGAGATTTATGAAAGACGTCAACTCGAGAATTTTGCAGCGGGGCTACGTCACCAATCGATTCGGTCGCCGGTATTATATCGACGCCGACGACGCCTATCGCGGAGTCAACTATTTGATCCAGGGGACATCTGCCGACATCGTCAAAAATCGTATGATCGACGTGTCGCGTTTTCTCCGGGATCACGACTCTGACTTGATCGTCCAGGTCCACGATGAGCTCGTGTTCTACGTGGCGGACCACGAGGAGCACTGGATCGTCAAAAAATTAAAAGAGATCATCGAGGAGCGGTGCATCAAAACATTTCTCCCGACGGAAGTCACCAAAGGGTTCCCGAGTTGGGCACAGAAAAAGGACGTCTGCGCCAACTGTATGGGACTCAAAGAAAAGGAGAACCACGATTGCAACAACAGTGTCAGCGTCCTGGCTATCCAGAAAGCTGAGAAAAAATTGAAACGTAAATTCAAATTGGAGGAAGTATAAATTCTATGGAACAGAAAAATTTTGAGCGACCAAATTGGGACGAGTATTTTTTGAAGTTACTCGAGACCCTGAGACTTCGGGGGACGTGTCCCAGACGTCAATGCAGTGCGCTGATAGTCGACGAAAAACACAATTTATTGTCGACGGGCTATAACGGTTCACCGAGGGGAATAGTGCATTGCATAGATCATCCTTGCGGTGGTCAGGACGACAAGCCCGGTGACGTGTCAAATTGCATCGCCCTCCACAGCGAGGAGAACGCCGTTCTCCAGTTGGGAGTCAGCGACACTCGAATGTCGACGATGTATTGTACAAATAAACCGTGTTTTCACTGTGCGAAAATAATTTGTCAGACGTCAATTATCAGGGTCGTCTTTTTGGAAGATTACGCCGACAACCGGGGTGCTCAATTACTCCGGAGAAAGGGCATTAGATTAGACTGGTCTCTCCCGAATGGCATCGGGGTCAAAGAGTATTTGCCAAAATAATTCTAAGGAGCAAAACAATATGGAGTTTAAGACTACGAAAGAGAGCATATCCGAGGCGATGAAGACCATTTCTGTCATCGTCCCTGGATCTACTGCGAATGTGGACACAATTTATAACTACGTGCATCTGAGAGGCTCAGAGGGGCGTATCACGATGACGGCGATAAACCATACGGGAGGTGTCACGACCATCACAGATTTTGACGCCGAATTTGAGGGCGAGTTTTCCCGGCTCCTCCCGATCAAAAAGACTACTCAGTTGATCTCTCTGATGGGAGACGAAATCGAAGTCCGAGACGACGCCAATCGGATCTTGATAAAATCCGGGTCGAGTCGCCACAGGTTGGCGACCGAGAAGCCGACCAATTTTCCCCTCCCAACTCTGCAGCAACACGTGGACTTTGAAGTCTCGGCGACGGTGTTCAAGGAGATCCTGAATTATGTCGACTGCGCCGCCTCGAAAGTCGACGCCGGACAGTGGACATTGAAGTGCATAAAACTTCAGGTGAAAGAGGGGATTATGCGGGTCTATACTTGCGACGGTCACCAGACCGCGAGGGCGATCTATGAACTCCCCACTCCCGGGAAAGAGTTCGAGGCGTTGATCCCGATCTTGAATTTGAATGCAATTATGAAGATGTTGCCTTTCAAAGCTGATGATACGATCAAGATCACGAAGAACGGCAACAACGTCGAGTTGATCTCCAAACGAGGGACACTCATCGTCAGGACAATGGACGGGACTTTCCCCGACGTTGATCGCCTGATCCCTCCGAGACTCGACCACCACGTCGCCGTCGAGAAAGAGGAGCTCAGCCAGGCGATTCGCCGAGTATTGTTGTTCTCAGCCAAGAACAAAATCTTATTGACGGCGATGAGTCATTTCTTGATCGTCGAGTCTACGGCGACTGCGGACGGCGATTCGAGGGAGATGCTGCCCGTCGTCTGCGAGACGTTGGGCGCCGATGCACAATGCGACTTCGGCGTCTTGGGTAATCACATCAACGGGGCACTGGCTGAGTTCCCCAACACGACTCCTGACGACGACGGAAAGTCCCATCACCCGACGGAAGTCTATCTCGATTTCGGTGGACCGCGAAATCAATTTATGATCACTGCAAAAGAAAAGTTAAAATTTGACTTCGTCTATATTGCCAGTGTATCGAGGAGCGAGGAAGTATAAATGGAAGAAAATGTTCAACCAGGTTTTTATGCGGTGATCCCGGCAACAGTCAGATACGACAAGGGTCTGACAGATTTTGCCAAATTGATTTATGGCGAGATCTCGGCTTTTGCCAACGTCAGGGGTTATTGCTGGGCGAGGAACAAATATTTCGCCGACATTCACGGGGTCGATGAGCGCACCATACAGAGGGCGATCAGCGATCTCAAACTTCGTGGTCACGTCCGCCTCGAGTATATCTACAAAGAGGGGACAAACTATGTCCAAAGTCGCCATATATGGCTGACAGTGGATCCGTTTTCTACGGCGACCAGAGATGGTGACAAAATTGTCACCATATATGGACAAAAATGTCACCTAGATGGTGACAAAAATGTCGTGGATAATAATACAAGAGATAATAATACTTCTTCCCCTTCGGGTCAGAACGCCCCCGATACGCGTAAGCGGGGGAGACGGATCGACCCAAATTTCAAACCCGATGACGAGATCAAGAAATGGCGGGATTGGAAATATCCCTGGCTGCCAGATTGGAAGCTCGAGGAAATTTGTGAGGCGTTCGTCGACAGCAAAGCTTCGACGCCGGGTCAAAAGGGTCTCAGCCTAGATTGGAATATGACTTTCAAAGGCTGGGTTAGAAATGAGATTGCCTGGAAGAAACTCAGTGCTGAGAATCTCGGGACGACGACCAACGGTAAAGATCGTGCACCGGTCAACGGGGCGGGGCGCGGGAACAACTGCGGATTTTGTAAAAAGCATCTGGAATTTCCGGGCGAAGTCCGTCCCTGTCGGGTGCATCAGAAAGAATTGTTAGCAAAATGGAATGAGGAGAAAATAAATGCCTAAAATGTTGAGAACTTTTATCTTAAAATTATTTCGGAAAGAGGACGTCAAACAATTTGAAATGTTTCAAATGTTGGCGATCTTCAACGGTCTTAAGCCATCGGACGCGGTCAATTTGGTCGTCGCCAAATATAATCACCGGAGACTCGATGAGCGAAAGCGTCAGGAGCTACAGCCGCTCCAATTGGTCGGTGAAGTGGAGCTCATCGAGATCCTGAAGAAAAAGGGGATCTCGGTGACTAAAGTGACGATGAAGAAATGGCGAGACAACGGGATCCTGGTCGGACCAAATAATCAGCAGATCTGGGGGACTGATGGGTATTCAATTGTCTACGATTTGAAACCCACCTTGGAATTTGTCAAACGTCGTAAACAGCAGTTAGCTTCGCGCTTGAGCAACGGAGGAGCAAATGTCGAGTCAAGAACCACCACCGACTAATTATCCCGACGCCTATCTGGAGAAACCGCTCCCCTCCAGTCCGGAATCGGAACGCGTTATTTTGGGGGCAATTATTCTCGACAACAACGTCTTTGTCGATGTCGTCGACCGGGGGCTGAAGAGTGACCATTTTTATTCGCCGTTGAATCGGAGTATTTTCAAGGCGATGACTGCGGTCTCGATGAATCCGGAGAAGACGATCAATCCCATCTCGATCGGGGAGGAGCTGAAGAAAGACGGCTCCTCATTGGAAACCATCGGCGGGATTGCGACGATCACCAACCTGACTTATGGACTGCCGCATTTCACGACGGTCGACGAGTACGTCGACACGGTCAAGGCTAAGTCCCGGGTCCGCAATTTGATCAAAGCCTGCAACGAGATCACGAGTCGGGCATTGGCTGAGGAAGAGGAGGCGGAGGAGACTGTTTTATATGCGGAGAATAAGATATTCGAGCTGGCAGAAGAAGATGTCTCAGGCGGCTTCAAAAAGGTCGCGTCACTGACGCAAGCGAGGATCAATCAGGCGATCGCGATCTCCGAATCCGATAAGGGGATCATTGGTCGGACGACCGGTCTCGAAGCTCTCGACGAGAAGATGTCAGGGCTTCAGGACACCAACCTGATCATCGTCGCCGGGCGACCTTCGATGGGTAAGACGGCGTTGTCGTTGACTATCGCCCAGAACTCAGCTATTTTGGACGGGCAGCACGTCGCCGTGTTTTCACTGGAAATGAGTGAAGATGAACTCGTCGATCGTATGCTCGCCTCAGAAGCCAGGGTTGACTCTCTCCAGATGAGGACTTGGCAATTGACTGTGGCTGAGAAAGCTCGGGTGATGGAGGCGAAGGCTCGACTCGACTCAGCCAATATTCACATCATCGACACTCCGGCGATCACGACGACGTATATGCGATTCAAATTACGTCGCCTCGTCAAAGACATAAAACCCGGGAAGTTGGGTCTCATTGTCGTCGACTATATGCAGTTGATGTCGGGAAATCTCCTGAGGAACGACAACCGTCAACAGGAGGTGACCCAGATCTCGAGGGAGTTAAAGGCGATCGCCAAAGAATACAAAGTCCCGTTGATCGTCGTTTCCCAACTCAACCGCAACCCGGAAAATCGGGGAGGAGCGTCGAAACACCGTCCGATGATGTCGGATCTCAGAGAGTCGGGGGCGATCGAGCAGGACGCCGATGTCGTGCTTTTTGTCTACCGAGAAGACTACTACAAGGAGACTGAAGAGACTCCGGACACGAATATTGCCGAGGCAATTTTTGCCAAAAATCGTAATGGTCCGACCGGAACTGAGTTCCTCAGATTCGACAAACCGTCGACCCGATTTGACAATTTGCATCACGATATTTGATCGACTTTTGTGTCACCGTGTCACGTCTGATACAAGTTCTGTGAAACACGTGTATCAGACGTGACACAAAAAAATTGATGCAAATCGAAAAAGTCAGTAAAAAGCCTGTTTTTGGCAGTTTTTCGAAATGCTAAGTCTATACAAAATATAGACTTATAAAAGTCCAAAATTCCAAGATATAGATATATGGGCTGATCGATAAAACCTGCTTAAACTGGCTGCATTTTACAAGTCATTTGTTTATATAGACTTAGAGTCGTATTTGTGAAACAACGTCTTCTATGATAAAATTTGAACTGTTTCACGAGGAGAAAAAATTATGACACCGAACTATGCCAAACTTTGTATGAAATTTCCCGTCATCACACAGGAAGAATTGCAAGTCAAATGGAACCACCCGGTCAAAGTAAAAATGGACAAACAACGAGTGATGCTCGTCGCGACGATGATCTCCACCGAGGACGGAAAATTTCTCTGGCACTCGGCGATCCGCGTCTTGAATTTCAAAAAGAACACGGTCAAAGAAACCGCCGTCTGGATGGCTTCGGAGCGATCGGCTGTCAACAGACAATTGGTCACCGAGCTCGACGGAGTGGGTCACAGTGAGATCACGTATTTTACGTCGAAGTACGCCGTCCACGCATCGAAAGATTTGACCCACGAAGAACTCGTCGAATTGGAGAAGCAGAACCCGAATATCGCGGCGGCGAAAATTGTCCCGTTCATCGAGAAACCAAAAGTTCAGGATAAAGTCGAAGTCCCGGTGATCGCCGCCGCCGACCCGGAATTTGATCCCAACTGGCTCGATAAGAAAAGTTAATGGGAAGAAATGGCTCATCGCGAATGGATCCCAACGATCCCCTGTTGAAAAAGTTAAAGACACCGGACGGCGTCACACTCTACGATGCTTATATGAAATCCGTGTTGAAATCCGGATCCGGGAAGATATTATCCCCTGGACTCGATCCTAAAACCTGCTCAAATGAGCTGCATTTGACTGGTGAATCCGATATAAAGGGTGTAGAAGCGCCGAAGAAGGCGTCGAAGCTCAGAAATCGGATATTTAAGAACAATGAGGGAACTTGGCAATCGGAGTGGGAATATATCATCTGGCTCCAGTTGAAAGATCTCCAGAAGCACGGAGTTATTTCACAACTCCGGCGACAGGTGGAGTTCAGGTTTGAGCATAACGGCGTGGACATCGGAGCTTCGGTCCTCGACTACGTCTTCGAGCATCGGGGGATCCCGGTGTACGCGGACGCCAAGTCGCGCTACACGAGCGGGGCAGCCCGTTGGAGATTTCAGCGAAAGCTCCTCCACGCCTTCTATGGAATTGAGCGTGTCCTGGTCTTCTACAAGGGTGAAGCCAATGCGGAGACTGCGTTGAAAAATTTTTTCAAATAGGGGTTTACACGTAGGTTCACCTGTGATACGATAATTCTGCTCAAAATTATAAGAGCCTACCAAGGTTCCTTAGAATTTATAAGGGCATCGAGCCACCCGGTTTCGATGCCCTTATTTTATGTCCAAAAATAATTTTCAAAAAAGTTTCTCGATGGGTTTACTTTTAGAATTTTCTATGATACAGTATTCTCAAGTTGCAACAGAGCAACGAATTTTGAGCAAAAATTCTAAGGAGCAAAAAATGAAAATCAATTTTAATGGTAAAGAACTTCAGGGTTGGAAGACAAAGGGCAACGCAGCGCCGAAACAGGTCAGCTGGTGGGGAACACAGGTCAGAGCGAAACTCCAGTTGGAAGACGGGTCGCAGTTCGGCATTCAACTCGAAGCCTACGACGGTGCGAAGTTCGGTCAGGAAAGAGTTTACTTCAACTATCAGGGGATCAACTGGCACGTCCTGGATCGCAATCTCCATAACGCGGTAGTTCGCGGTGAAGAAAATTTGATTCTGGCGATCGTCGCCGGTCACCGACACGTCAAACGCGTCAACAAGTTCAATCCGGAACTGGTCGCGAAATTCAACTACAACAGTGCCGGTGCGGGTAAATCGTCGAAGGGCGCCAAAGAAAACAACGACTGCACCGTCGTCGCCACCGCGGTCTCCCTCGGGATCAGTTACGACGAAGCCCACGAAATTATGGCGACCGAGGTCGGTCGTCAGGAGAAAAAAGGTGCTTTTCTTCAGTCGCACCTGGCGATCAAAAAGTCGCTCGGCGGTCGAAAATTTGAAGCGGTCAAATCGAAAGAGATCTACGACGCGAAAACACTGGGCGGCTTGATGAAGAAATTGACGACGGGGACTTACCTGGTGTTCACCAAGGGTCACGTCTCGACGATGGTCAACGGCAAGTTGAACGACCGGTTCTTCGCTCCCCGCTCCAAAGTCTACAGTGCCTACAAATTGGTCGAAGAGGTGAAATAACGATGGCGAAGAAAAACTCGATGCCCCTGTTGGCGATGCTCGAGGATCTCGACAAACCTAAGAAAATCCTGGAGACCCCCCTAAAGGGGTCTCCAATCAAAAAGCCGGTAGAACGCCGGCTCAAGTCGTCTGGAGAGAGCGTGCTCGTGATCTTCAGGGGTGACGAGGAAGTCTCCCACTGGAACTGCGAAGATGAGGACGTCGAGCAGTTCAAAAAAAGTTCGGAAGCATCAGGTCGCCGGGTTGAAGTCTACCCGAAAGAAGAGTATTATGCAAAGATGAAACGGAACGAATTTCAAATGTCCCGGGAAGGCTGGGGCGACTGGAGGAAGAAATGAAAATCACGAAGTTCACGGTCACGCAGACGATGCAGGTGAAGCAGTATCACCCACTCGTGCTGAGCGTTGATTTTGAAGTCACGGAGGCTGATGAGTCGATGATCAATAAGAAGATCGCCCAGGCTCATCGGTTCGTCCATAACACCTTGCGGGCTGAGTGCTACCGCGAGGATTTACTCAACGGCGTCGTCAATGACGAGAAGCGAGCAGCGGTTGAGAAATATATCGAAAAGCACGTCAACACAAATTACTTCGAAGAGGAACAAAACAATGGATAATATTATCGATTTGAATCCGGTCTCCAGAGTGGATCGGACAGAGGACGTGGTCCCGGGAAATTATTTCCGTCGGACATCGGACGATCCAAAACACGCCGAGTTGACGTCGGGACTTATGGTCCTCGTCACCTACGTGAAAGGTCGAAAAGTCAGCTTCTCATTTCCCAAGGAAGGGAGAGAGGATCTCAGCAGCTGGTCGTCGACAATGGACGAGTTCTTAAATGAGCACGAGTTTGAACCGAACGGCAGAGCCATTCGCGATCGCGAAATGCAAGAGGCGATGGTCGACTCGATTACCACTGCCAAAGAGCTCAACGACGAGAATCAAAAATTGGAGGGGATCGTCCGGGCATTTCGACCCAAGGCAATGGCTAATGAAATTGAGGGCGAGACTCAGAAGCAGATCACCGAGGGAGCTCCGGAGATCGTCGAGGAGCCCGTCCTGGAAAACAGGGAAGTGGGTCTGGTCCGTGTCGAGCCGGCATCGACGATGCTCGAGCAGGCGACTGATTTTATATCGAAGATCGCCGACCGGAGAAACGACGTCACCCGCCGACAACTGGAGCTCGGTGCCAAGAAGAAACGAGTCACCGCCCTGGTCGCCGAACAGAAGAAGTGGCTCGAGGCGATGACCGGATTCGGTGACGCGGTCAAGAAATTGGAGGAAGCCATCTGGACGCTGAATTTATATCTTGGAACGGGTGAGCAAATTATTCAACTCCAGATGGGTCTCGCAGCCTCGGCTGACGTGCCCCTGACGATCCGTCAACTGGTGCTGTGTATGGACGAGGAATGTGCCCTGGAATCCGAGGACGGCGGACTCGACTTCAGGACGATCGAGCAGTTCGACGAATGGCTCCTCGCCGATCCGAAGAACCTGAGACAGGTGTTACCCGAGGCAAAGGGGATCGTCGTCCTCAAACCGCGTAGAAATCCCAAGGACTATAATATGGGCGGCGATGCTCAGGAGCGTGAAATCATTAACCGCGAGATGAACGACGGGAACTTCAAAACTTACGTGTTGATCAGGAACGGTGACTCGTTGTTCCGGGTCTGCCCCGAGTGGGAAGTCGGCGGTTATTTCTTCCCACCCAAAGAGGAGTTCCGGGACGCGTTTTTGTCGAAGAAAAAAGTCAACGAAGAAATGGCTGAGAAAATGGGCATCGACACGTCTAACTGGTCGGACCACGAGCGGGACTGGGGAAAAGAAGTCGAGTATATCGTGACGCCCCAGGACGACGACTACGAGGACGTCAAAGAGAAGATCGACAAGCGAATGGGCTATTATTCGAAAGCTCTGATTATGCTTCAGGGGATCGTCGATCGGACGGGAATTTTCCCGGAGTATCAGCAGTTGGGTCTCAATTTGATGGACGTCACGCAGTGGTCAGACCACGTTAGATTTGTCCACGACGCCGATCCCAGTTATCTCCTGACGACGGGTCGCGAAACCTTTGCCCAGTGGCGTGAGCGAACGAATAAACAACTCACGGTGGGTGACCGGATCATCGCCCTCTTTAGTCTCATCGAACGCGGTGCCAGGCGCCACGAGGACAGCCGGAAAAACCCCCAGAATGCATCGGATCCCGAAGACTATAAGTTATATACTCTGAGTAAAATTCAGGACGACGGCGGTCTCCAGATCCACTACAAACGACAGGACAAGAAACCGGCGCAGTGGAGAAAAGTCCCCGGCAGTTGGAGATCCGAATGGGTCGAGGAAGAGGAGTACAAGACCAAGGCGTCGTTCACCCTCTACAAGTCCGATGACGGGGTCCTCGCTTTTGACGTGATCACGTTGGAAGAAGTGGATTTCTTTTTGACCGATCGCCTGAGTCGCGGGCAGTATTTGACGATGTTTCCCCTGTTGAAACGAGTCCGCGATATGAAGCGAGCTGAAAGACTGGACGAAGAGCCGTTTATTCAACTCCTGATCGGCGAGATGATGAAGGAAGACACCGAGACTCCGGAGTACAAATTGCGCCGTGAAGCTTCGGATCTGATCCAGTGGTTCAAGTTCAAGAATAAGATCCACCGGTCAATTAAATCCGACGAGGCGGCGACTTTCAAAATGACTATGAAAGAGTGGGGACTCCGGAGAAAAACGGACTCGAGGGAGTTGACGCTGGACGAAGATCTCGTCGCGAAGTATAAGAATGACCGGACTCTGTTGATTGCCGCCCGGACCAATTATTGGACCATCATCGAGCGGACAAATGAAGACTTCATTTTTACCACCAGGATCGACCTCTACCGGTCGCGAAACGAGTGGAAAGTGGAGCGGACAAAAGAGTTCTATATCCCGGGACGTGAGTGGACTCTGTGGACGCCGATCTTCCAACACGAGGACTGGGAAGACTGGCCGAAAGGTGCCAGGTCGAAAGACTTCCTCAATCCTCAGGAGCTCGAGGCTTATGTCTCCGAGAATTTGGAGGAGATCCGCGGCTATGCTCTGGAAAGAGCTCTGGGATATTCCTATCGTGAAAAAGAGTTCTTGCAGTTGAGGAAGATCTGGGACACCGGGATCGTGCTCAACGACAAGCGTGAGATCAAATTTTACTTCTCGTTTTTGCACTGGAATACCAAAGACCACGATTTCAAATTGACCCACGTCGGGATTGATCACACGTGGAAACGAGTCAAGGGTGAAATTGAGCGAGTCGACCGCGATTATCACCTTTTTTCCAATGAAGATTCGAGGCTTCAGGGTCACACCCGTGGTGCCTGGGATCCCCGAAAAAATACGTCCTGGGCGTATCGACTCGATGACAAGGCGCTGGAGGAGATCAAAGAGAAGAAACTCGAAATGCAGGAGATCACAAAGATCGCCCGGCGTAAGGAGAATTTCGCCGATCGCGGAACTCGTGATATGATCAAAAAGATCAACGAAGGGCGTCTGGAGAAAGCGAAGGCGGCGTATCTGGCTCGGTATGGCAATCCGTATCTCTGGGAAACGTCGAAGGAGTTCAAGGGCGTCGAGCAAATGAGTTACACGGCGTATAGCTCGATGAAAAAGGCAATCGGTAAACTCCTCCTCGGCAGCATCATCTCGGAAGACGACATTTACGGTAAGACGGTGTCCGAAGTTGTGACACTGGTGAACTCCAAATTGAAAGCCGATGATAAAATTTCACCGGTCTCGAAGAGTGAGTTCCTCGACCCGGAGACGTGGATCTTTATGTCGAAACTGGAGGAGGAAGACGAAGATGAGTAAACAACTCGACCACGAGTGGGAATGCATAGATTGTGGGGTCACCGGTAAGACCGATGCCAATGATCCTTGGGGAATTATCAACGACACACTGGGGCAGCACGGTCAGCTGTCCCCGGGTTGCAATCCTCTGAAAGCGAGGATAATGCCAATGGAGAAAATTATGAAAAAGGTCAGACGAGACGACAAAGCAGGGCACTTGAAAATGGGATTGACGATGTTCTTTTTCGCCGCCCTGATATTGATTCTCTGGTTTTTGGAGGTGATCTAACGATGGGGGATCTCAAACAAAAACTTATGGACCAGGACGCCGAAAAGGCTGAGATCCAGAAAGGGGAGAGGGAGCTTCGTGAGAAGCTCTCCTCCGCGATCAGTGTCTACGCGGACGGCGGTCTTCTGGGTAAAAATGAGAAAGACTGGGGTTGTCGCGAGGGCGGAACGTGGGGTTGGTGTGCGGTCTCTGCACCTGAGAAACGGGATCTTCTGGAGAACGGCAATGAGATCGGCGGTTACGACGCCCACTCGGAGTTGATCCACAGTGACTCGGGCGTTGTCAAAGGCACGGACAAGAGAGGAGTCACCAATAATCACACTGAGCAGATCGCCATCATCAAAGCAATTGAGGCGATGCCCGAAAATTGGTCGGGGACAATTTACACCGATTCGCGGACGGCACTCCTCCGGGTCCAGTGCGATTACCAGATCCACAACCTGGGATTTAATCGAAAGGTGACTTCTGAGAAAGGACTTCCACCGAATATATCCCGGCGTAGTAAAGAAGCCGTCCAGCGGCTCGGAAAGCGGGTTAAATTCGTGTTGCTGCAGGGTCACCCGACCAACGAAGAATTGGCACAGGGTTGGGGTAATCGCCGGGATTTGCCCGTCTCCAAATGGAACGACCTCTGTGACGAGTTGTGTAACGAAGCCCGGGACAATTATTTCAAAGAAAAGCAACGGTCGTTGACCGAGAAACTCGAGGAGGTGGGCGATGGATTATGAGGCAGAACTCAGGGAAGTCGACGCCGAATTTTATAAGAAATTCCTGGAGCTCAGCGCCCTGACACGGAGATTGGCTGAGATCCCGGGAAAATATTGGATGGCTCATTTGTCACCGAACGCCGTGATGATGTTGACCGTCGTCAATGCCCTGAAGATCGCGTTCGCCGAGAACCGGAACACCGATCTCTATGACGCCCTCGAAAATTTCTTCAGGAATAGTGAGGAGCACGGGCACCTCATTGATGAGCCGCTGACTGATGAAGATTTAGATCACACGATCAAAGCTGTAGACGTGGTCGTCGACGATGACGACGAAGTCTGGGCTGATGTGATCGGGGAGGAGTAATGCCAAAAGATTATGCAAAGATTTTTGGATTTGACAGCCCGAATCTCGGCGGCGACGCTATGTCTAAGATAATGGCGGGATCGCTCGGGTCCGGTTTTTCAATCGAGCAACAGGGAACCAATGAGCCGGTGATTAAGACGTCCACCGGCTCCGGTGAGGAGACTGAAAAAGTTTACGAGCACAAGATCACCCTTGTCACCGAGGACGGTGAAGTGATTGAGCAGACTGGTGAAATCGTCAGTTTCAGTTTTACCCTAAATAATGGCGTCGAAGACTCAACTCCGGAGAAATCTAAGGCTGAGATTTATGAACCAAAGAGGAGAAAATTCAAAGATGAGTAGACAAGTCACGTGCCTCGAATGCTATGTTTCGGCGAACGGCGGGAACATCGGCTGCGAGAAGTGTAACGGAGAGGGAGTCGTCGAAATCGGTGACGGACTCTGTCCACAGGAATTGGCTGCGATTGAACTCGAGAGAGTTAAAAAAGAGATCGTCAAGCCGTATTATGAGAGACGCGAAAAGGTGATCAACGACCTGTTGATTATGTTCGGCGGGACTCATAATTTTCAAGATCCAATATCGGGAGTAGTCTTCCGGATCGATAAACTGGAGTATCGCTCGGTTTCCCTGTTCCCGTATGAGATTCAGCGGACACGGCTCGCTGATGAAAATAAAGGCAGCGTCTCTCAAAAGGACGCCGAGTTGATGGGATATCGCTTTCGAGTTCCGGGAACATTTGACGACGACACTCGTCTCCCGGAAGAGATCCCATATTTGAAGCCGGGCTCAGATAATAAGCCCGAGACCATTGGAGGAGTCAGAATATGATTAGAAGAAAAACAGTAAAAGAACGCGTTAAAGATTTTTTTATCTCCCGGTTGAACGGGGAATACACGGGTCCGCAGATTGCGGCGACCCTGGAAATGGCAGAGGAACTCGACCAAGTGGAGACGGTGCTTCTGGAGCTCTTTCGTGAGGGCTATCTTCAGCGTCGGGACAACGCCGGTCTTCGGGGTGCCTACGGATATAAGTTGACGCCCCGCATTGTCACGATCGACGTCAACGAGTTTACTCAAAAGCTCGCCCAGAGGATCGCCGAAGACGACGAAGACAAATGGACGTTGACCCAGTTATTTGAACCCGTCGGCGGAAGTGGCGACCCGGCGGAGGACGATATTGCTGATTTGGACAGTAGTGTCCAGTTGTCCAACGACGGGATCGACTACATCGTCGACGCCGCGGTCGGCATTTTGGAAGACGACTATTTCGACCAGACTCAAGGTCGACTGGTGATGAGCGGCGTCGAGTTCATTAACAGGGAGCGGACCAAGCAGATCCACGACCGCGGGTTTACTCCTGAGGCTGATGACCAATACACGAAATTCCAATTATCGACGATGGCTTGCAGCTACGTCCTCAGCTGGATCAGTTTTAATTCGATGGCTCAGACACTCGACGACCAACTGGCTCGGCTCGGACTCGACAGATGGAAGCACGTCACCAATCCGGTCGACGATCTTTCCAAAGCCGGGGCGCTGGTCGCCGCCGAGATCGATCGACTGATGCGGCAGAAAGCGGTGATACCCGAAGAGAAGCGGGCGAAGATCGATCTGAGCGAGGAGATTACTCAGGAGATCCCGGTGACTCCGGAAGAGGACGAGGAGATGGGCAAAATCCCGTCAACGACGGTCTAAATAGATATAACCCTATCTTGCACGGGGAGAAACCGCCTCAGGCGGCCTCCCTGTGCAAAAGGAGCCCTTTTATGAGTGTAATGAGTGAAGATAATCAGCAGAATTTTATCAATGAAGTCCTCGAAGCCTTTGAGAACGGAAATATGAGTTATACGATGTGTGCCGATGTCCTGGAGGCGGAGATGATCCACCCGTCGAAGTGGATGGGTCGACTCCAGAATCTGATGGCAGTGATGCATAAAGAAAACACGGCTCCGGCGAATACGCCGAAGAAGCTGAGTAAATTGGCGTACGATATTCCGCGAAAGAAAAATATGATGGAAGTCCGTATGGATCTCCACGCCCAGAAGATTTCTCCGGAGGAAGCCGAGCAGCGATTCAAGGAATTGAATATTCCCGTCTATTTGTGGATCAACGACGTCCAACAGGAGAAAAAGAGACAGGAGATGATCTCAAAATTGATCGAAGAATCCACGAAAGGTGCCACAAATAGCCCTCCAGACCCTGCTCAAGAAAATAATTCTCAAGTCCAAATTGTTGAAAACAAAAGACGCAAGTTCAAATTCGACGACTAATTTGAAAATAATTCTAAAAAAGTTGTGTTTTGGGGTTTACTTTTAGAATTTTCTGTAGTATACTGTATCTACGTTGCAAGAGATGCAACAAAAAATTCTAAGGAGCAAACAAAAAGATGAGCAAAATGAGCAACACGGAAAAAATGAGAGCGTTAAAGGGAAATTCACTGTCGAGTGCTGAGTATGCACAAGTTAAATCGCTGAAGGCGTTCAACGCATCGGACTGGACCTGGGACGGAGAACAGGGTCTCTATATCAAGGGCGGCGTCAAAGCCGTCGCAAACTCGGACGTCGACATCGACAACATCACCTATCAGGAAATCCCCTCCGGCGATATGGTCAAAGCCGGTTTCACCTGCGTTACGATGAAAATCTTCGCGAACCAGCTGCGTGACACGGTCCGCGATTTCCTCGGGTATTCGGAAGACACTGAGATGGCGTTCACGGTAGTCAACGTCCGGGGCACCAAACAGTTCTTGGCGTGGAGTCGCTAGACCGAAACGGCTCCCCACGCCGTCCGAGCGTAAGGCGCTCGCTGACGAGGTCAGACCAAATTCTAAGGAGATAATTTTATGTTGAGCACAAAGCAGGTCGGATATAGCAAAGAAGATAATCAGTTCCACGAGGAAATCAGCACGCTTGAGGCGAACGGGTCTGTCGTCAAAATCGGGTCAGCCTATTCGGGGTTTGAGGACGCGGTCGTCGTCAAGTCGAAAAACGGTGAGGACGTCTATTATCGCAAGACGACGACTTTCACAGACGGCGAGGGAGATATTACGCACTGGTTATTTGCTCCGACAGTTCAGTCGATGAATCGTGTCCCGGCGTGTTGTGGGACGACCTTCAAAGTCTGGAACGACTAATTTTTAATTTGCTCCCCTCACACGAGTCCATCGGAGAATTGCTCCTCCGGTGGACTTAAAATTTTTTCACTTTTTTATGTTCCGGGGTTTACTTTTAGAATTTTGTATGATACTGTTATCTTCAGTTGCTAATCACAACAAATTCTAAGGAGCAAAAAATGAGCACAACGACAACAAAAACACCGAGATTGAGACAACGTAAAGAAGGCGGCAAGTGGATCACTCGCTGGAGACGACTGGCGATCTACATTCGTGACGGGTTCACCTGTCAGTGGTGCGGCAGCGACCTCCGGGACTACGCCGCCGCCGACATCTCCCTGGATCACCTGGTCTGCCACTCACACGGCGGTAGCGACGAAGCTTCCAATCTGATCACCGCTTGCCGCAGCTGCAATTCACAGCGCCGGGATCGCAAGTGGAGAGAGTATGCGACGGGCGGCGCGATCGATCGCATCAAACGCCAGATCCGTCGCAAACTCAACGAAGATCTGGCACGTGAACTCTGCGGGCAGAACGCGAAAACACCCGCCGGAAGTATGGGAAATTTGGTCATCAAAAAATAATTCAAAAAAGTTACGCTCAGGGGTTTACTTTTAGAATTATCTGAGATATACTATCTTTAGTTGCTAATCACAACACAAAAATTCTAAGGAGCAAAAATTATGAAAACCAACGCTATCATCGCAAAACAACAAGTCCGGAACGAATACGAGAACGCGAAATTAAATGCGATCAACAACCCTTTCAAACCCCGTTTCTTCACGAAGTTCAAAAAGATCGCCGGTCTCTGGAGACAGATCGAGCACACGAACTCCCTGAGACCCGAGAACAAAACTTTCATCTTCTTCGTCAAAGACCAGGTCGACAAGATCCTGGACGCGGATTTAGTCCGCTAGATCGAAACGGTGGAAACACCGTCCACCCGTGAGGCGGGTGCTGATGAGATCAAATTTTAAGGAGCAAAATAATTATGAGCACACAAGTAAGCACAAAGTCACCGGGATTCAAGATCACCCGGACTCGGATCCAGACCCGATTGTTGAATATGACGAGAGTTCTCGCGGATTCGACGACTCAGGAGGCAGAACTCCTCCTCGGTCACGGGTTCAAGTTGATGATTGAAAATGTCCGGATCCCGGCGTTTCGCGGAATGCCCAGTCGCATTAAACCCGAGGCGAGCCTCTACGTCGACGGCATCAAACGCTGCATCGCCCGAGACTCGAGCGGCGTCCCCTATTCGATGGTCGACGCGAGTCACCAGATCACCCGCTATCTTCTGGAGCACGGATTCAACCCGGAGGTGTTGGGATAATGACGAACGAGGAATACGAAGTAGCGCGGCGCTTTGAGAAGCTGACAGAAAACGATCCGGTGTTCCAGGCGGCGATCCAGGTGGTCGCCGCCAAAATGGTCACCCTGACTGAGAATTACGACTTCGCCTTTGTCGAAGTTGAGCCCCTGGTCCAGAAGAAGATCAAGGTCGAATCGGGAGAGGAACTCCGGCGGCGCAGACAGCAGCCACCGCCGTCCCGGATCTCGATCAACAGGAGATCGGGATTTAAGACTTACGGCGTGGAGACAGGGCGATTCTCGTCGACGGATCCAAACATCAAAGAATTTATTGAAGTTCCAAAAGTGGAGGTAGACGAAGATGGCAATTAAGAAGCGTAGAATCAGCGGTGAACTCCCGGACGGAGGGGGAGTGTTCGCGATCACGGTGATCCCGGTCTCGTGTCTGCCCGGAGAGGAAGCCGAGGCACCGGCGTCAGGTGAAATGAAGTGGAGAAATAGCTGCCATCAGCCGCACCGTCACAAGTGCCCGGGTTGTGGATTCGTCTGGGCACACGACCCCGATCAAATCGACGACAACGACGACGCCCATAAATGTCCTGTCTGGGGCTGCGGTCGATATTGCTATGAAGTCTACAGGGGAGATGAGCAGCCCGAGTTCACGGACCGTCACGGAGTCTCCGGAGAATTGGACTCCCTATGGGAGCAGGCACGGACACCAAAGACGGCGAAGGGCGAGTTAAGTAACTCGGAGGAGCCCGATCTGGGAGGTGACAATGGGAACCCGTTCTAAGTCGTGGATAGTTTGCCTCTGAGCGGACGGTCGACTCTCAGCCCGTGAGGCTGGGACAATTGATCCGGATTATCCCAATGCGTTGCCGGCGCTGGGTCTCAGAGACGAGGAGATGACTCGGGAAGTCGCCGAGATGGTGATCACCCTGGTCGCGGAAAAGAAACGGCTCTACGACCCTTGGAAAGGCACGATCGACGAGTACAACGTCTATCCGAAGTTTGACGGGACGATCGACGGTCTATTCCGTGCCGAGGGAGTATTGAGAAAGATCTG
>JALHNX010000011.1 GCA_022843305.1 Pyrinomonadaceae bacterium | reverse complement strand
TCGCTCAAAGGAACGATGAAATACGATTGGGTGCGTGTCATGGGCATTCATGAAACGGCGGAAGAATTCATCGTCACCGTCAGCCCGACCTTCGATCCGACCGACGAAAGCGCCGACAAAACCGTGATCTCGCATTTTTTTACCGACGAATCAACCAATAATTTCTGCCTTTTGCGAAGAGCTACCAAGGTCGGGCTTTACGTCATCGGTCTGAACGAAAAAATGAATACGCGGGAAACCGACGGCACGCTCGAAACGGTGCGCAACGCGGCGGTCAATCTCGGTTCGTATCTCGGGCTGCAGCGCGGCGAGTGGGAAAAGTTTTGTCATCATTTGATGGAAGACGCTGCAAACGAGCAGAAAAATTAAGTTTTTAACAAGCGGGAACAAAGGTGAAAAATTATCAATACGACGCAATTGTGATCGGTTCCGGTCCGAACGGTCTGGCGGCGGCAATTTATCTGGCGCAGCGGAAACTTTCGGTTTTGGTGGTTGAAGCCGCCGGAGAGATTGGCGGCGGAACGCGTTCGGCGGAGCTGACTCTGCCGGGATTTACGCACGATATTTGCTCGGCGATTCATCCTTTGGCGATCGTTTCGCCTTTTTTTCAAACTCTGCCGCTCAGGGATTTCGGGCTTGAATTCATTCAGCCCGCCGCGTCGGTCGCGCATCCGCTCGATGACGGAACTGCCGTTCTGCTCAAAAGCTCGGTCGAAGAAACCGCCGCAAATTTAGGCTTGGACGGCACGAGTTATGAAAGACTCGTGACGGTTCTGGCAAGAAATTTCGGCGTGCTTGCATCGGATATTCTCGCGCCGTTAGGTATTCCCTCGAATCCGTTTTTTATGGGTGCGTTCGGGCTTAAAGGAATGACCTCGGCGAAAAATCTGGTTGATCATTATTTTACCGAACCGCGCGCCCGCGCAATGTTTGCGGGCAACGCGGCACATTCGATGATTCCGCTCGAAGATGTGCCGAGCGCGGCTTACGGTTTGGTTTTGCTTCTGACGGCGCACGCCGTCGGCTGGGGATTTCCGCGCGGGGGCGCAAATAAAATCGCCGACGCGCTCGGCGCGTATTTTCTCAGCTTAGGCGGAAAGATCGAAACCGATTTCGAGGTTAAAAATATTGACGAACTGCCCGCCTCACGCGTTGTTTTATTTGATATTACGCCGCGTCAAATCATCAAAATCACCGCGCATCGCCTGCCCGACGCTTACCGCAAACGGCTCGAAAAATACAAATACGGCGCGGGCGTTTTCAAGATGGATTTTGCGCTGAACGAGCCGATTCCGTGGAAGGCGAAGCAGTGTTTTGAAGCGGGAACGGTTCACGTCGGCGGAACTTTTGAAGAAATCGCCGAATCGGAACGCGCTCACGCGGAAGGGAAAATTTCCGAAACGCCGTTTGTTCTGGTCGCGCAAAACAGCCTTTTCGACACGACGCGCGCACCCGAAAATAAACACACGGCTTGGGCATACTGTCACGTTCCAAACGGAGCAACTGCCGATATGACCGAACAAATCGAAAACCAGATCGAGCGTTTCGCGCCCGGATTTCGTGATTGTATTCTCGCAAAAGCGGTAAAATCGCCCGCCGATTTGGAAAAGCATAACGCCAATTACATCGGCGGCGACATCAACGGCGGCGCGGGAATTCTTTCACAGCTTTTCACGCGTCCCGTCGCAAAAATCAATCCTTACGCGATTCCGTCAAAAGGTCTCTATATTTGCTCGTCGTCAACTCCGCCCGGCGGCGGAGTTCACGGAATGTGCGGTTATCACGCAGCAAAATCGGCGTTTGAAAGAGAGTTTTCGTGACAGAGTTTATAACGTTTAATCGGGCAGCAAATAATCACAATATTCCGGATTATTGCCGAGCCTGCGGATAATATTCGGATTCTTATCGCCGTATCGAAGCGCGGCGACGCAACATACTTCAAGCGCGCAGCACGCTCGTTCTATTTCTTCCGGCGTTTCGGGTTGCTTTATAAAATAAGTGTCGTAATTTCCACCTTCTAAAGGAGCGAGCAAATCACGCGCTTCAGATTCGGGAGCATCACAGGCAAGACAATCTCCGGTCGTATAGAAATCTCCCGAAACATTCTTTTCAAATCTTGACGGTTTTTCGTTACTCATATTTAATTCAAAAACTCCTGCGTCTTTTCTTCGATCTGAACCGGCGCATCGAACGGGCGCGATTCTTCTTCGAGACTCCAAACTTCAAAAAGCACGGGCGGGCATTCCATGATAAAGCGCGACGGTTTTTGCAGCACGACCTGCCGCGAATAATCAATCATCATCAGCGGATAAGTTAAATATAATTCGTCCTGCGCGCGCGTCAAAGCGACATACCAGAGACGGCGTTCTTCTTCTTCCGAATCAATTTCCTTTAAACTTCTGGGCGAAGGAAATTTGCCTTCCGCCGCCCAGATCAGAAAGACCGCTTTCCATTCCAAACCTTTTGCCTGATGCACCGATGTTAAAGTTAAAAGCTCGTCTTCCTCGCCGCCTTGAATCACGTCTTCGCCCGTGATTCCGGCGGGTTCTTTAAAGCGTTCGGTCGAAAGCAACGCGAGTTCGGACAAAAAATCTTCGGTCGAATTATAGCGTGAAGCGTAAAGCGCGAGTTGCCGCAAATCTTCCAATCGGGCTTCGGCGTTCTCGAACGTTTCCTGCAAATGTTGTTCGTAGCCGTTTGTCAGAATCAATTCGATTTGCTTCGCGGGATTGTTGCGGTTTTCGTCGGTCGTTAATAATTCAAGAAGTTTGACGAAATTCTGCCACGATTGTTTGCTCTGCAAACGATTGAGCGATGCCGGAAGTGTGAGCGTCAACCTGTCAGAGCCGCCTGCGGTAGCGGGCGGGTAAGATTTGCTGTGTGAAGTCTTTTTGACAATCGTTAACCCGCCCGCTACCGCAGGCGGTTCTGACAACACCATACTTTCATAAATCCGGTTCGCCGTCGCATTGCCGACGCTTGGAATCATCTTTAAAATTCGTTTCCACGCGAGTTCGTCGCGCGGATTGACGATGATTCGCAGATATGAAATGACATCTTTCAGATGCGCTTGTTCAAAAAATCGCACACCCGATTGGACGCGATATGGAATGTTGCGGCGCGTTAATTCAAGTTGCAATTCGAGCGAATGATAATGCGAGCGATACATAACGGCGATTTCTTCCAGACTCGTGCCTTCGTCGCGTAATTCCAAAATCCGCGCCGCGATAAACGCCGACTGCTGTTCGACGTTCGCGCAGGGAATCATCGCCGGCTTGAAATCGCGCGATTTTTTGACGGCTTGCAGCATCTTTGGAAATTGGCGGCGATTGTTGGCAATCGAAGTGTTGGCGAGTCCTAAAATCTCGGGTGTCGAACGATAATTCGTTTCGAGCTTGTAAACTTCCGCTTCCGGGTAGCGTTCGGGAAATTCGTAAATGTTCGTAAACTCCGCGCCGCGCCACGCGAAAATACTTTGCGCGTCGTCGCCGACGACCATCACGTTGCGGTGTTTGACCGCGAGCAGATCAATGATCTCAGCTTGCAGACGGTTAGTGTCCTGATATTCGTCAACTAGAATATGCTCGAATTGTTCGGCATAAAGGTCGGCAATGTCGGGCTTTTCGACTAAAAGGCATTTCCAGTTCAAAAGCAAATCGTCGTAATCCATCACGTTTCGTTCGCGCTTTCGCTCCTGAAAAATCATATCAACGCGCTTGATTTGCTGCGTCAGCATTTCAAAGTAAGGATACTTGCCGATAATCACATTCTCGATCGGTCGGTCAGTGTTGTTCGCGTAGGAAATGATGTCCTGAACGACTTCGGCTTTCGGAAAACGCTTTGCCTTTGTGTCAATTCCGGCTTCGTCAATACAGACGTTGACGAATTCCTTCGCGTCTTCCGCGTCGAGAATAGAATAATTCGATGAATAGCCGATGGAAACGGCGTGTTTTCTTAAAATTAAATTGGCGATCCGGTGAAACGTTCCGCCCCAGACGCGATGGACATTTTGCGAACCCGTCAGATTTTCGACGCGCCGCAACATTTCCCGCGCCGCCCGATTCGTAAAAGTCGCCAAAAAAATCTTTTGGGGCGAAATGCCCTGTTCGATAAGATACGCGACGCGATAAGTTATCGTCCGCGTCTTGCCTGTTCCCGCGCCCGCCACGACCAAAGCCGCGCCCGGTTTTGCCGTTACGACCCGAAACTGCTCGGCGTTCAATTCCTCGCGGTAACGAGTCAATTGCTCGGGCAAAGAATTTTCGGCGCGTTTGATAACGTATTTTTTCATCGGTGAAACGATAGATTATCACAGATGAACGCGGATAAAAATTTTGCGGAAAGGTGATTTTTAACGCAAAGGCGCAAAGGCGCGAAGCCGCAAAGGATTTTTAAGCTGTTATTAAAGCATTCTAAAAATCTTTGCGGCTTCGCGTCTTTGAGTTAAAAAATTAATTGCTTTCGGTCGCCGAAAGTTGCGTTTCGTCTTTCGCCCAGATTGCCGCGAGGCGTTTTCTCGATTCCAGTTTGGCTTCGATATTCGGAACTTTTTGCGCCAAAGTTTCGAGATTTATCAGAAAATCCGGCTCTTGAAAGAGTTGACGGATTTCGGCTAAAAACGGTTGGATTTTGGAATACACAAAAATATGTTCGGTGCCCGAATCGAAAAACATTTTTTCGTCAATTCCGCCGTTCAGGACGAACGACGAAGCCATATCCCAATACGAAGTTATCATCCGAAAATTCGCGCTCGCGCGTTCGCCGCCGCGATAGAGCGCGATAATATCCATCGCCGATTTGGGCGCGAACTGCGAAAAATACCATTGCCGCGCCTCGCGCATTTTCTCGTCGCGCCGCAGTTCGTAAAGCTTTAAGATCGCCATCACGTCCGTTTGTTTTTCCATATTTTTTCTCCTTTATTCAACCGCGAAAGACGCGAAAAGACGCAAAAAATTCAATTTGTGTTTTTAGTGTGTTTCGCGTCTTTCGCGGTTAAAAAAAATTATTTGCCGAATTCCAGTTTTGCTACTAAATCCTGACTGAGATTTTGCCCTAACGATTTGCAGAATTGCAAATTGCGCTCGGCAACCGGGAATTTTCCGTTCGATTTTTTCAGCGCGGTTTCAAATTCCCTGACCGCCGAATTTATATCGCCGTTGATTGCCAGAATCACGCCGAGATTGTTGTGTCCGACGGGCGATGCGACCGATTTTAATTCGACCGATTTTTGAAACGCTTGTTTGGCAGAATCGTAATCTTTCTGCGCCAGATAAACGAACGCCAGATCGAACCACGCTTCGCCGTTTCGTTTGTTGAGCCGAATCGCGCTGCGAAATGCGGTTTCGGCTGATTGCCAGTTTTTCAATTCCGCCTGCGCCATTCCGAGCGCGTAGAACGCTTTTTCGTAATCGCCTTTCGTCAGCTTTATCGCTTCTTCAAACTCGCTGACCGCTTTTGCGCTCTGTTTCAAACGATACAGACAAACGCCAATGTTGAAATGAATCTTCGCGCGAAAATCGCTTCCCGCGTCTTCCGTTTCGGCAAGCATCAAAGATTTTTTGAAATCCGCGAGCGCGGTTTCAAATTTCCCCTCGTTTGCCAGACTTATTCCTTTTTCAAATGTTTGCCGCGTTCCCAAAGACTGCGCCGAAACGCTTAAACTTACTGCCGCTAAAATAACAAAAATGCTCAAAAATATTCGTTTCATTCTCTGTAAATCTCCTCAGACCTTTTTCCGGTCTGAAACGATTTTAGAAAATGCGCGGGCAAAGAATCTTTCGGCTGTTTGCGGTTTATGTTCTGAAATTGCTCAAAAGAATGTTTGCCCACGAAACACACAAAAAAAACGAAAATAAAATCAATTTAGCTGGCTTTTTTCGTATATTTCGTGTCTTTCGTGGGCAATAAGTTTTAAGCAAGTTTCATTTCACGCCAGAGCTTCGGTGTGAATTTCGTGAATTTGCGGAAAAGCGTCGTGAAATGGCTTTGATTCTTAAATCCCGTGCGGAGACTGATTTCGACAATCGGCAGATCGTTTTTTGATAAAAGCTCTTTGGCGCGTTCGATGCGCTGGCGCATCAGATATTGCTGCGGCGTTTGACCCGTTGATTTGCGAAAGGCGCGCGCAAAGTGAAACTGGCTCAAATCGGCGACTTCCGCCAGTTCCGCCAAACTCAAATCTTCTTCGAGATTCGCGTTGATAAATTCCTGCACGCGTTTTAATTTATAGCCCGAAAGACCGCCGCTCGTGTTTTCCTGCACGGCGGCGGCGTTGCTGTAATTTTTCAAAAGATGAAGCGTCAAAGTTTGAATCAGCGAATCGGTATAAAGATTTCCGGCGGGCGTTTCCGATTTCGATTCTTCAAGCAAAGCAAAGCCGATCTGCTGAATCAGAGAATCTCTGTCCTTGTAGATTTCCTTGAATTGGAAATCGGCGGAAAAACGATTTTCCGCCGCGACGTTCCGGACGAAATCCGGCGCGAGCAGAATTCCCATATTATCGAGCGGTTTTTCCCAATGCGCACCCACAACTTGCCCGTAAGGTGTTAAACAAAGATTTCCCGCACCGCTTTTGGTAACGACGGTTTTGCCGGTCGAAGAGCATTTCTGCGTCGTCAGCTGACCCGAGATCGAAATGTTGATTTCGTGAAAATTCGCCGTGTGTTTGAGCATTCTGCCGGGTAAAACTTTTGCACGGTGAACTTTTACGCCCGTCCATTCGGCGGCTTGGCGAAACAGATACGGCGATTGGCTGGCGTTCGGTGTCCATTCGATGTGCATGAATTTTATTTGTAATGCAGTTGATTTGAAAAAGCAAGTAAGCAAACACTAACTTAAACCGCCGAACTTGTTTTTAACGGTTGAAAATTTGGTAAATTCAGCAATTCTTTTTTCGCAAAAAGACTTTTCAAAGACTGAGATGTTATAATCACACAACGGTTTTGTTAGAAATTATATATAAAGGAAGTGAGAAAAAATTATGAAATTTCCCGGTGGATTTGATATGAACTCGATGATGAAGCAAGCCCAGAAAATGCAGGAAGAAATGGGCAAGCAGATGAAAACAACGGTCGTTGATGCGAGTGCCGGCGGCGGCGCGGTAACGGTCAGAATGCGCGGCGATTTTGAAGTTCTCGAACTGACGATCTCGCCCGATCTGGTCAAAGACGGCGACGTTGAAATGATTCAGGACCTGACGATGGCGGCACTCGCCGAAGCCCGCCGCAAGGTCGAAGAAAAACTCAAAGGACAGCTCGGCGGAATGTTGCCGCCCGGAATGGGATTCTAATTGCGGATTTGGGATTGCGGATTGCGGATTGAAAAATAAATCCCAAATCCCGAATCTCAAATCCCAAATCGAAATATGCTTGAATATTCAGAACCCGTCGCCAAGTTGATTGACGAATTCAAACGCCTGCCCGGAATCGGACATAAATCGGCGCAAAGATTGGCTTTTCATATCTTGCGCCGTCCGCTGACGGAAGTCGAAAACTTTGTTGACGCACTGCGCGAGGTCAAAGAAAAGATCGTTTTTTGCTCGATCTGCAACAATATGACGGACATTAATCCGTGTATGTATTGCGCTTCGCCGACCCGCGACCGTTCACAGATTTGTATCGTCGAAGAGCCTTATAATCTGGTCGCCATCGAAAAAACCCGTTCTTATAAAGGTTTGTATCACATCCTTCACGGAAGTCTTTCGCCGATTCGCGGTGTCGGTCCCGACGAATTGATGCTGGCGAATCTGCTTCCGCGTCTGATGCCGAATAATAACGAAGGCATCGAGGTCAAGGAAGTTATTGTCGCCACCAACCCGACGACCGAAGGCGAAGCGACGGCGAATTATATCGCGCGGCTTCTAAAACCTTTGGGCGTTCGCGTCACAAGAATTGCGATGGGAATGCCGGTCGGGAGTGATCTGGAATTCGTGGACGAAGTAACGATGGACAAAGCGATGACGAACCGGCACGAGATTTAATTCAAGATTCAAGATTCAAAATTGAAAACGAATTAATCTTGAATCTTGAATCTTAAATCTTGAATTGTAAATGAAAAATGACTTGAAAAAATTGCGCCTCGGTGATGTGATTCTGCGTCGCCGGGGCGCATTCGCTTTATGGCTGATTCATTTTATTTTCGGTGTCGGCATCAGCATTTTTTTCAAGCGCATCGAACTTTATAATTCCGAAAGTCTGCCCGAAAAAAGCGGTCTGATTTTTGTCAGCAATCATCCGAACGCTTTGATTGATCCGGCACTTTTGTTTATCGCCCTGCCGCGCAAGATTGCTTTTCTGGCAAAATCAACGCTCTTTAAAATGCCCGTCATCGGGTATCTCGTCCGCACGGTCGGCGCGCTTCCGCTTTATCGCCAACAGGATTCGGGCGCGGATGTTTCCAAGAATCAGGAAACTTTTGCGGTCGCCCGCGAGCTTTTGAAGACGGGCGGCGCGATTGCGATTTTTCCCGAAGGCGTTTCGCACGACAAACCGCAATTACAGCCGCTGAAAACCGGCGCGGCACGAATCGCGCTCGGCGCGGTTTCGAGCGGCAAAGATCCTTCGTCGCTCGATTTGCGAATTGTTCCGGTCGGACTTTTCTACACGGAAAAAACGACTTTTCGGAGCGAGGCGTTATTGCATTTCGGCGAAGCTTTTCCGGTTTTGCCCGTCGAACTAGGCGACGACGGGCATCCGCCGCGCGAAGCCGTCCGCGAATTGACCGAAAAGATCGAAAAGTCTTTGCGAGAAGTAACCTTAAATGCCGAATCCGACGCGGAAATCGCCGTCGCTCGGATCGCCGAAGAAGTTTTTACATCCGTTACGCCCCGTGAAGAAAATCTGGCGGAAAGAATGGATTTTTTGAAGAAATTCCTTGCCGAAACACCTAATGAAACGGACGCGAAGCTCGAAAAACGGCTTGCCGAATACAACAAAAAACTCGACCGGCTCGGCATCGGCTCGGAATTTCTCGCTTTGGCGGATTTTTCAAAAAAGTTTGTCTTAAAACACGCCCTGATTCGTTCGTGGTATCTGATTTTGCTCGCGCCGTTCGCAGTTTTCGGCGCGATTCTGCATTTTCCGGCGTATCAATTCGGCAAATTTATGGCGTATTCGCAGACAAAAAAAGGCTATCTGGATATGGCTTCGACGATGAAATTGCTGACGGCGATGGTTTTAATGCCTCTGACGTGGCTTGTTTTCGCCGGAGTTTTATATTTTTATTTCGGCTGGCTCGTTGCTTTGCTTTCGATTCCGCTTTCGTTTCTGTGCGGATATATCGCTTTGAAAACGCTCGAAGAAATCGGCGATCTGAACGGCTGGCTCAACGCGATTTCGGCGTTTTTTCTCAAACGCGAGAAATTCTTGAGACTTCTGGCAGAACGCCGCGCACTTTTAGAACAGATGAAAAAGTGAAAAAGTGAAAAGTAGAAAAGTAAAAAGGCAAAAGTAAAAAGTAAAAATAAGATAGGTGCTTTTGTAAAAGCCGGTTCTCATTTTTGCCTTTTTACATTTGCCTTTTTACTTGCAAAAAGTTCGCTTCTAGAAGCGAACTTTCTGTTCTTCGGCTTCCGAGGCACTGCGCGAAACGCTCCATTCTTCTTCGGTTTCGTAAAAGTTCACGTCGAATGTCATCAGACTTTTAACCGGAATTCCTTCAAATTCGGTCGGCGCGTCCTCGAAATTGACGATCGTGCCGATTCCGATAACTTCCGAACCCAAGCCCTTGACGAGTTCGATCGTTTCGGAAATTGCGCGTCCCGAACGCAGAATATCGTCAACAATAATCGCCGGATGAACGTCGCCCGCGCCGATATACTGACGAAACTGGCGTTTGCCGTCTTCCATTTCCGCCCAGTAAATCTGCTCGGCGGTCAACGCTTCGCGGACGCCGAACGCGACCATAATGCCGCCCGGACTCGGGCTGATGATCGAAACTTTCGGCAGACGGGAAGAGATAGATCTTTCCATTCTGAACTTGCGGCTCAAACCGACCGAGAGAATTCGCGCGTTGTCATAATAACGAAATGCCAGAGGCATCTGAAAATAATGCGAGGCGTGTTTGCCGTTCGGGTAAACGAAATGCCCTTTGCGGTATGCGCCTGTGTCCTGCAAAATCTGCATCACCGATTCCGGCGACGGAACTAAATCAACCATTTTCTTTCTCCTGATGTAATAAATTATTTAATCTTTCTGATTTTAAACGGCGCAAAAGTTTTTATCAAATTTCACCTTTTAAAACTTTTTCGACGAGCAGTTTCTGCGTATCGGGCATTTCGGCGGGCATTTCTTCAACTGCGAACCAGCCCAGACTCCTGATTTCGCGGCTTTTAACTTCCGCCATCTCACTTGACTCGGCGCGGAAAAGTATTTCGATATGACGTTTTATCGTGCGGATACGGAACATTTCTACATTTTCCAGTTCAATGCCGGCTTCTTCACGAAGTTCGCGCCGGACGGCAGTTTCGGGCTGTTCGCCGTGTTCGATAAATCCGCCCGGAATTCCCCAACCTGCGCCCGGACGTAAAATATGTTCCAGAAGCAAGACTTTTCCGTTCGCGTTTGTTATGATGACAGCGACGGAAGCCGTGAATTTTTTCTGCGTGGCGCGGATTATTTTTAATCGAAACCAATACGGCAGACGCTTCCAGATTCCCCCGAAAACGTCCCCTAAAAATTTTGTGCAACTGTTCACAAATTCTGCCATCAAATATCAGAATTTCGTGGAAGTTTAACCCTGTTAAAACTGTATTAACTATGTCGGTGAGATTCACCCGCGAATCTCAAATACTCTAAAACCATATAACTTTTACTTCGGAGGATACAATGACGAAAAAGTTTTTATTTGTCATTTTGCTTATTTTAGGGACATTTACGTCGTCTTTCGCCCAAAATGAAGCGTTGAAAAACGATTTGGGACGCTCTTTTAAAAACGCTAATATCGTGCGTCTCGACACTCGTGAAGCGATTCGGCAGGCGAAGTCAAACCGGAAAATTTCCATCCAAACCTCAAACAAAACTTTTGAATTGTCATTGACACCCAGAGATTTGCGCGCGGCGCGTTACTATGCGGAAGATTTGACCGAAAACGGCAGGCGGCGGCTCGAAAAAGCGGCGGTTACGACTTTTAAGGGAAAAGTTGACGGCGAAGCGGACTCCGAAGTTCGTCTGACAATTGACGGTGCGGAAACGGAAGGCTATTTCGGCTCGAAGCGCGAAAGGTTTTTCATCGAACCCGCCCAAAAATATTCCGATTTTGCCTCGGCGGACGAATTTGTCGTTTACCGTGCGGAAGACGTTCTAAGAGATAAAAGCATTGATTGCCCGGAAGATTTGACGGAAAAAATCCGCGAAGGCAGAGAGATGGTTTTGACGAACGGCGTTGAAAGCGTCGTGAGCGGGCTTAAAACCATCGAACTGGCGACCGATGCCGATCTCGATTTTGTCAATTCGGCGGCGGGCGCATCGGGCGCAAACGCAAAGATTCTGAGCATTCTGAATATGGTCGAAGGTCTTTACGAAAGCGAGCTTAACCTGACCATCAGCGTCGTTTATCAGCATACATGGTCGGTTCACGACACTTTTGAAACTTCCGCGCCGCGCCCCGATCCGGTTTGTCAGGGAACGACCGCGCGAAGGATTTTATGTAATTTTCAGGATTACTGGAATCAGAATTTTCCCGTCGCGCAAATTCCGCGCGACGCGGCGCATCTTTTTACATACAAACCGAGTATGCGCGGCGCGGGGCAAGCCTTCATCGGCGAAATGTGCGACCCTTTGTTTGCTTACGGCGTGAGCGGCAGAGTTGATGTCAGCTGGGGCTGGGAAGAAGCGAATTTTCTGGTTACGGCGCACGAGATCGGTCATAATCTGGGCGCGGTTCATTCCGACACGCTGCCGAATTGTCCGCCGAACTCCTTAATGGCGACACAGTTAAGCGGCAGCACGCAGTTTTCGTTCTGCGCCGAATCGCGTAATCAAATAAACATCTATGTTTCATCGGGCAGCGGCACTTGCATAACGGCAAGCAATGCGGGGCGGCTCGATTTTGACGGCGACGGCAAAACCGACATCGGCATTTTCCGCCCGTCCTCCGGCGAATGGTGGCTCAATCGCAGTTCGAGCGGACAAACCGTTGCCGCGCAGTTCGGCGCGGGAACGGACAGAGTCGTTTCGGGCGATTACACGGGCGACGGCAAAACCGACATCGCTTTCTGGCGACCGTCGAACGGCAATTGGTTTATTCTGCGAAGCGAGGACGGATCGTTCTTCTCGTTCCCGTTCGGCACGGCGGGTGATGTTCCCGTGCCCGCCGACTATGACGGCGACGGCAAAGCGGACGCGGCGGTTTTCCGACCTTCGACCGGAACGTGGTATATCAATAAATCTTCAGGCGGCACGATTATCGGACAGTTCGGACAATTGGGCGACGTTCCCGTGACGGCGGATTACGACGGCGACGGCAAATCCGATATTGCGATTTATCGTCCGTCGGCAGGCGAATGGTGGATTCAAAGAAGCAGTAACGCCACGGTTTACGCCTTTCAATTCGGGCTTTCCGCGGACAAACCCGTCCATGGCGATTATACCGGCGACGGCAAAGCGGACGTGGCATTTTTCAGACCCTCAACAGGACAATGGTTTATTTTGCGAAGCGAGGACAGTTCGTTCTACTCAGTCCCGTTTGGGACCGTCGGCGACGTTCCCGTTCCGGGCGATTACGACGGCGACGGCAAATTCGACACGGCGGTTTTCCGTCCGGCGTTGAATACGTGGTTTATCCAGCGCACCACCGCCGGCACCGCAATCCTCAATTTCGGCGCGGCGGGCGATCTGCCCGTTCCGAATGCTTTCGTGCCGTAAAAACGAACGGCGGGTATAAATGGTTGCCGCGCCAATTTCATACGAATAAAAAGGCTTTTCAGTAACGAAAAGCCTTTTTATTGTTCGCTGCCGGTGTTCTGAAACCTCGTCACAGCCGCACAGCCGCAAGATGGCAAAAACGACCTGAAAATTTTTCTTGTAATTTGCGGCGATATAGTATATTTTATTTCTACATTTTCAAACTCGAACAAAAAAGGGCAGTAGCTTATTACAGATTGCGGCTTGTATCCGCAACAAATAACACTTTTTTTCTTGCAGTGTTTTGACTGCTTGTTAAATTTTCAACTCAAGTTTTCGATTGGTGATAGAAAGACGATAGTACCATCCCTAATCCGAACTTCCGTTATTCCGCAATTAGGGAGTAATTTAATGAAGATTGTTTTCCATACTTCTGATTTTACCTTATCGCAGATAAGCACTCACGGAGTCTCAAACGATACACCGTCAATCAGCCGAAATTTCCTTTTCGTCGCGGCAGAAAGTTTTTTTCAAACCGAAAAACATTCGTGCGGAGGGCGCGAATGTTTTTCGGAATTGTTGAAATTTCGTCTTCCCTTGACGGAACATTCTGCTGAATCGCCCGAACTCTTTATCGGACAATCAGAATACGTTCAAATCTGTGCCGTTAATCGGCAGAGTAATACTCGATTGGACAGACGGCGACTCGACGGCGTAGATATGCGCTCTGATCTCGTGACAGGGCAGCCCGAAGTGTGCCGCTGCCGAATTATTTACCTGATTAACGATGAAGTCGTCGGCATATATTCAAATGAAACCGCTCTTACGGCGAGAGAATCGTTTGTAATAAGCGAGATTGTAACGGCAAACTTGTTGATTTTTCTGTTTAAATAAAATTTCTGATTTATAAAAGTGAATGGAGGATATTCAATTATGAAAAGAATCGGTCTGTTTTTGGTGATTGGCTTTATTGTTCTTACGCTTGGAAGTATTTTTTGGACACATTCAAAGGCTCAAAATAATCTTGCTTCAGTTAAACAATTTGCCGATTCGCCGATTTTTGCCGAATTCGATGCTTGGGTTGAACAAGATTTCAATAAAGAATTTGCAGATATAAGCGAACATCACCGAATCGGCGGGAACTTGGCGTTGCAGCGGGAAAAAGTTCTTAAAGAATTAATTCGCTTCGACCCGAAAACCGCACTTGAAAAAGCAATCTCGACGGAAAAATATAATCGTCTTCCTGTTTTTATTACAAAACATTTGGAAAAGAAAATTAGTGCCGACGGAGATTTTCTCGTGTATTTTTTGGACGAGATAGACCCGGTAACCGGAAATATGAGCAGTTCTCGGATAGAGCGGGAGGTTATCGTCGGTGATTCCAAATATCAGGCTTTTGTTTATGGCAGACGCGAAGCGATGACGACCAAACTCGACATTCCGCTGCAAGGTATTGTGTTAGATGGATTAATGGCGGTTGATGAAAGTCCTGTGCGAAAATTAGACCCGACGGAATATGAATCTCATTCGGTTAATTTAGCTGAACTTAATGAACTTAGTGTGGTAGCGAAAGTCGGCGGTAAACTTGTTTATTTCTCAAATCAAACGGAACTTGAATATTTTATTCATAAACAAATCGAATGGGAATCGAAAATCGGACCGGTGCGTCCGAAAGAAAATCTCTCTCCGGGCGAAATGGCTTCGCCGTGGACGGAAGGTTTAAAAACAGTCCTTTTTATCCGCGTTGATTTTTCCGACCGACCGGGCGAACCGTTGGACGCGAATAATCAACCGCTGACGGTAACTCGCACCCAAAACTTGATAAACAATGAAGTCAGCCCTTTCTATGTGATTAGCTCATACAATAAAACTTCGCAACAAGTAACTGTTACTCCGGTTGTGCGTTTGCCGCAACCGTTGACATATTATGAACAAGGAAATAACTATAGTTTTCTGCTTACCGACGCGCGAAACGCGGCGCGGGCAGCGGGTTTTGAAACGAACAATTTCAATTTGGATGTCGTTGCTTTCAGTTATTCGCAAAATTTCGGTTGGGCTGGAAGAGGCTCACTCGGCGGTAAAGGAACTTGGCTGAACGGTTACTTTGATTTGCGCGTCACCGCACACGAATTCGGTCATAACTACGGTCTTCATCACGCTAATCTTTGGCGGACAACGGACGGAACGGTAATAGGCGCGGGAAACGATGTCGAATACGGAGACAACTTCGATATGATGGGCTTCGGCGGCGGTTCGCAGTTTCATTTCAATGCTCGGTATAAACGATCGCTGGATTGGCTGACCGACGCTAATATACAAACGGTCGTAAATGACGGCATATATCGAATTTACATGCAGGACTCGCCCTCGCCCAACGGGATTCGCGCTTTAAAAATCAGGAAGAATGCCGGAAAAGATTATTGGGTCGAATTCAGACAGCTGTTTACCGGCAACTCATTTGCAATGAACGGAGCAATTATTCGTTGGGATTACCAAAGCAGTGGTTTACGAAGAACACAACTTTTGGATATGACCCCGACTACTCCCCAAAACAGCGACCAGCCGCTTTTGATCGGGCAGAGTTTTACTGACAATGAAAATCGAATCCGAATGACGGTTTTAGCAAAAGGAAACACAAATCCTGAAAGTCTTGACCTGAGAGTCGAACTTAACATCGGCTGTAGTTTCAGTTTAGGACAAAGTGGTCAAAGCTATTCGGCAAGCGGCGGGGAAGGCAGTATTATGGTCAATACTCAAAGCGGCTGCCGACCGCCGGCAACAAGTAACGACAATTGGCTGTTTGCCGAAACTACCGATGCGGGCGCAGTCCGTTATGTGGTTGCGTCTAATTACGGTTCGCAGCCTCGCAACGGAACTATTAACATCGCCGGACAAACTTTCACCGTTCAGCAGGCTGGTGCGCTAACCGCGTGTGTTGCGCCGCCGTCGGGAATGGTCGCCTGGTGGCGCGGCGAACTTAATGCCCTGGATCAAACCGGAGTCAATAACGGAATGCTCGTTAACCTGATGACCTTTGGCGGAGGTAAAGTCGGCGGCGGATTTTTAGGTAATTATACTAACAATGCCGGAACAGTAGAAGTGCTGGATTCTCCATCTTTAGCCTTAAATCGTTCAATGACCTTTGAAGGTTGGCTTAAATTAGATTCTTACGGTGGTACAATCATCCAAAGACAAGCAACTCAAGGAAGTTTCACTTCGCCTTATAGGATATGGATGTTTTCTACGGGCGAATTATTCTTCAACATAGGATACAACGTCAGTCAGGGAGTAGGCATTACAACTCCTAGTCCGTTGCCGCTTGGACAATTCGTTCACTTTGGAGCAACGCTCGATGACGCGACAAGTCAGATGAAGCTATACATCAATGGCAATTTGGTTAGACAATCCACAATAACGCAGCGACCAGTTGACTTAGACCCAAGCACGAATCCGAGAGTTAATGTCGGAAATATAAACGGTATAACCGATGAAATATCAGTTTATAATCGCGCTCTTACCGCTTCCGAAATACAAACAATTTACAATGCCGGAACTGCGGCAACCGGAGCGACGGGCAAATGTCTGTTGACCAATAACCATACACCGTTTGATTTTGACGGCGACGGCAAAACCGACATTTCGATCTTTCGTCCGTCGGTCGGTGAATGGTGGATAAATCGCAGTTCGAGCGGGCAGACCGTTGCGGCGCAGTTCGGGCAGTCAACCGACCGCATTACGCCGGGAGATTTTACCGGCGACGGTAAGGCGGACATTGCTTTTTGGCGACCGAGTACGGGATTTTGGTTTATTTTGCGAAGCGAGGACGGTTCGTTTTTCTCGTTCCCGTTCGGCACGGCGGGCGATATTTCCGCGCCTGCCGATTATGACAATGACGGGAAAACCGACGCGGCGGTTTTTCGTCCTTCAAATTCGACGTGGTATATCCTGCTTTCGGGGGGCGGCACGATTATTACCCAATTCGGCACGGCGGGCGATGTTCCGGTGGTTGCCGATTATGACGGCGACGGACGCGCCGATATTGCTATTTATCGTCCGTCGGTCGGTCAATGGTGGCTCAGTCGAAGCAGTGCGGGAGTTGTCGCTTTTCAGTTCGGAAACAGTTCGGATAAACCCGTGCAGGGCGATTACACGGGCGACGGCAAAGCCGATGCCGCTTTTTGGCGACCTTCGACGGGTTTCTGGTTTATCTTGCGAAGCGAAAACTTTTCATTTTACTCAACTCCGTTCGGCACAACGGGAGATGTTCCCGCGCCGGGTGATTATGACGGCGACGGAAAGTTCGATACTACCGTCTTCAGACCGTCAACTTCGACCTGGTTTATCAATCGAACAACTGCCGGAACGGCTATTGTACCTTTCGGCTCAGCCGGCGACCGGGCTGTTCCGAACGCCTTTGTACCATAAGGATGGCGTAAGAACTAAGAAAAAAGGGAACGACCGAAATCGTTCCCTTTTCCTTTTGCATTTCAAAATCAACGGTTGTTTATTGCAGTGATGCCGCGTCAACACGGAAGGTCGTGATGAGCGAACTGTCCGTCGTTGTGCGGAATTGGATACGAACCGTCTGACCTTTATAAGCCGCGACATTCAGCGTCCGTAGCGTATAACTGGTCGAAGAACTGACCTTGTTCAAGTTACTGTAAGTTGCCAGTGTGGTCAGCAATGTACCGCTCGTATTGCGGACTTCGACAAACAATCGGTCATATTGCGTGGTTGTCGTCGTTTCCGCTGACGTTACGTTGAGCTGGAAGCTCAGAGTTCCGGTAGCACTCGAAGGAATCGAAACCGTCTGATAGGTTTGTCCCGTGCGGCTGTTGGCGTTTCCGAAATAGATATAGCCGGTGCCGTTGTAGGGCGATGCGCCGTTATTGGTGTAATAAGCGCCGGTTCCCGACATTACCCAGGGCGTAATCACGCTTTCAAAATTGCCGTTGACCAGCAGATTGCTTCCCGGAGTCGGGGTCGGAGTCGGAGTCGGAGTTCCGCCCGGACAAGAACCGACACCAACCGCGCACCAACCTGTTGCAACGGTCGTGTATTGCGCGCTCGACGAGCCGAAAAGATCGGTTGCCGCGTTTAACATCGCGGTTCTCGCACCCGAAAAATTCGTGCTTGAAGTCATATAAACGGTCAATGAACGATACCAGATTCGCGCCGCATCAGTCGTGCCGATGCCCGTTACGGTGGTACCGCTCAAGTGATGTGTTCCGCCCGCCGCCATCAGATAGAAAGCGTGGTTCGGAATGCCCGAATTGATGTGAACGCCGCCGTTGTCAGCCGTTCCCGTGTAGCGTTCGGTGTAATGGTCGGGGTCGTCATCCGCCGTATAACCGCCGTTGCCCGCAAGGTGCGGATTGTCCATATAACGAAGCGCGTCGCCCGGCGTGTTCGGCGTGTATGACTGTTCGCCGATCTTCCAGGTGTCCGCCGTCGGCGAACCGCCGCGCGCGTAAAGCTCGACCATCGCGCCGAAAACGTCCGACATTGATTCGTTCAACGCGCCCGATTCGTTGGCGTAGGTCAAGTTTGCCGAATACTGCGTCACGCCGTGCGTCATTTCGTGTCCGGCGATGTCGAGCGTTGTCAAAGGCGAAAAGGTCGTGCCGTTGCCGTCGCCGTAGGTCATCATATTCTGATACCAGAAAGCGTTATTGTAATTGCTGCCGAAATGAACGCGCGAAGCAACAAGGCTGATGCCGCTGTTTGCCGCCGCGGTGGTCGTTCCGGGACCGTTACTGCCGTTGATGCCGTTGCGACCGTGAACGTTTTTGAAATAATCGTAGGTTTTCGCCGCGCCGTAATGCGCGTCAACTCCGGCGCGTTGGACGGTCGTGTTCCAAACATCGTCCGTATCGGTAAAACGCGACTGCGTTCCGCCCGTGCCGGTCGAAGTGTTGCCGGTGTTGTTCATATTGAACGTTCCCATCCGGCGGGTCAAATCTTCCATATAATAGGTCGAACCGACAACGCTCGTATCAATCGTGACCGTTCCGCTGTAAAGCGAACTGCCCGAACCTGTCTGCAAATTATCGTAGCCGAAAACCTTTTCGCCCGTGTGCGCGTCAATAAACGAAACCGGCGCGGTCGGCTCGGCATCGCCCGTAATGCGCGGGGTTTCGACGCGATAAACAAGATGGTCGCGGGTTTCGCCGCGATAGATAAACATTTCGATTTGATTCTCGCCGCCGCCCAGTTTAGCTCTGCCGCGATATGTGTCAACCGCCATGTTATATGCTTCTTTTCCTGAAAAGTTCGGTTCTGTATTGACCGAAATATTTTCTTTCAAATCGTCGGTCACGGTCGAAAGCGAACCGTCCTGGTTTAGATGGACGATCGCTTCGCCTTCCCAGACGGGTATGCCTCCGACGGTTTGACGAACGCGCATGTGCGCCATTTTCAGGTCGTCAATTTCGACTTTCTGCACCTGAAATTCGTCAACGTTTCCGATCGCGCGTTGCGCGGCTCGGTCGCGTAAGACACCTAAACTGATTTGTTTCGCGTTTTCGAGTTCGTCTTGTGTGCCCGCATTAAATACGGGTTTGTTCGCGCCGGTTTTATTGGTAATCAAACCGAACACAAATATTGCGATGCCGAAAACAGCCAGAATACTTAAAAATTTTTTCACGCTCTTTAATCTCCTTGGGACTTAAAATTTAAATTTGTATTTGCCGATAAAATATCAAGCCGTATAAATCTACAACTAAACAAACCAGAGCTAAAAACCTTTATAAGCTTTTTAGGGAAAAAACAAAGGGGTCAAATTTTTCTGAAATACCGGGAAAATTTTTGCTAGTATTTCAAAAGATAAAAAGAAAGTAGATTGAGTTTAATTATCAACAAAACTTGTGTCAAGCATAAACGAGCAAAATGAAACCATAAGCGGAAGTTTTTTTACAACCGATGGCATCGGCAGAATTTTTTCGTGGAACGAGGTTTCGGAAATCCACAAAATCCGCAACGGCATTTATCAGCGAAAAGGGCGTTTAATCTCGCTTCTAACGGATTTCGGCAAGATCAATCCGTGTTATCCCGACAACTTTCACGGCGCGACCCGCGACACGATTTTTTACACCGGCGCGGGACGGCGCGGCGACCAGAAACTTGATTCTTTCAACCGCGCATTGTTTAATGCTATTGAATCGAAACACGCCGTGCCGCTGTTCAATAAACTAAAGGTCGGCGAATGGCAGTTTATGGGGTTTTGGCAGGTGACGGAAGGAAAATATCTTTTCGACGAAGCGCAGAACCGGATGATCTGGAAATTTACATTGCAAAGAGAAGATGTTAGAGATTAGAAAAGCAACCGAAGCAGACAAACCCGAAATCTGGAAAATTATCAAAGCGGTCATTGCTACGGGCGACACATATGTTTTCGCGCCCGATTCCGGCGAGGAAGAAATGTTATCGTATTGGTGCAGTCCCGACAAGCACACATACGTCGCCGTCTGGTCGGAAGCGCCGAAACGCGCCGGGATTTTGAGCGACGATCTGCACAGCGTGAACGAACGCGTCGTCGGCACGTTTTTCCTCAAAGCCAATCAGCCCGGCTTGGGCGCGCACGTCGGCAACGCCGGTTATATGGTCGCGCCTGATGCAACGGGCAAACGTGTCGGGCGAATGATGGCGGAATATTCAGTCGAAGAATCGCGCCGGCTCGGTTTTAAGTCAATGCAGTTTAATTTCGTCGTCAAATCAAACGCGGTCGCCGTCAAATTATGGCAGGATGTCGGCTTTGAAATCATCGGCGAAATTCCCGAAGCCTTTAACCACGCGCAAAACGGCTTGACGAACGCTTATATAATGTACCGGAAATTATAGCCTTTGGTTGTCTGTTAAAAGTATGAAAGTCAATTATCACGATTTCAAAGGGTTTGAGAATATTTTTTTAGAAGACAGTTTTGTCTTGGATTTAATAATAACTCCTTTGATATTTACGATTGATTTGGAATTGATATTAACGCAAAATCATTTTCTATATCAGAAACCTTTACCAAACGAATTATATTGTTATCGTAAAGCGCAAATTAAATTTTCAAATGTTGAGTCAATAATCTGGACAGATAAAATCAAACAGCCTTTAACGGATGCTTCGGGCGAAATGGATTTTGGTAACATTGACGAATTTTTTTTGATTGACGGAACTTACAAAATCTTCGGCGAATTAGGAAATCTTGAAATTATTAGTAATCCGCCCGAATTAGAGATGTATTAATTTTACTTTTTCTGACCCAATGCGACGGCGCGTTGGTAAGCGGCATAAACGGCTTTTGATAAAACTGTCCGAAGTCCGCCTTTTTCCATTTGGTAGATCGCGTCCGCCGAAGTTCCGCCCGGCGATGTTACCATATTTCTGAGTTCCGCCGGATGTTTGTGCGATTCCATTGCGAACAAAACTGCGCCGAGCATCGTTTCCTGCACTAATTCTTTTGCCATTTCACGCGAAAATCCGAGGTGAACGCCCGCGTCCGTTAAGGCTTCCATCACGAGGAAAACATACGTCGGACCCGTCGCCGAAAGCGAAGTCGCCATATCAATCATATTTTCGGTTTCGACGTGAAGTTCTTTGCCAAGCGCGGTCAAAAGGGCTTTGATCTGCGACTTTTCTTCGTCGGAAACGTCTTCCGTGCAAGTCCAAGCCGTGATGCCTGCGCCGATTTGCGAAGGCGTGTTCGGCATCGCGCGGACGATTTTTTTATTGTCGAGCGCTTCGGAAATCGTTTCGATGCGCGCGCCCGCGATGATTGATAAAACGATCTGATCCGGCGCAACCACGTTTTTTAATTCTTCCAAAACGCCTTTCAAACGCTGCGGTTTAACGCACAAAGCGACAATCGAGTTTTCGTTTGCACGAATCTTTTCAACCGCTTCCGCGTTTTCCTCAAAAACCCGAATCCCATATTTTTCGCTCAATTCCTTACGGCGGTTTTCACGCGGATGCGTGGCGGCGATTTGTTCTGTCCGAACGAGATTTTTCCGTAAAAGTCCGGCGATGATCGCTTCCGCCATCACGCCGCAGCCGATAAACGCCAGTTTCGTGTTTGCTAAATTGTTTTCCATAATCATTGAATTTTATAAAACATTTTGCCCGCGAAATACACGAAAGAAACGAAAATAAAACAAATTTTTAAGATTCCTTTTTTCGGCTGTTTCGTGTATTTCGCGGGCAAAAAAAATCGAACGAATTGTTAATCATTAAATGTTCGTGCAAAATAATTCAATTGAATTTTAAGATTATGACAATAGATGAACAAATCGAATTTATCAAAAAGGGCGCGGTTGACGTGATCCGCGAAGAAGATTTACGCAAAAAACTGGAACGCTCGGCGAAAACCGGCAAGCCTCTGCGCGTTAAATGGGGTGCCGACCCGACCGCGCCCGATATTCACGTCGGGCATACGGTCGTGATCCGCAAATTAAAAGCGTTTCAGGATTTAGGACACACGGCGATTTTTCTGATCGGCGATTTTACGGGAATGATCGGCGACCCGTCGGGGAAAAACGCGACGCGTCCACCGCTCTCGCGTGAAGAAATTCTAACAAACGCCGAAACTTACAAAACTCAGATTTTCAAACTTCTCGACCCCGAAAAAACCGAGATTCGGTTTAATTCCGAATGGTTCGAAGCGCAGGGCGCGGCGGGTTTTATCAAGCTCGCTTCGCACACGACCGTCCGGCAGATCCTCGAACGCGACGATTTTGAAAAACGAATGACCGAAAATCGCCCGATTGCGCTTCATGAGCTTCTTTACCCGTTAGTTCAGGGCTACGATTCAGTCGCGCTTCGCTCGGACATCGAACTCGGCGGAACCGACCAGAAATTTAATCTTCTGATGGGCAGAAACCTTCAGCGCGAATACCAGCAGGAACCGCAGGTCATCATCACGACACCGCTGCTCGAAGGTTTGGACGGTGTGAATAAAATGTCAAAATCGCTGAATAATTACATCGGAATTGACGAACCGGCAAACGAGATGTTCGGCAAAGTAATGTCAATTTCCGACGAACTGATGTGGAAATATTACGAGCTTTTGACCGATTTGCCGCCGACGGAAATCGAAGCGATGAAATCGGGCGACGAAAATCCGCGTAATTTGAAAGTGAATCTGGCGAAACTCATCATCAAAGATTTTCATTCGACGGAAGATGCTGAAAAAGCCGAAGAAGATTTTGTCGCGCGTTTCGTCAAAAAAGAAATTCCCGACGAAATCGAAGAAACGCTGGTTTCGGCGGGTAATTACAATCTTGCTGAATTGCTCGTCCAGACGAATCTCGCGCCCTCGAAAAAAGAAGCGCGGCGACTGATCGAGCAAGGCGGCGTGAAACTCGACGGCGAAAAGGTTTCGAACACGGCGGCGGAAATCGAACTCAACGGCGAGATTCTGCTCCAGGTCGGCAAGCGGCGGTTTTTGAAAATTAAGGTTTCATAAAAACGGCAAAAATGGGACGCGGATGAACGCGGATTTAACGGATTTTCGCTGATTTTTAAAATCTCTTAAAAAATCCGCGTTGAATCCGCCTGATCCGTCAAATCCGCGTCCCATTTAAAATCTTACGGAAATTTTGGCATCGAGGGCAGAATTTCGTATTCTAAAAATATTATGTCAAGCGATAAATTCACGATCGGGTTGGTGCAGATGGCGATGTCTGCCGAGACGGACGATAATTTGAAACGCGCCGGCGAATTCGTCCGCGAAGCCGCCGCGAAAGGCGCGAAAATAATCTGTCTGCCGGAAATGTTCCGGTCGCAGTATTTTTGCCAGCGCGAAGACACAGAACTTTTTAATCTCGCCGAACCTTTAAAAGGTCCTTCAACCGAATATTTGGGGAAAATCTCGAAAGAGTTAAAAGTTACGGTGATCGCGCCGATTTTTGAGCGGCGCGGCGTCGGGATGCATCACAACTCGTTGGCGGTTTTGGGCGAAGACGGCGAGATCGGCGGCGTTTACCGCAAGATGCATATTCCCGACGATCCTTCGTATTACGAAAAGTTTTATTTCACGCCGGGCGATCTTGGATTCAAGGCTTTTGAAACGCCGCAGGCGAAAATCGGGACGCTCATCTGTTGGGATCAGTGGTTTCCCGAAGGCGCACGGCTGACCGCTTTGCGTGGCGCGGAAATTCTTTTTTACCCGACGGCGATTGGCTGGCATCCGTATGAAAAAGAAGAAGTCGGCGCGTCGCAGCAGGACGCGTGGCAGACGATTCAGCGTTCGCACGCGATCGCCAACGGGCTTTTCGTCGCGTCGGTCAACCGTGTCGGACACGAAATTTTCAACGAAGGCACGGACGGCATTCAATTCTGGGGACACAGCTTTGTCGCCGATCCGTTCGGCATCGTCATCGCGCAGGCGAGCGACGATCAAGAGGAAGTCATCGTCTGCGAAATTGACCGCGCCCGAATGGAAGATGTCAGACGAAACTGGCAATTCTTACGCGACCGCCGCATCGAAAATTACGGCGATTTGCAAAAGAGGTTTATAGATTAGTGAAAAGTGAAAAAGTGAAAAAGTGAAAAAGTTTGCTTGATTAAACACAACAAAAATTTTTCACTTTTTCACCATAAGAAATTATGTCGAAACAAACTCCGCTCGAAGCGGGTTTTAAAATGTCTGCCGAATGGACGGCGCACCGCGCGACGTGGATCGGCTGGTGTCATAACAGAAACGATTTTCCGGGCAAGATCGCGGCGATTCACTGGGTTTACGGCGAAATTACGCGCAAGCTCATCGAAGGCGGCGAAATTGTTTGTATTTTAGTTCAAGACGAAAAACACGAGACAAAAGCGCGCGGCGTTTTAACGAAAACGGGCGCGGATTTCAGCAAAATCGAGTTTTACCGAATCCCGCACAATCGCGGCTGGATGCGCGATTCGGGTCCGATGTTCGTCAAAAATGAGGAAACGCAGGAAACCGCCGTTATCAAATTCAAATTTAACGCGTGGGCGAAATATGCGGACTGGGAACTAGATAATAAAGTCGCGTTGGAGTTTGCAAAGCGAGCGAAACGAAAAGTTTTCAAAGTCGAATATAAAGGCGAAGAAGTCGTTTTAGAAGGCGGCGCGATTGATGTCAACGGCGCGGGAACTTTGCTTTCGACCGAAGAATGTCTGCTCGATTACGAGGTGCAAACGCGCAATCCGCATCTTTCGCCGTCGGAAATCGAGCAGGTTTTGCACGAAAACTTGGGCGCGTCGAATGTTTTATGGCTCAATAAAGGAATCGTCGGCGACGACACGCACGGACACGTTGACGATTTCTGCCGTTTTGTTAATAAAAACACGATTGTTCTCGCGGAAGAAAAAAACGCGCAGGATGCGAATCATAAAATCTTGGAAGAAAACCGCGAACGGCTCGAAGGTTTTAAGTTGGAAAACGGCGCGAAACCCGAAGTCGTGCGTCTGCCGATGCCCGCGCCGCTCGTTTTTTCGGGCATTCGTCTGCCGGCTTCTTACGCGAATTTTTACATCGCCAACGAGTCGGTTTTAGTTCCGACATTCAACGATGAAAACGACCGCGCGGCTTTGGGAATTTTAGCCGAACTTTTTCCGCGTCGGAAAATTGTCGGCATTCACGCCGTTGATCTGGTCTGGGGTTTGGGAACGCTGCATTGTCTGACGCAGCAGGAACCGGCGCGAAACGCGGATCGGGAATTTTAATTGTAAAATATTACCGCGTAAAAACAGCGCGTATCGCGCGTTTAAGAGGAAAAAAAGAAGAAAGGGAAAATATTTTCTTTGACTTCTTTTTTTTATTAAGTTTGGAATGTAAAATGCATTTGAGTTTCGGTTATTTTGAATTTTGAACGGTTTTCGGACATAAATGAAGTGGACTGCAATTATCATCGGAGTTTTGGGAATTATCCTAACCGTCAAACCGTTTATCCGCAGCGCGAATTGGCTGATTCGGCTTGGCGATTTTCCGCGCATACAGGTTTTGATCTTTCTGCTTACCTCGCTTCTTTTGCTGAGTTTCGGGTTCGATCATAAAAACGTTTTTGACGTGATTTTCGCGGTTTCGCTGGTTGTCTGCGTCTTTTACCAGCTTCAGATAATCATTCCGTTTACCTTTCTGCATCGGAAAGAAGTTCAGTCCGCCAAAAAAGGACACGAATACGAATCGAACATCAGTCTTTTGATCTTCAACGTTTTGATGGAAAACGAAAGGTACGAAGACGCTTTGCAGTTGATCTTGCGCTACGATTCGGACATCGTGCTGCTTGCCGAACCGAACGAAACTTGGGCGGAACAGCTCGCGCCTTTGAAGGAAAAATATCCGCACACGGTTTTGTGTCCGCTCGATAATCGTTACGGAATGCTGCTTTATTCGCGTCTGCCTTTGCACGACACGGAACTCCAATTTTTGATTCAGGACGATATTCCCTCGATTCACACGCAGGTTCGGATGCCGACCGGCAGAGACATCGCGCTCCACGGCGTTCATCCGCGCCCGCCGATGGTCGGCGAAAACAGCCGTTCGACCGAACGCGATGGCGAACTGCTTTTAGTCGGCAAAGCGATCCGCGAATCGAATCTGCCGTGCATCGTTGCGGGCGATCTGAACGATGTCGCGTGGTCGCGCACGACGCAGATTTTTAAACGCGTCAGCGGACTTCTTGACCCGCGCATCGGGCGCGGATTTTACAATACATTTCACGCGCATTATCCTTTTTTAAGAGTGCCGCTCGACCACGTTTTTCATTCGCCGCATTTTCGGCTCGCGCATCTCGAACGCCTCGACGATTCGTGCGGCTCGGATCATTTTCCGGTTTTTATCAAGCTCAGTCTCGAACCCGACGCGACCGCCATTCAGGCAAAGCCGTATGCCGCTGAAGAAGAAAAGGAAGAAGCGCAGGAGGTTATCGGAACGGCGCTTAAAGACAACCGCTACCGGAAGTTGTCTTTTCGCCGTCTGCGCGAAAAAATTGCGAATCTGAAGCAAAAGATTTCGCGCAAAAAGCGAAAATCATTATAATTAATTCGGGCTACAGGACGGAAGAATTGTTTCTGCCCACGAAACACACGAAACACACGAAAATAAACTATGGAATTTTTAAGACTCTTTTTTTCGTTTCTTTCGTGTATTTCGTGGGCAAACTAAAGTTAATCAAAATGGCGCATATCATCGAAACCGAAGAAACCCTGATCATCGAAACGCCCGAGCGCGTGCCGCTCGCGTTTGCGCTCGCGTCAATCGGCAATCGTTTTCTCGCGGTTTTGATTGACCATTTCATTCAGTATATGGCGATTCTGATCGTCGCGTGGGCGTTTATCAGCTGGTCGGGCATCGGCGATCTGGACGCGGCACCGAACGAACTTTTGGCGCAGATGTCGAAATGGACGATCGCGCTGATGATTATCATTTTATTTTTGATCTTCGCCGGATATTTCATCTTTTTCGAATGGCTCTGGAACGGGCAGACGCCGGGCAAGCGTCTGCTGAAGCTGCGCGTGATCCGCGAAGACGGTCGCCCGATCACGCTCTGGGAAGCGGTCGCGCGCAATCTTCTGCGCATTTTCGACGCGATTCCGGGCTTCGTCATTCCGATTTATTCGCTCGGGCTGGTTTCGATCTTTATGAGCAGCCGCGACCAGCGTTTCGGCGATATGTTTGCCGGCACGGTCGTCATCCGCGAACGGACGGACGAAGCGCCGACGTTTGAAGAAACGTTTTCCAATCAGATCAGCGATGCCGCTTTCCGCCGCGTCCAGAAACGCACGGATTTCGAGGCGGATGTTAATCTGGTTACGCCTGACGAGATCGAAGTCGTTGAATCGTTTCTGCGCCGCCGCTGGGATTTGTCGGAACGCCAGCGGCTCTGGATGGCGTGGCGCGTCGCGCTGCCCATTATGTATAAAATCAAGCCGAACTATGATATACAGACTTTTACTTACGAGGGATTTCTCGAAGAACTTCTGCATCGCTTTCACACGCGGCAGAGGTTTTTGAACTGATTGTTTTTGCCAAAAAAACAAAAACCGTGTAATTTTTTCATAATAAGTCGAAACTCGATCTTCAAAATAAATCGTGAACAAAAAAATTTTAGTAACAGGCGGCGCGGGATTTATCGGTTCGCACTTGGTGGATAATCTGTTGGCGGAAGGCGCACGGCAGGTTTGCGTTTTGGATAATTTCAACGAATTCTACGATTCCCGCATCAAACGCGCCAATATTGCCCAACACGCCGATAATCCGCAATTTAAACTTTACGAAGCCGATATTTGCCGCGCCGAAACCTTGCGTGAAATCTTTGCGGAAAACGAGTTTAACGCGGTCGTTCATCTCGCGGCGTGGGCGGGCGTGCGACCTTCGCTTTTGAACCCGAAACTTTACACCGAGGTCAATGTCAACGGCACGCTTAATCTGCTCGAACTTGCCAAAGAATTCGGCGTGCGGCAGTTCGTTTTCGGCTCGTCGAGTTCGGTTTACGGCATCAATTCAAAAATCCCTTTCGCGGAAGACGATAAGATTTCGCAACCGATTTCGCCGTATGCCGCGACCAAAGCGGCGGGCGAACTTTTGTGTCACACGTTTTCGCATCTTTACGACATCCGCACGGTTTGCCTCAGATTTTTCACTGTTTACGGCGCGCGCCAGCGTCCCGATCTGGCGATTCACAAATTTTCGAATCTGATCCGCGAAGGCAAACCCGTTCCGATGTTCGGCGACGGCACGACGCGCCGCGATTACACATTCGTTGACGACATCATTCAGGGCGTTCGCGCCGCGATTGATTACGATCGGACGAATTACGAAATCTTCAATCTCGGCGAGTCGCAAACGATTGAATTAAAAGATTTAATCGGTCTTTTGGAACAAAGTTTAGGTAAAAAAGCGGTTATCGAACGCCAACCGATGCAGCCCGGCGACGTGCCTTTGACGTTCGCCGACATTTCAAAAGCGCGCGCACTTTTAAACTACAACCCGACCACCAAGATCGAGCAGGGAATTCCGAAATTTGTTGAATGGTTTAAAAGTGAAAAAGTGAAAGAGTTTAAAAGTGAAAAAGTCCGCGTCGAGTCCTGATAAAAACTTTTTCACCTTTTCACATTTCCACTTTTAAACTTTAATAAAGTCCTTTCTCGCCCGCGGGACGCGTGTTCCAGCGTTTGTGAATCCAGAGCCATTGTTCGGGATAAAGACGAACATATTTTTCAACCGTCTTGGTGATTTTCTGCGTCAAATCGCGAATATTTTCGTCGGAATTGTCGCCCGCTTTATATTCGACCGGCGGTTCGAGATAAACGACGTATTTCTTTTTCGATTCTTCCCAAACGGCGAAAGCGGGAAGCACGACCGCGTTGGTTTTCAGCGCGAGTTTGGCGATACTTGTTGTTGTCGAAGCCGGAACGCCGAAAAAATCAACGAACACGCCTTCTTTTTCCTGCACGTTCAAATCCGCCAAAATGCCGAGAAGTTCGCCGTTTTCGAGTGCGCGAAACATCTGGCGCGCCGCTTTTTTTTTGTCCAGCGTGACCGAACCGAACCGCGTCCGCATTTTGTCCACGAAATTTTCCACGAGCGGATTATCAATCCGCCGCACGAGAATATTCATCCCGAAACCGAACGCCGGCGGCAGCAGATTGAAAACTTCCCAACTGCCGAAATGCCCCGTGAAAAACAAAATCCCGCGACCCGTCGCATGCGCCTTGTCGAAATAATCTTCTTTGCCGACAACTTCAATCAGTTCGCGGACATTTTCGAGCTTGAATTTCCGGAAATGCGAAACAAAACCGAGATGCCTGCCCAAAGATTCAAACGTCCCGAGCGCAATTTTTTCACGTTCGGCTTCCGTCATTTCGGGAAACGCGATTTCCAGATTGCGCCGCGCCGTCTTTTGCAGTTTCGGAAACTTTTTGGCAAGCAATCTGCCGATCGATTTACCGAATCTCATCGAGGTTTCAAGCGGCAAAGCACCGATCGCGCCGAGCAATGAACGCACAGCGAGAAGTTCGGATTTGTTCTGCAAATTACTGCGTTTCTTCGGCATCGATTTCTGAAAAGCTTATTTTATCGTAAACTTCCCGCAGCGCTAATTTACATCCGATCGCGGAAAATTCGATTTCCGAATCAAGCCCGACGGCTTCCGATAAAAGCCAGAAACCGTCGCCGCGTTTGACGTATTTCTCGATCCGCGCCTCGTCCTGTGCGACCAGAACATATTCCTGCAAACTTTCGATGCTTCGATAATGCTGAAACTTTTTGCCGCGATCATAACCTTCAGTCGAATCGGAAAGAACTTCGATCAAAAGAACCGGATTCAAAAGCGTGTCGAAAACATCGTCCTGAAACTGCGGTTCGCCACACACGACAACCAGATCGGGATAAGTGTAAAGTCCGGTTTCGGGAACAAAAACGCGCATATCAGCCGGATATGCTTCACAATTTCTATCTTTTAACTTTTGCCTTAATTCGCCGCCGATATTCCAAGCGATTACGTTATGATTTCGCTTCGCGCCGGACATTGCAAATATTTCGCCGGCGAAATATTCGTGTTTGATGTCGGAATTTCTTTCAAATTCAAGATAATCTTCGGGCGTTAATTTTGTTTTCGGAATCGCGCTCATAATTTTCACCAGATTTCCGTCAAATCCAACTCGAAATCTTGTAAAACATCTTCGCCCGAAACGCTTTGCGGATTTTCCAAAATTTCAACTTCGCCGTTTGCCCGATAAATTGAAACGCGTTTATTTTTCGGGTCAATCAGCCAACCGAGCCGTGCGCCGTTTTCGATGTATTCTTTCATTTTTGCCTGTCCGTCTTTTAATAAATCAGAAGCCGAACGCAGTTCGATAACAAAATCGGGACATAAAGGAAGAAATTTTTGAAGTTGTTTCGCTGTAAATTTTTCGATTCTTTTCTTTAATACCCACGAAGCATCAGGCGAAATTGTCGCGCCGTTCGGCAATATAAATCCGGTTGAAGAATCGTAAGATTTTCCCTGTTTATTTTTTTTTGCCCAAATTCTTAACTGCATAGTAATTTCAGCATTTCTTTCGCCCGTTTCCGAACCTGTTGGCGGCATAATAATTATTTCTCCATCTTTGCTGCGTTCGATTCTGACATCACGATTTGCCTGACAAAAATCAAAAAACTGGTCATCGTCCATATTTAAAAACGGACGAAACTGCAAAACGAACTTTGATAAACCATATTCATTTATTACCGCTTTTTCTAAAACTGTAGACATTATTTTACCTCTCCTAAAATCGCCCTCATTTGCTTTCTTCAATCCAACGCTTTGTTTCGACTATTTCATCAATTTTGTTTTCTAAATCGTAGAGTTTTTGAGGATGAATTTTTCCTTCTTCATCAATATTTACTTTTTCTTTGCAGCCAAGACTATGAGAAACCGTTTTCTCTTTCCCATCAAGGCTAATCGAAAGATTTACATCTGGGCTATCTTTCCAAAACACCGGACAATTAAAGCCATCAGAGTATGAATTCTTCAAATTGAAAAAGTCAGTTTTGTTTATTTCGCCAACTATCTGGTTTATTTTTTCTTTGCTTAGTTTTCCTTCAATCCTTTTCTTTGTAATCAAATCACCTTTTTCTCTGATTTTTACATCTTCAAAGAAAAAAAATCCGTCCGGTTGAATTGTCAAAGTATAAGCAGGACATTCCCAAAAACAGTGACTCCTCTCCATTTTTAGATTCAATATGGATTCCTTTGTTTGCTGCGTTACCAAAACTTGATCTTCAGGCTGTGAAATAGTGTTTCCGCAAACCGCCAATAGACAAACAAAAAGGGTTAGACAGATTTTTGATATAAACATAAATTTAAGCCGCGACTCTTTCGACGCGATTATAAACCGTATCTCTTTCAACAGCTTCAAATCCGGCATTTTCGATCATTGAAATCAATTCGTCTTTCGTCATTTTGCGTTCGCCGCCCGTTTCGACCGAATAGGCGTGCGTCAGTTCACCGCCGTCGGTGATGGTGCCGTCAACGTCGTTTGCGCCGAAATGAAGCGCGGTTTGCGTGATGGGAAGTCCGAGCATTACCCAATACGCTTTGATATGGTCGAAATTGTCGAGCATCAAGCGCGACACGGCGATGGTTTTCAGATTGAGCATCGCATCAGGTCCGGGAAGTGACGAAAGCGCGGTTCCCGGCGGATAAAAGGCGAGCGGAATAAAACATTGAAAACCGCCCGTTTTATCCTGCTGCTCGCGCAATTTAACGAAATGGTCAACGCGGTCTTCGGTCGTTTCGATATGTCCGTAAAGCATTGTCGCGTTGGTTTTTAATCCGGCTTTGTGAACTTTTCCCGCGAGTTCGAGCCAGCGGTTGCCGTCGCATTTGTGATCGCAGATGCGCGAACGTGTCGGTTCGGCAAAAATCTCCGCGCCGCCGCCCGGACACGAATCCATCCCGGCGGCTTTCAGTTTTTCGATCACTTCTTCGTCCGGCATTTTGTAAAACCGCGCAAAGAAATCGAGTTCGACCATCGTCAACGCTTTCAAATGCAGACGCGGAAATTCGCGTTTTAAGGATGAAAACAGATCGGTGTAATATTCAAACGGCAATTTCGAGTTCAAACCGCCGACAATATGCAGTTCGGTCGCGCCTTCATTGACGGCATTCCGCGCAATTTCAATTCCTTCGTCAATCGAATGCGTGTAAGCGTCATCTTGCCGCGCACGTCTGTAAAAACCGCAGAATTTACAGTCCGCGACGCAGATATTCGTGTGATTAAAATGCCGGTTGACGTTGTAATAAGTCGTCTTTCCGTGTTTTTTACGCCGCACAAAATCCGCCAATTTACCGAGCGCGTTCAAATCGTCGGTTTTATATAATTCCACGCCTTCATCAAAGGTCAGGCGTTCATTAGCTTCGACCTTTTCGGCGATTTTATTTAAGTTTGTATCAAATGAAAATTGCATAAATTATTTTAAATTTTCCAAAAATCGGAAACTTCCAAGTTGTCATAATCACGACCTTCTAAAAATTCCGCCAAAGTTGTTGAAAACGGAAATTCCGCTTCAAAGCCGTTTAATAATCTTTCAAGTAAAGGCTTTGCAAGTTTTTCGTTAAACTTTCCGCGCAGACATTTTTCATACCATTTTATCAAATCGGATTCTTTGACGATTCCGCGAACACGCGCACCGTAGCTGATTTGTTTCAAAACCGTTTCGATGACTTTCGATTTAATAGTTTTGCAAAATCTCAATCCTAATTTCTGAAACTTTTACATCCGCTTCAAATGAAATCACGCTTTTTGATTGAATCTGGATTCCGTTTTCGTCTTGAATGTCAGCGACGATTTTATCAACCCAATTTATTGCTTCTTGTTCTGTTTCTGACTCGACCAACAAAATAGCGGTCAGTGGTTTTGTTATCTCAAATAAAGGCATTGTTTTTAATTTTAGACAGTTGTTCTGTATGTCGTTTGAGTTATTTGAGTTTCAATTTTTTTGAATCTCAAATTATTTTCAAGCGGATTTCGATAATAGACGTGTGTCGGCTTCTCAATAAAATTTTTTACTACAAAGAGAAAATAATTTTCCCTTAAATAACTCGCCATATTATATTCCTTTTCGGTTAAAGCAATGCTACCCGACAAACCATTCAGACCTTTTACTTCAACGCCAAGGAAATCGTTTCCGACTGAATTTAAGCAAAGTTTAAAGTCAAAACCGCAGCCAAGTTTTGTTGTGTCTTCTAATATCCGGTTTTGAAATACCGGAATTTGCTGATAAACAGTTTTGAAATAACATTCAGCAGCTTGTCCTGTCATTAGCCTTTTTGCAAAGGTTTCTTCCTTTTGTTTTTGACCAGCCGCCCTCTCGACTAATAATTCTATTTCATACTGGTTATAAACGACACTTTTAATAAGTTCAGAAAAATTTTTTAAACTCCAGTTTTTATATTCATCATAAAACACTTTGCAATAATCCCGAATTTTCCTTTTATGCCAGCCTTTTCTCGGATTTGGAAACATCGGGTCGAATTCATCACGATAATTCTTCAACGAAGAAGGTTTTGCTCCGATTGCTAATCCAAGCGTATTATACGCTTCGAGGAATCCATTGAAACTCAATGTTTGCAAACCTTCGGTGTCAAACTTTGAAAGAAATAATCCTATTAAAATTGACTTATCTCTTGTGCTTAATTTCATAAAATTTATCGGCTTTTGTTGATTTCAACTAAATGCTCACATCTCACTAAAACCGAGAATGAAAACTCTCTCACGTTTTTGCGGCAAACCGAAATCAAGTGCGTTTAAGACTTTATAATGAACTTGATAACCGAGATTTTCGAGTGTTTCTAAAATGCGTTCGAGAGTTTTTCCCGACCCGTGCGAAACCAGTTGTTTGACGTTTTCGAGAACAAAAGCTTTCGGCTGTTTCGCTTTCAAAATTCGTGCAATGTCGAAAAACAAAGTTCCGCGTGTATCTTCAAAACCTTTTCCGTCGCCGCAAATGCTAAAAGCCTGACACGGAAAACCGGCAAATAAAATATCGTGTTCGGGAATTTCAGTCTCGTGTATTTTCGTAATATCGCCGAAAGGTTTCTCTCCGAAATTAGCTTCGTATGATTTTTGCGAATCGGAATCAAAATCACACGAGAATACACATGCGCTGTTTTGCCATTGATTTTCCATTGCTATGCGAAATCCGCCAATTCCACAAAACAAGTCAATAAATTTGAGATTTTTGTCTTTCATAATTAAAAACTTCATTTTACATCGAAACTTGAAACGCAAAAGCCAAAAGAAAAGTAAACGCAATGAAAATTTTTGCTCGATTTATAAATTACTCCCAAATTGCTCAATAATTATTCGGATTATCAACCGTCAAACCTTCGCTGACTGCCGCCGCGTTTAAATCGGTGTCGGCGGAAAATAAAGTTAGCGGTGATAAACCCAATGCCGTTCTTTCATTATGAACTTCTAAAACCGTTGCAAGTTGAACGGCATCGTAGCCGCGCAGGACATATTTTCTCGCCAAAACTGTTGCGTCGTTAACCAATTTTGCCGAAAAATCGATAATCGTGATTTCGGTTTTCCAATCCTGCTCGAACTGATTCAAGGCATTGACGGCTTCCTGCGGCGTGGTCGAACCGCCTTTTTCGCGTCGTGTAATCGCTGAAACTATTTCAACGATTGTAATTTGGGCGATATAAATTCTTTGTTTCAAATTCGGATGAAGCGTCGAAATCAGCCACGCCGCGCCTGTTTCGGAAACGTAACGCTTGACTAACGCGCTTGTATCACAAAAGAAAGCCGCCATTATCTGCGCTCCCTGATGATCGTTTCGGAAATCGGTTCGCCCGTCACGGTAATCGGTTCATAATCGTCATAGCGCGAAAAATCCGTGATCGGCGGTTTAACTTCGCTGATAATTCCTTTTTCGTAAAGATGCCGTTCAAATTCTTCTTCGGTCATCGTAGGTTTTGATTCCTTTTTTTCCAACAGCGAATCAACCAATTCGCGCACTTTTCGCAAATCTTCCCGTGAAAGCTGTTTGACCTCATTTTCTATTTGTTCAATCGTCGTTTGCATAACTTTCTCCTGACTTTATGATTTTACACGAAGCCGATTTTCTACCTTACGAAATCCGCCAATTTACCGAGCGCATTCAGATCGTCGGTTTTATATAATTCCACGTCTTCATCAAAGGTCAAACGCTCATTCGCTTCAATCTTTGCGGCGATTTTGTTTAAGTTTGTGTCAAATGAAATCGCATAACTGTTAAAGTAATTAGCAATTACCATACCTCAATGTTATCAGAAAAAACGAGAATGTTTATCCGAAAAAGTGGTGGGAAAATCAGGATTTTATTTGACGCAAGCTGTTTTCAGGTTAAAGTTTAATTACAAAACAGATGCAATTTGCAAAAAATCGAAAAGGAGATTCGGAAAATGCGAAAAGGTTTTTATCGTTTTAATTTAAATTTTCGCCAAAAACACCGCGCCGCCGAAGGTTGCGAAAAGAATGACGCTGACAAAGGCGTTAGTTGTAAAAAACGCGGCGTTCATTTTTGAAAGATCGTTCGGTTTGACGAGCGTGTGCTGGTAAATTAATAATGCGCCGACCGCGAAAACGCCCGCGAGCGCGAGCCATCCGAGTCCGGTTGCGAGATATAAAATCAATAAAACGACGAATGCCTGAAAGTGAAAAATCCGCGCGATTCGCAGAGAGTTTTTGATGCCGAACCGCGCCGGAATCGAACGCAAACCGGCTTTTTTATCGAATTCATAATCCTGACACGCGTATAGAACGTCGAATCCGGCAGTCCACATCATCACGAGCAAAGAGAGCAGAATCGGGATTTCGGAATCAATCGCGCCGCGCACGGCAATCCACGCGGCAGTCGGCGAAATCGCCAAACTCCAACCCAAAATCAAATGCGCGAAAGAAGTAAATCTTTTCGCGTATGAATAACCCAGAACGCTCAAAAGCGCGACCGGCGAAAGCGCGAACGTCAGCCAATTCAATGAAAACGCGGCGATCTCGAAGAGCGCGACCGAAAAGATAAAAAACGCCCACGCGAACGACACGGAGAGTTTTCCTGAGGGGAGTTCGCGGTTCGCGGTTCGCGGATTTTGAGCGTCGAATTTGCGGTCAATGATGCGGTTAAAGGTCATCGCCGCCGAACGTGCGCCGAACATTGCGACCGTGATCCAGAGAATCTGCCGCCAAGTCGGCAAACCGTCTGCCGCGAGAACCGCGCCCAAAAACGCAAACGGAAGCGCGAACAAAGTATGTTCGAACTTTATCATCGCAAGCGTCGTTTTTAATTTTGTCCAAAAGTTGTCCATTTGAAAGTCAGTACCGTCTGCGGCAGCGGATGGTTTAAGATTCAAGTTTATAAATTTCCATAAAGTAAATTCAACCCGCCCGCGACCGCAGACGGTACTGACAAAAAAAGCAAAGCTGATGCCAAACCGAAAGTCTAACAAAACAGCCGTGTTTTTTCAGTTCCGCAGGGTGATTGCAAATTTGTATTTCGGGAATCGCGAAATGCGGTATAATCTGTGAGCGGGAATTTTCCGCGCGAAATGCCGAATCCGAAATCCGAAATCCGAAATCTAAAATCCAAAATCGAAAGATGCCTTCAGGAAAAACACACGACGCAATTACCTTTCTGTTTGCCGCGCCCGTCTTTGCGGCGGCGTGGAAAGTGACCGAAAACACGGGAAGCGCGGCGGTCGTAACCGCCGCGTTTCTGTTCGGAGGACTGATGTTCGGTCCCGATCTCGACACGATGAGCAAGCAATACACGCGCTGGGGAGTTTTGCGGTTTTTGTGGTATCCGTATCAGGCGTTTTTCGCGCATCGTTCGCGCTGGTCGCACGGACTCGTTTTCGGAACCCTTCTGCGCGTCGTTTATTTTATGGGCGCGCTGACGCTGGTTGCGTTTGCGGCGGTTTATATTTACGCGAGCTACGCGGGCGGCGATTTGCCGCGTCTCGGTGAATTTACGAAAGTCTGGCTCGACCTCGGCGAACATATCCGCGTCAATATCGGCGAATATTTTCTGCCGTCGGTGTTTGCCGGTTTATGGGTCGGCGCGGCGAGTCATACGCTGACCGATATGGCTGGCTCGTTTGTGAAAACGGGAAGAATCACCGAGTTTTTGTGATTTTGGATTTGGATAATTGATTCATTGATTCATTGATTCATTGATTCATTTCGCAAATGAATCAATGAATCAATGAATCAATCTTTTTCAATCCAAAATCGAACTATCTTCCGGTTCGGGCGGTTGCCAAACGCAAAGCCTGTTTGCGGATGGCATCGGAAACATTGCGGTTTTTTGATAATGATAATAGATCGCGAATCTGCAAACGAGTCAGAATGGTTATCGCATTGGAAATCGGCGTGCGCGGATTCTGGGCGAGTTTATACATAATCTGATAATTTCGCGCCCACGTCCGGTTAATGGCGATAAGCCGCAAAACTTCTTCGGGAACGGTCTTCATCGAAGCGATCTTTTCGACCTCGTTTTCGGTGATTTTCGGGTTTTGCACGACCGCCTGCGCAACAATCCGGTTCGGATCGCGGATCAGAACATTGCGGGCTTCGCGATCGCCCTTCATCGCCAGCCTCATACGGTCTTTCATTCCCATCTTCAAAATCCGGTTGATCATCGAAACGCGCTCGCCCGAAACCGAATCTTCATCTTCGAACCTCAATTCGCCGAGAATTTTATTGACGATTGCTTCGCGCTGTTCTTCGGTTTCCTCATAGAGTTCTTCGATCAGATCGAGCGACAGCCACGAATCGTCAATCTCCGTGTCGGGAACTTCGATGTGCGAGGCGAGCAGAATCGCGTCTTCAAAACTCAAATCCGTTTCGTCGAGATTTTTGACAAAATCCGCCGTTTCGATAAATTCCGCTGCGGCTTCCTTGCCCTGTGCGCGAAACTCGCTGGCAATCTGCTGTGCGCCGCGTTCTTTTTCAAAAAACTCGCGCTTGATTTCCTGTGCGCGGCGTTCGGCTTCCGCCGTGCGATACGGGTTGGCGATAATCGCTTCGATGATCGCCGGATTTTGAATCAGGCGTTGTTCGTTAAACGAAATAAGTTCGAGCAGATCGCCTTTGGTCGTTTTTCGCGCAAATTTGACAATCGTTTGTTCGGGCGTTTTCGGATTTTGCAGGATCGTTTCGTAAATCTCGGCGGGCAGATTCTCGAAATCCACGAAAAAATCCAGCACACGCGGCGCGATTTCGTTTGACCCGACGGCTTGCTTGATTGCCGAATCGTCCTGCGCCGATAAGGTTTCCCGCGCAATTCTGGCAAGTTCCGAGTCGCTTCCGGCGGCGAGCGCGACCAGAATTTCGAGCAGATCGTTTTGCGGCAGCGGCAGCATTCCGCGCGCGGCGGCAAGTTTGGCAGGCGGCGGAGCGGTTCCGGTGATGACGGCTTTGACGACCGGATTGGTCGAATTGACTTCAAAATTCATAAATTTGGCTGGATATTCAAGACGATTGAGAATTTTATTATGAAGCGCGGTAAAAGATGCGCTGAAACATTGTAACATATAAATGACCGATGATGACTAGCATCTTGACTATCGAAATTTCATCACTTAGATTAAAACTTTGTGAAAAAAATCTCTCGATTCACATAAAATAAATCCTTATTGATTAAGTATTTATATTTTGACTTCAAACGAATAATAAAAATGGTTAAAGACGAATTAAAAAATCTTATTACAGAAAAAAACGCGCAAATCGGTGTCATCGGACTCGGTTATGTCGGTCTGCCGCTGATTATCGAATTTGCCTTGAAAGGTTTTCCGACCGTCGGTTTCGAGGTTGACGCGAAAAAGGTCGAAGCCCTCAATCAAGGCACATCGCACATTGTTGACGTGCCTTCGGAAAAAGTCCGGGAAGCGTTAAAAGCGGAAAAATTTACGGCGACGACCGATTTTTCCGAGCTGAAAAATTGCGACGTTATTATCATCTGTGTTCCGACACCGCTCAGGAAAACGAAAGACCCGGATATGTCATATATTCTCGCGGCGGGCGAGCAAATCAAAAAATATGCGCGGCGCGGTCAGCTCGTGATTTTAGAATCAACAACTTATCCCGGCACGACCGACGAAGTTCTCCAGCCGATGATCGAAGAAGCCGGCTTAAAACTCGACGAAGATTTTCTGCTCGCGTTTTCGCCCGAACGCGTTGATCCGGGCAATCCGCAGTTTCAGACGCACAACATTACAAAAGTCGTCGGCGGTGTCGGACAGGATTCGACCGAAGTTTCCGCCGAACTTTATGCAAAAATCGTCGAAAATGTTCACGCTGTTTCAAGTGCGCGGGTTGCCGAAGCCTGCAAACTTTGGGAAAACACTTTCCGCGCCATCAATATCGGAATGGCGAACGAAATGGCGAAGGTCTGCAACGCGCTCGGCATTGACAGTTGGGAAGTCGTCCGCGCGGCGGCGACCAAACCGTTCGGCTTTATGCCGTTTTATCCCGGACCCGGAATCGGCGGACACTGCATCCCCCTTGACCCGCATTATTTAAGTTGGAAGGCGCGGCAGCACGGTTTCGATTCGCAATTTATCACGCTTGCGGAACAGATCAATTCGGGAATGCCGAAATATGTCGCCGGACTCGTGCGCGACGCTCTGAACGATAACGAAAAATCGGTCAAAGGCGCGAAAATCCTGATTTTGGGTGTGGCGTATAAAAAAGACATTGACGATATGCGCGAATCGCCGGCGCTTTCGGTGATTGATCTGCTTCGGTCACGCGGCGCGGAAGTCGTCTATCACGATGATTTTGTCGAAGAAGTGACGTTCGACCACGCCTACACGATCGGCGACGGCGAACCGCTCTACAATCAGGAACTGACCGACGATTTATTGGAATCAGCCGATTGTGTTGTCATCTGCACCGAGCATTCGGGCGTAGATTACAAGCGCGTCTGCGAACTGTCGAAAGTCATCGTTGACACGCGCAATGCTTTGAAAGAAGAAATTCGCAACGGCAGCAAAGCAAAAATCGTCAGATTATAAACCGTGTTAAATGCGGAAATTCTTGTATAAAGCGCGGAAATTATTTTGAAATTAATAATTTCCGCGCTTTTGTTTGGCTGATGAGCTTTCCGCTTTCATCAATCGCAATAACGCGCCACGCCAGACCGCTTGCGCCGTATCTTTCCCAGAACCAGGACGGCGCGCGGTATGAATTAGTCGGTGCGAGCGTGATTGCCGAAAGAATTACTTTTTCACTTTCGTCCAAAACTTCGAGCCGGTAAGCGGTCGCATCCGGCAATTCTTTCCACGTAAAGATCAACGGCTGCCCCTTTTCAACCGCCGTGTTTGTCGGCGGAAAAACGAGTGCCGTGTCCGCCCATTTTTCTTTGATGTCTTCGCCGGAAACAAAAAATTTGAGCGTCGGCATCGGAAAAGAAGCGACTGCGCCGCTGTGCACGATACCGCTGCCAACGCCGAGAACCGCTAAATTCGAATCGGATTCCTTATCGTCCGTCGCTTCGATTCTCAGAAGTAAAAGATATTGTCCCGCCGCAAGAGTCGGAATGCGAGTAGTTATTTTCAGCGGGAGTTTATATTTTCCGAGCGGTTGGAGAAATTCGTTAAATCGTGCGATTTGCGTATATCGCCGCTGCGTTCCGCGCTGTTCGAGCGGCAGAGTCGCCTCGGTCAGCAAGTCTCTATCATCCGGCAATTCTTCGCCGGGTTGGACGATTTCCCAGCGTCCTTTTAATCTGCCCGTTCCGTTATATTGAATTTCCGCGACGATTTCGGGAAGTTTTTCGTCCGCTTTGAGAAAAAGGATCGGTTCGCCTTTCGGCGTTTTGAGTTCGACATTTGTCAGCGCGAACGGCACGCGTGCGCCGCCGCCCGTCATCCGGCAAGTAACATTGACGAATTGATCGGGACCACCTGCAGTTGAAACGAACCGGCGGACGTAGAAAAATCCGGCACTTTCGCCTTGGACGGCGGCTTGATAAGCGCGGCGGACGACCGACGGCGGAATCGCCATAATGTCCGTAAAACCTGAATTTCCGCTCGGTGTCGAGCGATTGAAACGCGCCGGCAGTGCGCCGTAGATCGTTCCCGGACGACATTGCAGACCAAGCGCGGGCGGCATTGCCGGAACAAGTTCGCCGCACCAGATCGCTTCGGCGGGAAAATAACCGGCGGGAATTTGTCCGAATGTCAGAAAAACGGTCGTCGGATTTTGCGAATTGACGTTCACGCCCGTCGGATTGACTGCGATGGTTTGCGCTGAAACCGTTGTAAAAATTGAAAAACCGAAAAATAAAAATGCGATTGTTGCTATTTTGTTCATTGTGCCCCCCGAATCAAAAAACTGACTAATCAGAAAACATTAAAGTTCAAGCCGAAGTTAAATGCCTGCGTTTTGTTGAAATTGTTGACAAACGTTACCCGCTCGAACGTGTCGCCGTAGCGGTTGGCGTAGCGGATGAAAAACTGCGCTTCCATCTTTTTGTATTTCTTTGTGCCGAAGCCGAATTTGTAAGCCCACTGCACGTCGAATTCGAGGTTGCGCGCGTCGTTCAAATTTCCCGTGTCGCCCGCGAGGGTCGTCGAAATATTCGTATTAAAAACCGAATTCTTCAAAAAAGGCGTGCGCCAGACGGCTTTTGTTCCAAACCGAAATGTGCGGTCAATGCGCGGCTGTTCAAAATTTTTCTGCCGTTCCTGACTCAATTCAAAATCCAAATCCAAATCCTTAAACGGTTTTGTGCCGACCGTAAAAGCGTTGACCGCGCTCCGAAAATCGGCGATTTCGCGTCCCGGTTGGCGGTTGTCCTGAAAGGCGCGGTTGTAGCGATAGGCGATGTTGAATTTTTCGGAAAACTGCCAGACGGCGTTAAATGCGTGCGCGAAATTTTTCTGATCGGGAACCTGTGACAAGTCGCGGAATTCGCCGTTGACGGGCAGAAACGCGCCGAATTGATGGACGAAATCGTATGTGTAGGAAATCTGCGGCAGCCATTTTATCGGTTTTGACGGCGTAAAGAACGAATTCATCGGAAACGCGAAAATCGCGTTCTGCCGCCGGTTCAAAGTTTTCAGGATCGAAGCCAGATTATTGAGATTGTCGCGGTCGCGCAGATTTCCGTAAGTGAAATTCATTCCTCCCAAAGTCGCCGTTACCTCGAATTGATTCTGATGACGGTCGGCTTGCGTCGAAACGCCGATGCTTCGATAAAGCGGCTCGATTTCTTCGTGGCGGAAAGTTCCGGTCAATTTCAGAGTCCGGTCGCTCCAAATTTTCGCGTTTCGGATAAAATCGAAACTGATCTCGCCGTAGCGCGCCGTGCGCCAGACTTCGCGGATCGGCGTTACTTCCTGATTTTGTTCGAGCAAAGGGTCTGGCGGATTCGTAAATTTACTGCGCGTGATGCCGAATTCCCATCGCAAACGCTGCTGTGTATCGCTGCCGATGACCTTAAAGCCGAAACCCAGACTTTTTTCCGCATCGTTGACTTCGCCCTGATTCAAATTCGTCAAAGGCAGCAGCGAACCGCGCATCACGGAAAATTCGACGCGCAAACCTGCGGGGCGTTTTTCAAAAAATTCACGCGCAAAAGTCGTGCTGACGAGGCTGTGTTTGCGCCGCGTGATGCCGGGAAAATTGCCGAAACCGACGATTGAAGTTCCGTTCATCGCGGCAAATGAAATCTCGTTCTGCTTACCGGCGGGAATGGTAACGCTGATTCCGCGGCTCGAAAAACTGTTGATCAAATGACGGTTCGAGCCGAACGAAACGTGTCCGAAATTCACCTTGAAACGTCCCTTTGAAAGCTCGATCAGAAAGCTCGACAGATCAATCTGCGGCGCTTCTTCCTTCAATTCGCCGAAACGCAGGGCTTCCTGCTGAAAACTCGAACCTGCCAGATCGAACTGACTCCCGAAATTCCAACCGCGCCGCGAAACCTTCAGTACGAAAGAGCCTTGTCCCGCGAGATCGGTAAACGGATTTCTCTCGGGCGCGGATTCGCGCGGAAAGGTCAGAGTTTGATTTTGACCTTTAAAATTGAGCGAAACATTCGGGGTAAATTCGAGGCTCGTTTTCTTCGTTGTCGTTTCGGGTTGGCTTTGCGTTTCGGTATTTTCGACGGCGGCGGTTTCTTCGGCTTTGACTTTTAACGGCAATTCAGCGAGCGTTTTCCAGTTTCCGTCCGGCGCGACAAGATAAACCGTCAAAACGCTTTCTCCGACCGGCAGCGGCGCGAAACGCGGTTTGTATTCGGCGGTTTGACCGTTAAAAACGAACAGCGAAGTCAGATCGGTGTCGCCAATGAAAACTGCCACGCGACCTTCGTTTGATTTTATTTCACGATTAAAAGTAAGCGCGATATTTTCAGTCGGCAAAACCTCGCGCCCGCTGAAATCCGCGTTGACCGAAATTGTTTCCGCATCGTTTCCGGCGTTGGCGGTAAAAAACGGAATGACCGCGAAAATAATTGCAAAAGCGATAAATTTATGCCGAAACTTTTTGCCGAAAAACAGTCTGCTTTTTGCTTTATTCATTTCTTTACTCCATTTTTTTAAAGGTTTGGCGTGAAGGTTTGTAAATCGAAAAAGAGAAACGGCTTTGTTCAATAAAAGCCGTTTCTCTGCATTTCCATGAAATTACGGGCAGTTTGCTTTGTATGTGCTGTTAAAACTCGGCACTAACGGATTGATGTCGCCGCTTTCTTTGGTGATGTTGAAACCGATGGTTTCGTCGTTGCTGTTGTTGGTAATTCTCAAAGACCAGTTTCCCGGCAGCGCGGCATCCGCGGCGTTCATATTGTAGGTCAGATCGAATTTCGGCGTTTTATTCGAATGGAACGAATAATATGTTCCGCTCTGCGCGACCGCGCCGTTCGGTTTGAGCAGTTCGATCTTCAGCCCGTTAAACGTGTTCGGGATGATATTAACGGCGTGCCATTTGGCGCGAAGTCTCAAAACACCCGCCGATTTGCCGATGCCGAAGAGCTTGCGCGTCACGATGCCGCCTTTGGTGATCGTCGTCGTTCCCGCGCCTTCGAGGTCGAGATTGACCGTGTTCGGGCAGTTCGGCGTATAGACGCTTCTAAAATTCGATACCAGCGGGTTGATATCGCTGCCTTTTTCGATGTTGAAGGCGATCACTTCGTCGTTGCTGTTATTGGTTATTTCGATCGTCCAGTTGCCGGTTTTTTCGGCTTCATCCTGACTGACGTTCAAATTCAGGTCGCATTTCGGCGTTTTGTTGGAATGCGTCGAATAGCAGGACGTTTTCGTATTCAAAATCGTCGAACCGTGTTTGACGACCACTTTCAGCGGATTAAACGTGTTCGGAATAATATTAACGGCGTGCCATTTGTATTTCATTTTCAAAGTTCCGCCGAATTTCGGGATGCCGTAAATCTTTCGGGTTACCGTGTTGCCTTTCGGAATCGTCGCCGTCGTGCCTTCCATATCGAGCTTGATGTCGTCGGCGAGCGCCGCTCCGGCGAAAATCGTCAAAACCGCGACCACTGATAAAACCGTTCTTTTTGCTGCGTTATATAATTTATTATTTTTCATTGTCATTTCTCCTCTTTTTACTGTTCCTCAAAAAATTTAAGCTGAAAAATTCTCTTAACTCAGCCTTCAATTAGAACTGCGGAAAAATGGAAAAACGTATCGCAAATTTTTTTCAGTAAAATGAAAAAAAGACATTCAAGTTTGTAAACTCCTGAATATCTTTAACTTAACGAAGATTTATTTTTTGTTTATTTTTACTTTTTCCGGACGGTAAAATTATAAAATTTTATTTCTTCGGTGCGGTTTTCGTCAGTGATGCCGCTCAATGTCAGTTCGTAAGAACCGGCAGCGAGTGCCGCGCTTTTGAGATTTAAGGTCACGGGACGCGCGACGGTTTTCTCATTGACAGAAATCTCGCGGCTGAAAATCAGATTGCCGTTTTGATTGCGAACTTCGGCGCGGTATCTGGCAAACGGCTGGAGATTATCGTGAACAACGCGCAGCCGCACGGTTTCACTATTTTTCGGAATCGTCAAAACGGGCTTATCGCCGCTTCGCGTCAGAGGCAGCAGCGTGGCGAAAAAGATGCGCGGCGGCGCGGGCGGCACGGTTTCGCGCTTTTCAGTCGGCGAATTGGCGGGCAAAACTTTCTTCTCAGGCGTTTTGTTTTCGACATTTGACGGTTTATTCGTGTTTTCCGGCGGCGGTATCGTGTTCAAGTTTTCATTGTCCGGCTGATTTTCGGGCATTTGCGGTGTCGGAATATGTATCTGCAGATTCGTGTTGTCGTCTTTGACGATTTCCGGCGCATCCGGCGATTGTCGTAATAAAATCCAGCCGCCAAGCAAAACAAAAAGCAAGATTGCCGCCAAACCGCCCGCCAGAGCCAGATTCGGAACGCGGAAAAATTCCGCGAGCGTCTGCCAGAATGAGGGTTTTGCTTCCGTTACAACGACGGGGGCGAAAATTTCTTTTTCAGCGAAAACTTCTTTTTGCAGAATTTCTGCGACGCGCACTTTTTCGCGCCGGCTTGGCGAAGTCAGATAATTTCGTTCAAATCTTTGCCGCAAAGCGGAATCCATCTCGCCGCGCGCATAATCGTCAATCAGGTCTTTTTCGACCGCGCTGAGAAAAATACCAAATTCATCTTCGGAAAAAATGCGGTCTTCGAGCGTGTCGCGCTCTGCTTCATCAAGTTCGCCGAACAGATATTGAACAGCTTTTTCCGTGTTTTCTTCTAAAAGGGTCATTAAAATTTCAATTCCGATAATTGCTAATATTCGGGCGAAAATATTCGCCTTCAATATTACTGACGAATTTGGGCAAAACGTATCGCAAAAAATCGTCAACAAAATTTTTTATTTCAAACAGTCCGTAATACAGACCTCCAGTTTATCGCGCAGACGCACCGCGCGGTTTCTTAAGGCGGTCTGCGGAATGCCCAGATTATCAGCTAATTTCTGCCGATTCTCGATTTTGTCGCGCTTTTCGCCCTGATAATAACCGATGATGATTCGGCGGCTTTCCGGCGTCAGCTCGTGCAGGCATTTTTCCAGACATTTTAATTTTTCTTCTTTTTCTTCGGCTTCGTCGTCAAACGGCGAGGTTTCGACTTCGGGCATTTCGTCGTTGGCGGTTTGTTCGGGAATCCGGCGCATTTCAAGCGCGACCATCCGGGCGATGCCGAGCGCGTAGGTTTTCGGATTTTCCAACTGCTCGCCGCTTTCAAGTTTCCGCGCCAGACGATTGAGAACTTCGTCCGCCGCTTCTTCGGCGCGCATTAAACCGCGAACTTCAAAGAAATTCGCCAGATTATTTCGCAGTAAAAGATATTTTTCGCCCGCTTCTTCACGGTCGGCGGAAAGCGCCGCCAGCAGACGGTCGAATGCGGCTTGCGTTAATTGCCATTTGGTTTTGATTGCAATTTCGGACATTTCGATTTGGGATTTCGGATTTCGGATTTCGGATTGTCATTGATTGAAGCATTGAAACATTTATTCATTGAGTCATTTTTTCATTTCGCAAATGATTAAATGATCTAATGACTAAATGAATCAATATTTTTCAATCCGAAATCCGAAATCCCAAATCGCAATCCGTTTTTACTGCCAATCGCCCTGCAAGGTAAAGCCTGCCCAATAAAAAGGATGCGCTAAAGTTTTTTCTTTAAGCATCGAAATTTGCGCTTCGCGCAGGGCGGCTGACGGCGGCAGATTTTCGCGCAGCATTCTTTGATAAAATCTTTTCATCAAATCGGCGGTCGCGCGGTCTTCGACGCGCCATAAACTCGCCACCACACTCGGCGCACCCGAATACATAAATCCGCGCGTCAGTCCGATAATTCCTTCGCCCTTGATTTCCTTGCCAAGCGCCGTTTCGCACGCGCTGAGGACGACCAAGTCCGCCTTGAGCCGCAAATTATAAACGTCCTGAAGCCGCAGAAAACCTTCCTGCGGCTTTCCGTTTTCATCAACGAGCGAAAAAACGATACTCGAAAGTTCGGGAAATTGACTGTTGACCGTGCCGTGCGTCGCCAGATGAACGATGCGCGAATCTTGCAGGTTTGCGCTGCTTGCCGCCGTTAAATTAGCCGCAAAATCGAGCGCCAGAAATCTCTGATCGGCGAGGGCAAACCCGGAAATCGCTTCGGCTTCCGCACGGCTGAAACGCAGACGCGAAAAATCCGAGCGCAGATTCGGTGGAATTACCCGCGCATCACGCATTACGGCGGTTAAATTAATTGATGAATCGGTTTCGGTTTTCGGCTTTGAAAGCGTTTTCAAACGAACGTCTTCGACACTGAAAACCGGATCGGCGAGAATCGTGATAAGATTTTTCGCCGCTTTTTCGCGGTCTTTGTTTTGCCGCAGAAGCGGCACGACCGAAGCCGAAGGAAGATAGATTATTTCGTTGGTTTCGATTAAAAACAGGTTTACCGGCGGTTGTCCCGCCGCGCCGGATTTTCGGGCATATTTGGCATTCGGCAGTGCCGCAAAAGGAACATATTGCAAAACTCCCGCCGCGACGATCAAAAGACGTTTGTTTTGAATCTTATCGGCGAGCGGAGAAATCAATGTGCGGCTTAATTCCGACAACATTTTTCCCATTTCGGCATCCGCCTTTTTTATTCTCGCGGTGCGCTGCGGCAATGTTTCTTTCGGAATTTCCTGAGTGCGCGATTTAAGGTTTTCAATCGTCCGGCGCACCGGATTTTCGATTGCTTCGCGTTTCGGCAATTCGATGATCTCAAGTTTGCTTTTCGTCACGAAAAACAAGAACGAGCGTTCTTCGCCGAGAAAATATTCGAGCAAAACCGTATTTTCGTCCAAAACCTGCGCTTGAATTTCCTTTAAATTTAACGGTTCGGGATTGTTCAAAGACGCAAATTGCGGATTTGCCTGACGGATTTTGGTTTGCAGTTCGCGGTATTTTCGCAGATTTTCCGCCAATTCCTTTTCAAATTCGGCGGCTTTCTCGTTCGATTTTTGTTTTAGGGCTTCGACGCGCTGAAAATCTTTGGCGTTAATGGTTTGGCGCAAAAAGCGTTCTTCTTCGAGCATTTCGGGCGGAATTTGTGCGCGAATATCTCGGCGCGATTCGCCCAGCGTGTCGAGCAAACTCCGCGCCCGCGCTTTTTCGCTCGCTTCGAGCGCCAACGCGCCGAAACCTTTGTCGGGAAAGCGTCTATGCTCGGCGGCGAGAAGGGAAATATAGAAATCGTAATATTTCTGCTGTTCCGCCAAAAAACTCGCCCGCAGATTTTGCGACGCGATTGAGCTTCGCAAATTTTCGACAATTTGCAGAACTTCATTGATCTTTTCAATCGCCGATGCACGATTTCCGCGATTTTCTTCAAACCGCGCGTAATAATAGAGCGTGTCCGCCAGGTCAGTTTGCAGTCCGATTTCGCGCTGAGTTGTCAGTGCGCGGATAAAACTGGCTTCCGCCGCCTGCGGTTTGCCGATTTTTTCATAGCTTCGCGCCAGTAAAACGAGGGAACTCGCTGCCGAAGCCACGTCGCCCGCTTCTTCGGCAAAGCGCACGGCTTCCGTAAAATTTTCGAGCGCTTTTTGATTTTCGGCTTTTTCCAGATAGAGACTGCCGATATTTCCCAAAATGAAAGAATATCCGCTTTTGTTGTCGAGCGATCTTTGAATTTCCAAGCCTTTTTGATAAAACTCGAGTGCTTTCGGATCATCGCCTAAAAGCCTGTAAACTGCCCCGATTGATGATAAAGCAAGTGCTTCTTCGCGCCGAAAGCCGTTTTTTTGATAGATTTCCAGTGCTTGATTCAGAAAATTCAAGGCGTTTTCAAAATCGCCGAAGGTGCGGTAAACCGAGGCGATATTCTGCATGGCGACTGCTTCGCCGTATTTGTTGCCGGTTTGCCGCCGCAGTTCGAGCGATTGCCGGTAATAGTCGAAGGCTTTCTGAAATTCGCTGAAATCCTGATAAACGCTGCCGATGTTGCTCAAAAGAATGCCCTGTGTATTCAGGTCTTTGGTTTCGAGCGTGATCGCCAATGCCTGTTCGTAATATTCGAGTGCCTTGCGTTTATCGCCGCCTTCGTTCAACGCGTAACCGAGATTCGTTAAAACGATGCCTTCGCCGCGCCGGTCTTTGGTTTCGCGCTTTAATTTTAACGAACGGTGAAAGAAATCGAACGCGGTTTTTATGTCGCCCAGATCGTAATAGATCAGACCGATGTTGGTAAGCGTGATGCTTTCGCGCTGTTTTTCGCCGAGCTGTTTGAGAATTTCCGCCGATTTTTCGAGGTATTCCAAACCCTTGCGGCTTTCTCCGAGAAGATGATGATAGAAACCGATATTGCCAAGCGTGCCGCCTTCCAGATTTTTATTGCCGATCTTTTGCGATAAAGGCAAAACTCTAAAGGAATAGTTAATACATTGCTTGAGATCATTTCGGTAATAAGAAATGTCATTGAGTTTGTTGAGGGCTTTGATTTGACCTTCATCGTCGCCGAGCTGTTCCCATAATTTCAGGGCTTCCGTGAATTTCGGGGCGGCTTTTTCGCGGTCTTCGGGCGTATTTTTGCTAAAAAGTTCTTCGGCTTCAGCCTGAAGTTTTTCGGCGGTCGGGCGAATCTGATCGTTTTGCCCCTGCAAAATTCCGGCGGGAAACAGGATCAAACAAATAAGGAGAAAACATTTTACGGGCGAATAACCGGAACACATTTGAACGGAAAACCTCCTTTTTGAAGAAATTATGTTTAGTGGTGACCCGCACAGTATAACCGAAATTTTATAACAAAAATAGTAAAAAAATATTTTGTGAGAGTCAAAAATTACGCTAAACTAAATGGTGTCAAAATTTGAAGCTGTTTGAAGGAAATTTTCAAACAGCTTCGGCAAGGGCAATTTTGGCGGTAAAACGACTTTTATCGGAAGAAAATAGAACAACAGCAGATCAGGATAACCGCCCGGAAATCTCAAAAAAAACAAATGTTAAAGATTCTAAACATCGTCGGAGCGCGTCCGAACTTTATGAAAATCGCACCGATCGTCCGCGAGATGCGGCGGCGCGGCGGTGAGTTTCTGCCGCTCATCGTTCACACCGGACAACATTACGACGAGGCGATGTCCGATTCGTTTTTCAGGGATTTGGGAATCCCGAAGCCCGATTTTCATCTCGAAGTCGGTTCGCATTCGCACGCCGTTCAGACTGCTAAAATAATGATGGCATTCGAGCCGGTCGTTTTAGCGGAAAAGCCCGATTGGGTTTTGGTGGTCGGCGACGTTAATTCGACCATTGCCTGTGCGCTGGTTTGTGCGAAACTCGGCGTTAAGGTCGCGCACGTCGAAGCCGGACTGCGTTCGCGCGACCAAACGATGCCAGAAGAGATCAACCGCATTTTGACCGACGCGATTTCAGATTTGTTGTTGACGACATCCGAAGACGCGGACGAAAATCTGAAGCAAGAGGGCATCACGGGCGATAAAATAAAATTCGTCGGCAATGTGATGATTGATTCGCTTTTTTACAATCTCGAAAAATCAAGAGCTTCAAAAGCGCGTGGAAATCTCGGTTTAACCGCTAAAGATTACGCCGTTTTAACGCTTCACCGCCCGTCGAATGTTGACGAGAAAGACATTTTCAGCGGATTACTTGATGCGTTAATCGAAATCAGCGAAAAAATTCCCGTTATTTTTCCGGTTCATCCACGCACACGCGGGAATATCGAAAAATTCGGATTTGCCGAAAAGGTTGAAAATTCAAACATTAAACTTATCGAACCGCTCGGTTATCTGGATTTTATGAATTTATATTCGGGAGCGAAACTGGTTTTGACCGATTCGGGCGGGCTTCAGGAAGAAACGACCGCACTCGGGATTCCGTGTCTGACGCTTCGGGAAAATACCGAAAGACCGATTACCATCGAACTCGGCACGAATCAATTGGTCGGCGTGGAAAAGGAAAAAATCAAACAAGCCGCGTTTGAGATTTTAGAAAATTCCGAACAAAAAGCCGCGCGCATTCCGCCGCTCTGGGACGGACGCGCGGCGGAAAGAATTTGCGAAACTCTTTTAGAAAAAAATTAAGCCGCTTGGTAAATTAACGGACGAAAGCGAGGTTCAGGAATAGGTTTTCCGTTAGCAATTGCTGCTTCAAGCCATGCTTTTTTAGCTTTTAAAACTTCGCGTAACGCCTCTTCCGGTGATTCGCCGAAAGCCGAGCAATGCTTTAAATCGGGAATGTCGGCAATATATCCTTCGTCGTCTTCGCGGTAAAATAAATTAACGTGGTAATCTTTCATTTTTCGTCCTCCATTTGAACATTATAGCGTTCGAGTAGTTGCAAATGATTCAGTCAAGTTGAAAGCCAAATGCTTGAGCGCAATTTACAACATCCGAAAAACTTATGTTTTCTGAACCCGAAAGCAACTTTTTGAGCAAGTTGGGGCTTTGCACAAAAATAGGCGAAAAAGTCGAAAGCCGGCGAATAATTTTACATTTTACATTCTTCATTATTCATTAAATGCAGTAAATACCTGCTTAAAAATGCAGAATGTAAAATTGATAATGATTTATCTCACCAATGCTTTTAATTGTTTTTTGTGCAAAGCCGCAATTTGGACTTCTTCATTATTGAAAACAACTTTTACATTGAAATACAACATTTACTTTTTACTTTCTTCGCTTTCCATCGGATAACCCGCGTTTTTCCACGCCTGAGTTCCGCCGATCAAAGCAAAAGCGTTCGTATAACCTTTTTCCGTCAAAATCTGCACCGCACGGGCGCTTGTGTGTTCCGCCGGTCAGGAACAATAAGTGATGATCTGCTTACCTTTCGGAACTTCCGCGTAGCGCATTTCAAAGGCTTCCGCCGGAATGTTTATTGAGCCTTTGACGCGTTCCTGCCGGAACTGAACCTCGGCGCGTGTGTCAACAAAAACCACGTTTCCCGCGTCAAAAGCCTTTTTCGCGTCCGCCAAAGAAATCCGCGGAACATTGGCTAAAGGGTCTTCAGCTTTAGGCGCCGAATTGGTTTTAGGCGTTTCCGCCGAATTGGTTTTAGCTGTCTCCGTTGAATTCGTTTTAGCTGTCTCCGTTGAATTGGTTTTAGCTGTTTCTATCGTCGGCGCGGTAGTTTGACACGCCGTAAAAATTGAAATGCCGATAACTGCAATTGCTATCAGTGAAATGTAATAACGCATTTTTCCTCCAAAAAATTAAATCTCCTAACTATTATCAATCGTCGGTTTGCCGTTGGCAATCAGCGTCGGATATTTGCCGTTCCAACAGGCAACGCACATTGATTTCGGTTCCAAACCGATGGCTTCGATCATTCCTTTGAGCGAAAGATAGCCCAAAGAGTCGGCTTCGATATAGCGGCAAACTTCGTCAACCGACATCTGCGCGGCGATCAGATCGGCTTTGCGCGGCGTATCAACGCCGTAATAGCAGGGCGAAATCGTCGGCGGACACGAAATCCGCAAATGAACTTCCTTCGCGCCGGCTTCTCTGACCATTTGCACGATTTTTTTAGAAGTCGTGCCGCGCACGATCGAATCATCAACCAGAATAATTTTTCTGCCCGCGATCAAATCCTTGATCGGGTTGAGCTTTAAACGCACGCCGAACGAACGGATGCTCTGCGAAGGCTCGATAAACGTCCGCCCGACGTAATGATTGCGGATAATCGCCTGCCGGTAATTGATGCCCGATTGACGCGCATAACCGATTGACGCGGCAACGCCCGAATCCGGAACGGGAACGACGAGCGCGTCGTTATCCGAATTATCTACGGGATGCTCGATCGCCAATTGTTTGCCCATCAAATGGCGCGACTGATTGACCGAGCGGCTGAAGATCGTCGAATCGGGACGCGAAAAATAGACGTGTTCAAAGGCGCAGACCGAAACCGGTTTTTCGTCGAACGGAAACGATGAATGAAGCCCGTTTTTATCAATCACGAGCATTTCGCCCGCTTTGATCTCGCGCACCGTTTCCGCGTCGATCAGATCGAACGCGCAGGTTTCCGACGCGACGCACCACGCATCTTTTAATTTGCCCAAATTCAGCGGACGAAATCCGCGCGGGTCGCGCACCGCAACGAGCGAATCGGGCGTTAAAAAAAGAAGCGAAAACGCGCCTTCGGTTTCTTTCAAAACTATCTTGATGGCTTCGATTGCATTTGCCGAATGGTCACGGGCAATCGAATGCAAGATAGTTTCGGTGTCGGAAGTCGAAGAAAAAA
>JALHNX010000010.1 GCA_022843305.1 Pyrinomonadaceae bacterium | reverse complement strand
GGGATTTCCTTCGGCGGCAGGAATTTTTCGTCGAACTCGACACCGATCCTTCCGTCTTCCGTCATCCAGAACCGTTTCGGCATCGTATCGTAACGGAAATAAGCCGAGATCGTGCCGTTGTCCTCGCGCCGGATGACCCGGTTGACCATCATCGAATCGATCTGCGGCGAAACGTCCATGCTTTTCGGAACGCCCGCTTTCTGTTTCATTTTCGTCAGCGTGCGGTAACCGCCGTCCATCGCTTCGAGCAGCCGCTCTTCGAGAGTTCGTCCGTCCGCGATCACCGGCGCGGGCGGCGCTTCGGTTCGAATCTCCATGTAAGCCACATGCTCGCCGTTTTCGTTGCGCGTCAGCCGTCCGCGGCTGACCAGCTCGCCGAGATACTTGTAACTGGTTTGCGGCGGCACTTTGAGATGTCCGGCAATATCGCGCAAAAAGAACAATTTTTTCTGCGCGACGCTGTCGAAATGAGCTTCGAGCAGATTTTCGTCGAACGCCGTCGGCTGGGCATCGTCCTCGAACGGCAGTCCGTTCTTGCCGCGCTCGTATGCCGCGCGGAGTTCCGGAAAACGCTTGTAAAGCTGGCTCACGCCGATGACGTTCGGCAGCCCGGTCCGCGAAGCGACATCCGTGTGCGTCAATTTTTCTTTGCCGTATTCGTAAAATTCCGTTTCGGTCAGCTCCCGGAGCGTGCTTTCGTCGTCGGTTTCCGGTTCGGTCTGTTCAGCCGAAACTTTGACCGGTTCCTCTTTTTTGAATTGCGCGGCGCGTCGGGCTTTGCCGCGCTCGAGCGCGGCGGCAAATTCCGGGTCCTTCGCTTTTCGCACGGCGACGAAACTGCGGTTCATCCCGAGCGCGACGCTGATCGCCAGATCGGAAAGTCCTTCAGCAGCGAGGTCTTCGACTCTCGCCGGATCGATTTTTTCTCTTTTCATAACTTTTCTCCTCTTTTTCTCCAGATTTTTAGTTAATAAAACAGCGCATCGCCGTCGCGTTTTCCGATAACCGGCGCGAGATCGAATCGCCGTGCGTATCGTCGAACGCGTTCCATTTTTCGATAAAATCGCGGTCGCGCTTGTTCGACGTGACGATCAGCTGATGACCGAAATTCTGAACCGAGTTGAGCAGGTTAAAGAACATCTCGCCGCGGTACTCCGAAGCCTTCGGACTTCCGACCTCGTCGATCAGGATCGAATACGGGCGCTTTTCCTGACGCAGATCTTCCGGCAGAATGCACGGTTTGTTCCGTTGCTTTTCCTCGCCCGACGCGACCGAATAGACCCTGAACTCTTCGAGCAGATCCGAGAGCGTAACGGCGACGCATTTTCTGCCCGCGCCGAGCGCGGCGAGCAGGATCATGTAGCCGAGCGTCGTTTTCCCGCAGCCGTTGATGCCCGCCAGATAAAAATTTCCGAACGGGTTCGCGCGGATGCGGGCGAGAATTTTCGTTTGTTCATCGAAAATTCTTTGCGCGATCTCCGGCGTCGGGTGCAGGTCGCGCCGCGGCGCGAAGGTCTGCAATTCGGGAATCCCGAAGCGGCGAATTTTCGGCGGCATCCGTGCGATCAGCTTTTCCCGCGCTTTCGCCGGTCGGCACTGCGGGCAAAGTCGCGCGCCTTTGCCCGGAACGATCTCCATGCCAGCGCCGAAGCACAAGCCGCAGAACCCGCTTTCCTCGTCAATTTTCGGCTCGATGTTCGCCATAAAATTTTTCCCGAATTTGTCGTTCACGATCATTTCCTGCACGGACGGCATTTCAATCCGCCGGCGGGATGAGATGGGCGTTTCGGCGATGCCATTCCTCGTCTGAAAGTCCTGTGTTTCCGTGTTTTTTTCCATCGTTTTTACTCCTTAGTTCCGCCGGTTTGAAACGACCGCCGGCGGTGTCTTCGTCCTGCCATTTTTTTGCCAGACGCATTCCTTTTTTCCAGGTCAGAGACCAGTCCACTTTTTCGGCTTTGGCATCCGTCCGGTTCGACCAGTGCTCGATAAAATTCTCATGTGCTTCGTCAACGGCGAGACCCGGAAGATTAACTTCCGCCCATTTCCGCATTTCTGCCGTCAGCGGATAATCATCGGGCAAACGCGTTTTTTCCGGTTTCGGCGGCTTTTTCGGAATTTTCGGAATTTTTTCCGGCAGATCGTCCGGCGGCGGCTCTCCCACCTCCTCGAAAGATTCTTCAGAATCTTGAGAACTTTCTTCTTTTAAAACCTCATCCTTTAAAGGGGAGTCCGCGTTTGCGGATTTTAAAGTCCGCGTTTGCGGATTTTTGCCGCTCTCAAAGTCCGCGTTTGCGGATTTTTTAGATTGAAAGTCCGTGTTTGCGGACAAATTTTCTTCATTTTCGGGTAAATAGTCCGCGTTTGCGGATTTTTCATCGTCGAAATCGGGGGTCGGCGGGTCGTTTTGAGCGGGATTGTCCGCGTTTGCGGATTTTCCGGCGCTGCCTTTGATGATCTTCCAGCGTTTTTTTCCGTTTTCCCGGCGTGAAAATTCGATCCAGTTTTCCTGCTGAAGCTGCTGGAAGGCGAAATAATATGCCGTGCGCTCGATCCCGTATTCTTTCGCCTTGGCTTCGTCGAGCCAGACATCCGGCTCGCGCGAATCGTGTACTTCGCACATCAGCATAAACGCTGCGAACGAAGACGGCTTGACCGTGTGCCAATCTTTGAGTGCTGAAGGATGTGGTGTTATCGACATATTTAAAGACAAAAATAGCGCGCCGCCGAAATTGCGGAAATTTTTCTAAACTAAAACCGGTCGCGTTCTAACGCGTTTTATTTTTTACCAGGTGAAGCGCGCTTTCCGAGCCGCGCCGCGATCTCGAAAGACTGCGTAAAATATCCGGAAACGATGCCGAATTTTTCGATCAAGGTTTTATCGGCAAAAACGATCCCGTAATCGAAAATCTGAAACTCGATCTTCCAGACCGTATTGATCGATTTATCCTGAACTTTCGCGGCATCGCATTTGAAATATAAAGTTCGCGGATGTCTCACGCGGTCGTTTTCGCCTCGATCGACGAGGTCGAAGTCGACGTTAGCGATTTGATTATTGCTGAACGTGTCGAGCTTGATCTCGGTCAGTAAAAACTCGATAAAATGACGATTTTCGTTCTCGGTATTATTCATATTCAAAATCCGTATCTATTTGACAAAAAAACGTTTTGCTTTATTATTCCTTTAACCAAAATAGAGACTTCCGTTTTTATTTGGTTTCAGGAGAGCCGCTTTTCTCGGGGGTGAAAGGCGGCTCTTCCTTTTCCAATTTAATAAACGGTTGATCGGAATAATGCAGCGGCAAATACGCGCTGGTCGTGTAGCTTTCTTTTTTGCCTTCGACTTGCCGCCGTTTCCACAAGCTGTGGCGGATCATCGCTTCCATCTCGTAGGCGATCTGCGAATTCTGCTGACGCAGAGTATCGTCCCAGCCGACACCGTAATATTCGTTCCATCGAAGTTCGGGAAAGATCAGTGATTTTATTTCGCGGCATAAACTCTGAAGCTTTTCCCGGTCGAAATCTTTTTTGAACGCGAAAAGCGACCGCAGCTCGCTGTCAATCTGCCCCATCAAAAGACGGTCATAGAGTTCCAGAGCCTCGCGGATGATACCGAGTTGGCGGTCGGAAACCTTCAGCATATTAATCAGATCGTTTTCAGGCTTCATAATCTTTTTCCTAAATTTCTTAACCTTCGAAAGTCGAAAGATTCACGCGATTTCGCCGGCTAATTTCTATTTTCCCGCTCTGCAGATCGGCTAAACATTTGTCAATATCTTCCTGTTCGGTGTAATCATACATATTGAATACAAGGTTGTTTTGCCCTCTGATTCCCTCTTCAAAATCAATGATCGAATACCAGACGGTTTCGTGTTCCGGGCAAGGTTTGGTCGCAATCGCGTATCTGCCGTCATATGCTTTAATGGTGTAATCCGCGTCAATCCCATTCGGAAATTTATCTTCGTCATATTCAAATTCACGCAGATCGAAGCTAATTTTTGAGCCGATTTCTATTTCATTTTTCATACTGTTTTGTAATCGCGTTAAATTGAATTCGAATGATTTCTTTTGGAATTCCCGACGTAAAAGAAAGTTTCTCAATGGCAGCCTCGATCTTTTTATTTCTTTCGTCAATTTCCTTTTTAAGCGGCGAAACCTTTTTACCGATTTGCCTGAGTTGAACTAAAAGCTTGTTCATAATTAAGAAGGCTCCTTGGTTTTATCGTTTTCAATTGTTATTTTTATAAATTTTCTCCTTTCCAAATTCGCTTATATTTCGGCGAAATTATTCCGATTCGTTCGGGGTGAATGTAATCGATAATTTCGCTGAAATAGGCTTTTTCAGCGTAGGAAAAATTACCGTCCTTGCGGCGTTCGGTTTCGTATTCTTCCCAACTTAAATCGCGCCAAATATCACCTGTTCTCTTCAAGATAATTAAACAATTTTTGATAATTGTTTCAGGTTCAGATTTTTGGAAAATACTGTCGAATGGAAATGTTTCCGAAAAATCACTTGGTTTTAATTGTTTTTCTTTGATCATATTTTCGTATTCACTCCTAAAAACTTTTTCTCTGTAAAACTTGCGCCCGAACGCTTTCCTATACTTCGGACAATTCAAAGTCCTTCAAATCGTAAAAGCGTATCCGTTTTCATTTCGTCGTCGTCATCGTCCGGCAGATGCCAGATAAAATCTCCGCATTCGGTGCATAAATAGCCGCCGTCCGGCGCGTCATCATAATCGTGATGCAGAAGCTCGCATAATTCGCGGCAATTCATATTACTTCGACCTTTACCTCCGCAAACTCGTGCGCGTTCTTTTCAAACCATTCGGCAAGCCCGAGTTCTTCCGTAAATTCCTCAAGGTGTTCGGTGAAAAACTCAAGTGTCCATTCCGAAACGATTCGTTTTTCCGTCTGATAGCCCGGTTCCCTGCCGTAGGATCGCCATTCGTATCTTGTCTGGCTGAGGCTTTCCCGGCATTCGGGCTTCAGCCAGCCGCCCTGCCCGTAATTAAAATGCGAATCGCAGAATACCCGGCGAACTTCCTGAAAAATTCCGAGTTTGATCTTGAGCAGATGCCAGTTTGAAATTTCCGTCACGAGCTTCGCGCCGCATCCCGAACAGACCGCAACCGATGAAGGCACACGAATGTGAAAGTTATTGAACTCACCGGAATAGGAATAACGCCTGACCTTCAGAAAAGGATATTTCGGGCGCGGCGGCTTCGGAATTTCCTGCCGCAAAACATTTTTGAATTTATGAACCAGGCGGCGCAGCGCGCGGATGCCCGCCGCATTTTGGAAATCTTCCGGCGGTTCCTGAGTGCCCTCGATTTTTTGCTCGCGGCAGAGGGCGAGCATCTCTTCGAAGCCCGCCGACTGCTTGGCATGATCTTTTATGTCCGAATAGCGAAAATGCTCGGTCGGTCGGTGAAACACCGCGTCGAGAATCAGGCGGCGTTCGAGAATATGCTCGTGCCATGAATAGGTTTCGCCGGCGTAATATAAATCGTCCCACGGACCGACTTCCTCATCTATCCAGCACGGTCGGGTGAATTCCTGCAGGTCGTAGCCGTCGAACACGGAATATTTTTTCAGCAGAATATCCTTGATGCGGTAGCAGAATTCCTTTTTCTTGCGGTCGGCTTTCGCCAGCCAGTTGACGCGCATCAGCTCGCGCACGTCGTCCGTCGTCATTTCGTCCATCATTTCAAAACCGGTTTTTCTGCTCATACAAACAGCTTAAAAATTGAAAACGTAAAAATACCAGACGTGACTGGCGTTCGAGTCCGCCCAGAAATAATAGCGATCCATCTCGAACACGAATTTCGGGTTGACCGGGCGGACGACGTGCAGTGCGCAGGGAGCAAGCCCATTGAAGCGATAAAAGCCGAACGAATTGGTGCGCGTCGTGCGGACAGCACCGAACTCGGCATCAAGCGTCATGACCACATTCGGCAGCGGGCGGTCGAAAAAATCGAGCACGTAGCCTTCGATCGATGCCGGATCATCGCAAACCGGATTGCCTTTTTGCGCGTCGGCAACGATCACGCCGAACGCCAGCGCGAACAAAAACACCAAAATACGAATTTTTATTTTTTCCTTAATTTTCATTTTTTTATCGTGTAGCTCCTTGGTTTTAATTCAGCTTCGGATTTCCACTGCAGGTGACCGCACATCGCTTTCCGGAAGCGATCGTTCGCCGCCTGCAGTTCTTCATTGGTCAATCGCGCCGGCGCGATTGGAACGAAACGCAAACGCTGCGCATCGTAAAGCCGGTATTCGGCGAGCTGGTCTTCAAATAAATCCATTAAAAAAACACTCTTTTTGGAAAGGTTCTGTCTTCTTTTTCGGCTCACTTCCACTCTCTGAAACTGTCACTACATTCGGTTCGCTCACCATATCCGGTTCTTTCTTACTTTTCGGCTCACTCGCAATGATCGTAACTGTCAGCTACTTAGGTTCGCGCCTTTTAATCGAATCTATCGAGCTTTTCGGCTCGCTCCTATAAAGCGGTTCTTTCTTCGTCATCGGCTCGCTTCAGCAGCTCGGTTCTGTCTATATACTCGGCTCACTCATTTGGAACGGTTCGTTCAGCTTGTTCGGTTCACTCGCCCTAATTTGAACCGGCAATTCCGCCGGTTCAAAACGGGTAATTCGGCACTTCAATACGATGGCTGTGATTCAAAATTGCTATCGGATACGGATTCGGCGGCATTTCACCGAACCGATGACGATAAGCGACCTCATGCCAATGCGCTAAAAATAATTTCGCGGCGTAACGTTCCGCCCGCTGCTGGATCTGTCCGGGCGACAGCCGCCCGTCGCTCAAATGCTTATAGGCTTCGGTGTTTTTACCGTATTTTTTCGTTTCAAGCTGATGCACGGCTTGTTCCAAATAATCGGCATTTTCGTTCTTCGCCGTTTCATATTGCTTGCGCTGAAGATAGATCTTCCCGTAAAAATCGTTTTTATTGCTCGAAACTTTAACGAAGCTCTGTCCGATTTTCCAAACTAAAACCTTTAATTTCGCGTTGAACGGTCGGACTTCGCCCTTGTTCCATTTCACGCCGGGCGCGACGCCCGCAAAATTCCAGATATGCCCGACCGTATTTATTCGCTCGCGTCCGCAGCGGGCGGTGCACGGCTCGGCTTCGCCGCATTTCGGCTTCATTTTGTTGACGCGCCAACACCGCCACGGTTCGAGGTCAATGTGCGCGAGCAGACCGGCTGACAGAACGCCGCCGATGCCGCAGATGCTCATCGCCCAACGCCCGACGAAATCCGCTTCGGCGTAGGCGGTCAGCGCGCGGTTGACCTGTTTTTCGAGCGTCGCCGTCTGGTCGGAAAGCCAGTCGAGAACCGAACACGGCTCGCCGGATCGGCTCATTGATTTGACCTGGTTGGCGGCGCGGATTCGGTCGTGCTGCATCTGGTAATAGGCATCTACCAGAAAACGCGCTTCGGTCTGCGTCAAAATGCGGGACGCATCCTTTAAATCGTTCGTTAATTTCATAATCGGCTCGAAAGCCGCAGCTGCTTCTGACATTAAAAAATTCTCCTTTCAAAAATTAAAATCGCTCAGGTTCGTCGGTCCTGTCTTGTTTTTCGGCTCGCTCAAGATTATCGGTTCTATCCAAATACTCGGCTCGCTCAAGGTGTTTGGGACTCTCAAATATCTCGGCTCGCTCCATTCAATCGGTTCTGTCTGTTTGTACGGCTCGCTCCTTTTTTACGGTGCATTCTGCGTGCATGGCTCGCTCAAACATATCGGTTCTTTCACAGATAGCGGCTTCAGTCGTCGCGCGACGGCGAATAAAAGGCTTTCGCGGTCACGAATATCAGGTAACCGAAAATTCCGAACACGCCGGTCAGGACTCCGGCGAAAATTATCCATAAAATGCCATAAAACTCACAAAATTACCGGCAGCCGCCCGTGGTCGAACTCCGACCGCTCGATGATGTCGGCGAAGGTTTCGAACCTGTCCTGCCCGGTCTTGTCGTATAACGAAACGATCTGCACCTGATCGGCTTCGATCTGCTCGACGCGCTCGTAAAATTCCTTGACCTCGGCGGTCGGCTGCGTTTTTCGCGCCAGCACGAGCACATCCGCGTTGATCCTGAAAAGGCGGATGCCCGCCAGTTTGTCTCCCATTTAAGTTTCTTCCTCCGAAGTTTCTAAAAATTCGTATAAAATAATTCCCTGCTCGACCGATTCCGCGGTCTTAAAAATTTCCTCGAAAGCGGTTTCCGAATCCCGCAAGGTGTAGCCCTCGGCTGCCCGAACGCATTCGGCAAAGGTTTTTACCTTCAAGATCCGTTCGGCGATCCCGCGTTTCCCTTCGTCGAAAGCTTCCGGCGAAGGGAAGAGAACCGCCCACCGCTCGAAAAGTTTCTCACCGTCCGATTTTTGGACGGGTGCAATATTTGGACGGTGCAATATTTGGACGGGTGCAATATTTGGACGGTAAGCGAATCTGCCCGAAACCCTCGTCTGAAAGATCGAGCGGTTCGTTTTCGCTTCGGCGATGCCGGCACGGACGGTATTGCGCGACAAACCGGTTTCGTCCTCGAATGCCTCGTAAGAGATCTTCACCACGTCCGTTTCGGCAAACCGCCAGCGCATCGTAATTTCAAAGACGATCTTGAACGCCGCGCCCGAAAGACGGCTGTTCTGCGCCGTCAGAAACGCGGTTACGCACTCGTCCGTTTTTTCCCGTTCAGGATTTGCCGTCATAAATCCCCGAATTTCCCCCTTGATTGTGAAAGGCATCGAGATGAAGCAACAGCACGGTCGCAAAAACGATCAGGCAGAACATCTGCGAAACGCTATACGGCATCCCTTCTCCCGATACAGAAACGGCAATACACGCCGCTTTCGTTCGTATCCATCAATTTTTCGCACCGGGCGCAGCGCCGCGGTTTATTTTCTTCGTTCATTTTCACACTCCGTGCAAAGTCCCGGTTCAGCCCAGTCGCAGCCCCCGGCACAAGACTCGCTTTCGGTGCATCCGCATTCGACGCAGAGCTGCTCGCCGCAGTCCGCACAGCGATAGCCTTCATCTGCGACGATGGCGGTTATTTCCTGACAGTTCAGGCAGAAAACCGTATTCGTTTCTAAATTTTGCTTTTTATCGGTCATTGATTGATCAAAATCTGTTTTCGCAGCGCCTCGAATTTTCCCGAGGCGCGCAAATTTTTTTCCTTCTCAAAAAGCGTTTGCGGACAATTGTATTTAACTTCCTCGCCGGCAACGCGGCGCAGCTCGGCGAAAAGTTTCAGCATTTCGCGAATCGTTAAGAAACGACCGTCCGCCGGCTCACAGCCGTGTCGGCATTTATTGTTCTCGACCGCTCCCCAAATCCGGCAGATCATCGGACGCACACGGTAAACCGCGCACCTGTGATTTTTATCGAGAAAACCGCAGGTCAGCGTCAAGGGATGCATTTTCGGTTCGCTTCCGGCGAATTTCTTAATCTCCTGCCACTCACCGTGCTGCATACCGAGAGCACCGCAAAAGTCGGCACACAGATTTTTGCAATTAACTTCGGGGACTTTATCGTAAACCGCCTTCAATTTTTTGGATTTGTTCTTATTCACTTTTTGAAAAGCTTCGGTTGAAAAGCCAATTTAAAGGCAACATCCATCATCACGATGTCGGATTTCCAGGAGCCGAAAAGCAGGACTTCCCTGCCGAAACCTTCGAAATCGTGATTTCTGATCTCGGTTTTTCCGGCGACCGAGTGCGCGTGGCAAAGCTCGTGAAATATAAGTGCCGTGAACTGGTAATAATTGAATTGATAGCAGTTGTCGGCGGCGACCCAGATCAGAAAATCCTTCTGCGAATAATATTTCTCCGTCCCGGAAACTTTTTTGCATTTCCCGAGCGTATTTTTACCGCCCGCGCCGCCGCCGGTCTTCTTCCAGAAATAATCTATTTCAAGTTCGGCGAGGTGGTGAAAATCTTCCTCGTAATGACGGATCAGCCGCCTCCCGATCTGTGCCAGCTCCGCCGACAACAGAAAATCTATGTCGAAACCGTCATCGTTCCGGAACTCGTGCGGCAGCGGCACTTTCAAATTCAGCGAATCAGCCGAACACCGCAGGCAGAAATGATTGCCCGTCGCTCCCTCGTCGCCGCACAAGATACAGCGGCGTTCGAGATCGATTTTTATCTCATTCTTTCGGTCCGGCTGTTCTACAAGTTCTAATCCCATAATCTTTCTGAAAAGTTGAAAAAATCCGGACGAATCCAACACGAATTTCCGCCGAATCCGCCCGGTTAAATCACAACTTTGAAGCCTACAGCTCCTTTCAAAATTACCTCCTTGGAGGTCTCTCTTCCCGACCGGAGCCGGGCGCGCAAGCGATGAATCGCCCGGCGAAGCATCACGCATTTGAAGGGGACGACTGAAGAAAAAACGCAGGTTTGAAGACAGGTTTTTCAGAATTCCGCATAGATCGTGATGCTCAGCCCGAAGATTCATTGAAGCCTCTCGAACACCGCCTTCAACCACCGGTAGGGGCGAATCAGATAATAAGCACCGCGTTCGATCCAATAATCCTCAATCGTGTAATTGGTCATAAAAATTCACCTTAAAAAAGGGAGCGGTTTCCGGGATACTTGGAATTTCCGCTCCGTCAGGCTCACCGGCGATCAACATTGAAAACCGCCGCGCAAGTCAAAGGAGGGCAATGCGATGCCCGCTTTTCGCCTTACTCAAGGGCGAAACTTTTCAAAAATCGGTAACGGCAAAGTCGTTTTGTCGTTTCGGAAAATCCCTGATGTTGCCGGAATCGGCGGGGTAATCCGTTTTCGATGTCCCGCTTCCCTTCTGCAAATCCTGCAGATGTCCGATAAACCACGACGCGCCGCGAAAGCTCGTCAATCCGGCAGTCGATCTCGGAAACGCATTCTTCGTCCGGGTCGAGATTCAGTTCGCGGCAGATGCCGCGGATCATGCCGAGCTGTTTCGCAGTCACGAAATCGTTCATTCCGCGGGCGACCGGATTTCGCGGCTTGTCCGCGGAATGAAAATCTGCCGCGCCTTCGCGCTCGATGATCTCGGTTTCCTTTTTGTAAAGCTCGCGGGCGATGCCGAATTTGACCGCCGCCCGTTTGAGCGCGTCGTGTTCGGCTTTCTTGATGCCGAGTTCGGTCGAAACCGCGCCGGTTCCGATGCCTTCGCGCGTGATGCCGTCAATCGTGATTGCAACGGTGACGGTCAGGATGTCGCCGATCTCGCGGATATCACGAACGGAATGCGACCATTTCGGCGCGATCTCGTCGAGAATGTCGGCGACCGTATGCCATTCGACATAATCCACGAAATGCGGATTGCCCTGCTTATCGCGCCAGCCTTCGCGCTGTTTGATCTGCCCGGTCGGCACGGGCATTTTCAGCGCGGCGAGCTTCCGCCCGAAATCCGTGTTGAAATTCGGTGTCATAGCTTGAACTTTTGCGGTCATTGGTGTATTCTCCTGCTGTGAAAATCAAAAAGATGATTTATTTCGTTTTTTTGAAGCGGCTGAAAATCAGCCGCTTTTTTACTGTTCGTTTTCAAATTCGATGACTTCCGGATTCCCTTCCCTTTTCGTTTCAATAACTCTCTGCGGTCGGGTCGTGTTCGGCAGATCCGCGAAATTCTCGAATGCTTCCTGAAACCCGGAAGTTTTCGTAAACGCGTGTTTCGCGCCCGTGACCGCCAGATGATGCAGATCGTCGTTGTCCGCATCGGAAACCGTCAGCAGAAGTTTCGCGAGCAGCGGGGCTTCGGTGTCGGCGCGTTCCGGCGTGATGATGTTATCCACCCAGTGCCTGATTTTGTTTTCGGTCGGTAACGGTCTGATTATCGGTTTGCTCATATGATCTCCAGTTTCAATAATTTTGCCTTGATCGGCGGATATTTCGCGTCTCGCCTTTGCTTTTGGATCTCGGCGAAATACGCCGTTTCGAGCGCCCGGATTTCAGCCTGCGCCCGCGTGATCCGAAGCCGGATAAAATGCTCTTGCGCGGCAAGCATTTTGAGCACCTTTTCCGACCGGCAGAGCTTTTCGAGAAAAACGAGTCTCGCCAGCCAGTTGCCGAGTTCGCACAGCTCGTGGTCGATTTTTGCGATTTGCGCCGATGCCTTCATTTTTTCTCGAATTGAATATCGTAATCGGCACCCTCGCGGTCGAGCCGGTCGGTCAGGTTTTCAAGTTCTGTCAGATCGCTCGTTTCAAATTCCTCTTTTCCGTTGATTTTTACGATTACTTTCATTTTTCCTCCGTTGTTTTTCGTCAGCTCGCCGAACGATCTCGTCAATCGACCGGACGATGTTCCGGCTGTTTTCGGCGATTTTTTCTATTTCGGGTAAATTCGCGTCCGCCTGTTGGCGAAGCGCTTCGAGAGCCTGCAAATTTTTCTCTTCGCGTTTGCGGATTTGCTCAAAATCTTCGAGCAATTTAGAATCTTTGTAATTCATTTCCCATTCTCCTATACAGAATGTGGTTTTGAAGAGGTGAAGGTTTGCGAGCCGCCAAGCATGCCAAACCTTCACCGCTACGTTACGCTTTAAACTTTTTTCACAATTCTTTCCTTGAGCGAATAAACCGCCAGTTTCGTGCGAATCGAGCATCCGGCATCGAGCAGTTCGCCGAACGCGCCTGTAAAACTCGGAAACAGAAACATCCCGTCGAGCGTCAACAGATAACGAATCTGTTTGCCTTCGAATCCTTCGAATTCGGTGCCGCCGGTTTCGGTCAGTTCCGCCCAGCCGGAACATTCAAACCGGGCTTTGTCCGCATCGATCACTTGCGGGTCGCCGAGGTCGGCGCGGCGCGGCGTTCTTAAAACCGTCCGCGTAACTGCGCCGCCGTAAGTTTCCCTCTGAAAAGATTCGTAAGTGGAAAGCGATGCATTGACCTCGCGCATCGCAGTCTGGACGCGCCGCGCGTTTTCAATCTTCGTCTGATGAGCTTTCAATCCGCGGCGGACATTGCCGTGCGACGTTCCGCGTTTTGCTTTCTGTAATTCGGTCAGTGCCATTTTTCTTTCGTTCTCACCTTGATTTTTTTCAAAAACAAATTTAATCTAGTTGCCAGTGTAAAATTAAATTTTACGATTGTCAAATTAAATTTGACGTTTTAGACAAAACTTTATCATCCATAACGTCATCGAATTTGATCTGATAGATCGTCAAAAGTTTCAGAAGAACCGGCACCGGCGGAACTGATCGTCCGTTCTCGTAGTTCCAGATTTGCTGGCGAGTCAGGTCAACTTGTTTGGCAACAGCGGTTTGCGATAAATTCCCGCGCGCTTTCTTTAATTTTTCAGGACTAATTTTCATTTCGGATAGTTATTATGGTTCAGATCACGGCGCAAAGTCAAATTAAACTTGACGCAAATAAATTTGAAGTTGACAAATTTAGTGTAAAATTTAACTTGACTAATCTAATGAATGAAGATTTCGGGCAATGGCTGACCAGCCAACGAAAAAAACGCGGCTTAAATCAGACCGAGCTGGCTGAGTTGGCGCGCGTCAGTAAAAACTACATCAGTCTCCTGGAAGCCGGAAAAGTTACGCAACCGCGCATGAGCAGCATTGATAAGATCGCCAAGGCGTTGAACGTCAAAACTGAAGACGCGCGAAGGCATTTGGTTGCCGGGCAGGTCAATATCAAACCGTTTTCAAACGAACGGTTGTCTTCGATCGATTTTGCGTATGAAGGATTAAAGACCGAGGAGTCCCGCGACCGCGCCGATTACCTGATCGAACTGCTCGAACGCGAACTGGAACGAATCGGCGAAGAAGAAAAATTGAAGCTCGCCGGGAACGACGCGACCATCAACGAGTCGGGCGAAACTAAAATCCATATCACCAAAAAAGATTTTCACCGGGAAGGCTGAGAACACACTTCGAGCGTTCCGCTAAAATAACGGAAACGCCCGAATTATTTGAAAATGAAATTATGCTTTAGCCGAAAATTCTCTCGAACCACGTTTTGAACGTGACGAGAAGATCAGCGGTTTTGCTTTCGACCGGTTCCGGCAGCGTGCCGTGCGGATCGAACAAGCATTGCTGCGTTGGCTTACAGTCGCGGTTACCGACCGGTAAATCGCCTTCAGCGAAAGCGGAAAGGCTGAAAATTGCGGTCAGCATAAAAATCGCAAATAATTTTTTCATTTTTTTCTCCAAGTGTTTATTTGTTTATCAAGGGGGAAAATTCGTAGAAACTATTAATTTTACAGGAATTTCAATATTTTTATGTTAAAAATCGCTCCTAACATCTCCGACATTTGCCGCGCCGCATTAAAAGCCGAGTTTACGGGAAACTTTGAATCCGGACTGATCGAACTCGCCGAATTCTGGGATTACCGGCTGCCGGACGCGCCGCCCGACATTTCCGGTTTAAGTAAAAATGAAATCGGCGAGCTATTGTTGCGCTGCGGCGCGCTTTACGGGTTTTACGGAATTTCGAAAAAGGAATTGCAGGAAAAGTCGAAGGATTTGATAACCGAAGCCTTTTCCTATTTCGACGAAACGAAGAACACTTTCCGTCAGCGCGAATGCGCCAATTATCTGGCGCTCGCCTATTCGCGGATGGGCAATAAAAGCAATACCGAAGCGTGGCTTCATTTCAGTTTCGATCACCCGGAGATCGATTATGTTTATCTGCACGCGCTGATCATCGAATCAATCGTTAATCTGAACGCCGGTGATTTTGCCGCTGCCGTGCGGCGGCTCGAATTCTTCGAGCCGAATTTCAAACTTACGCGAAATATTTATCTGCAAAGCTGTTTTTATACTAATCTGGGGCTCGCGCAAAAGAATCTCGAAAGATTTGATGCCGCGCTGGAAAATCTGCTGACCGGTCGGGATTATTTTACAAAAATTGATCATAAACCGTATCTGGCATCGCTTGAAAACAATATCGCGCGCCTCTACCAGAAAAAAGGCAATATCAAAAAATCGCTCGAACATTCCGTCCGCGGGCTGGCGATTACCGAGGAACTCGGCGATCTGTATAAAATGGGCGGCATTCTCGATACGATGGCGCAGATCAGTTTTGATCAGAAAGCCTTCCCGCTCGCCCTGCATTACGCCGAAAAAGCCGTTGCCGCGCTCGAACAAACCGAGTATTACGCCTATCTGATCGAAGCTCTCGAAACGAAAATTCGATGTCTCGTGCGGCTCGGTCGGGTCGAGGAAGCGCTCGATGGTTACGCGCGTGCTTTTCAGTTCGGGGAGCGGGAAACGGGGAGCGGGGCGGTAAACGCGCGTTTGCGCACTACGTTGGCGACCGAACTGCGCGAAATCTGCATCTTGAAAATTTACCGCGAAGGCGGACAGCTGCAGTTTCTCGATGGTCTCGCGTTGACCTTTGCCGAAGAAATGAACCGCCCTGAAGGAAAAATCTCGATCGTCGAAACCGGGTCGAATCGCCTTTCCGAATACGGGATCGAGGCGGGCGACATGCTTGTCGTTGAAAGCGCGGACATCTCTGCAATCGCCGAGGGCGATTTGATCGCGCTCAAACTAAGAGCGGACGGCAGTGCCTTTTACGGGTTCTATTTTGCTGATTGGGAAACAAAGAAAATCCACCTGAAATACAGATACTTGCCGCACAGCCGCGTCTTCGATGTCCGTGATGTCATTCTGCTCGGGCGGGTTGTCGGGTTCGCGCGGTTTCAGTCGGAAAATCAAAGATCGCTGCGTGTCGTGCCGCTCGAAATATGAAGATGATCGCGGCGCTTGCCGCCCGGAAAATCGAAAACTGGAACACGCGCGTGCTCGGCGTTCCGGAAGCGCGCGCGTTCTGCGCGGCGAATTCGATCTATATCGTCGAGGATCGGCGGCGAAAATTCGGACGGCTTCAGTTTTATAAGGATTATGTATTCATGCTCGTTAATCCTAAACTTCAGCCGGGCTGGCGCGACTGGGTGTTCTGGCACGAGATCGGGCATTTTCTCCTGCACGCGCCGGAAACGAGTAATTTTTCGGCTGTCATGCGCCGGAAAAACGATGCCGAGGCAAATTTTATCGCCGCAGTCGCGCTGATTCCCTGTTCTCTCGTTGAAACCGCAACTTACGGCGAAATTCAGGATGATTTCGGTTACCCGGCGGAACTTTTGAAAATTCGTAAATATATTTACGATACCGAAAAAATCTGAGGTGAATTATTTTATGAAAATCATCATGCTCTTTTTTCTGATTTTGGGCAGTTTTGCGACGGCAGTTTTTGCCCAGAACGAAAACAAACCGGAAACGACTGGTAATGCGATCGTTTATTTCTATTCGCTCGCCGCGACGACCACGCTCGGACGGGTTAAAAAACCCGTCTTTCTCGATGATATGGAAATCGCCGAGATACGTCCCGAACGGTATTTCATCGTAATGGTCGAACCGGGCAAACATACCTTCCGTCTGAAGAATAAAAAATTCGGCGGCATCGAGATGGAGTTCGAAGCCGGCAAAACTTATTATCTGCGGATCGGGTGGTCAACCGGCGATGTTCTTAAACCGACCGGACTTTTCAAGGTCGAACCCGAATCCGGTGGCTACGACATCAAGCAGCTGCGCCCGGTCGATAAGGGCAACATCAAAAATAAGGAAATCGTTTTCCGGGAATTGCCTGCGATTCAAACTGTTGATTGAAATATTTGAAGACAAAAAGTCTTGTTCCTATCCTTTCGGCACGCACGCCATACGGCGACTGTTCGGCACAAGACTTTTCCATTTAAAGTTTATCCCGAACAGGCTTTGCGGTCAAGATAAACTTCCGAGGATTCGTTATGACCGGCAGAATAGAACAAATAAAAGACCGACTCCCGTTATCGGAGATGTCCGGGGAGCCGCGTTCGCGCACGCAGGAACGTTTTTCCGATGACGAGATGGCGCAGATCAAGCGCGACTTCGCGCGACGCTTCAAAGAGGCTTTTAACCACGCTTCGAACGCCGAGATCGCCCGCCGGCTCGGCGTTACCGATATGACCGTCAAACCGTATGCCGACGGCGACCGTCTGCCCGTCGGTGAGCTGCTGCTCTGGATAAGTTTGAAATCGGGCTGCTCGGTGGACTGGCTTTTAACCGGCAAGGGAACGCGGCGGATCGAAACGAACAATATCTTTTCCGAAGATGAAGAAGCGCGGATCAATCACCTGGCGGCAGAGAGCGGTCGCTCGTTCAATGAGATGGTGCGGGTGCTGGCGATGGCGATGGTCGAGGCGCACGAGAAAATTTAGAACACAACTAACCGGTTGCCAAGTAGCCGCTCAAAAAAGTTATTAAAGCCGGTAAGTTCTTACTGGTCGCAATGTTATAAACCAGTGTAACCAGCGTTATTGAATCGCTGGCAATCCCTAAATTTTTGACGAAGCTGCTTTGTTTGATTATCTCCTGTTTTGCTTCAGTCGGCTCCGCTTGCAGGCTGGTTAACAATTTTAATAAGCCCTCCGGATCTTCGAAGAGTTTCTTTAACAGCTCAGGATCGGTGTCTGTTGGTAAGCCTAAGCGTCCAATGAGTGTTTGCGAATCTCTGACCATTAAACCTTGAATATTATTTTCAAAACCTGTTCGGTCAAAGATGTACTCTGCGGATGACTCATCGGGAATGCTGACGGCAGTTTGATTACCTCTAAAAAGACAATCGTTAAAGTTTATTTTCATTGGGCATTTTCTCCATATCTAAAAATCCAAGATCGACTTCCCTGCCCGTCTGGTTTGTCCAGAGCTGCCGGTGATAAGTCAAAATTGTCACCAGCATTTCGTCCGAAACTCCCGAAACCAGAACTTTTTCGATCTCGTCCGTGTAATATTTGAAGGTTTGGATGCGGCTCGTGCCGAAACCTTTCTGCAGCTGGGTCTGCAATATTCCGAGTTCGAGGATCGCCGGCGGAATGTCGTTGTAACGGACGGCGGCTTCGTCGTCGCGCGGCGACCAGCGCGCCGCCCATTTCTTGCCGCCGGCGGTCGAAAGTTCGTTGAAAACCGAGTTGTAGCGGAGATAAAGATTAATGATGAAGGGCTTAGTTTTAAACATCATCTTTAATCTTCCATCATCATAGGGTGTATTTGCGCCCAAATTAGAATTTTTTGGGTTCCCAAATTCATCCATTAACAGGGTTGCCGCCAGCTCGAAAAACTCCCGCATCGTCGGAATATCCTTTTTATTTTCGACTATGAAGTGCTGTGCGCGCTTGACGATCGTTTCGTCGGCGCGGATATGCAGGGAAGCCGTCGAGCGGGCTTTTTCATATTTGCGGTAAGCCTCGGTAGTTTTGGAATTTTGGGTTCCCAAATTTTTTTCTTTGGGTTTAATTGTGCCCGAATCCGATTCGGCTTTGGGTGCCCGAATTTCATCTTTGGGCGCAATTGTTCCCAAATCCGGAATCTTTGGGTCGCCAATAATTTTCGACTGGGTTTCCAAATTATTTCCGGTCGGGTTTCCAAATTCTAAATTTTGGGTTTCCAAAAGTGCTTTATTTGGGTTTCCAAAAGTATTATTTTGGGTTTCCAAATCTGAAATAGTCGGGTTTCCAAGAATATTATTTTGGGTTTCCAAAAGTGTTTCATTTGGGTTTCCAAGAATATTATTTTGGGTTTCCAAATCATCACCGGCGGGGATCAGATTGTCGAGCGGATGCTCGGTGTTGCGTAACCGCGCAAAAAGGTCGGGTCGCTTTTTGCCGCCACCGCGGCTGCGGTTGATCTGGATCGCCGGCTTCGGTTTATTCTCGTTTTTCGGGACTTTTTTCGTCGTCATTAACTAGCTTTCCTTTTCTTTGCAGAAGTTTGTTCGACAAGATGAATTCCTTTATTGGCGGTATTTTCGAGTTCGAGCCGTGTCACGACTTCTTCGGTAAAAGCCGTATAGTCGGCTGATCCGTCGCCGCTCGGATCATATTCGTAAACCGTCAAACGCATCGCCGGCGCGGTTTTGATTGCCGCCAGCTCGCGAATCACGCTGCTGAATGCCAGTTCTTGATATTTGTCCTGTGTCAGCTGAAGCGATTCCTTGGCGACGCGCATCCGCGAATCATATCGCGTCATCACATAACCGAGAATCTGCAGCTGCGGATTACCGCGGCGCGCTTTTTGAAGCGATTCGTTCAAATCGATCACGCCCTCGTGCGAATAATAATCGGCGGCGATCGGAACGATGACGTAATGCGAAGCGAGCAGTGCCTGGGTGAGGGTCATCCCGAGCGTCGGCGGGCAGTCGAGGATCACCAGATCGTAATCGGTCAGATTGTTGATCCCGTCCTTCAGGCGAAACTGTTCTTCGATCTCGATGAACCTTTCGATCTTTGCCAGCCGGATATGCGCCGGAACCAGATCGAGGTTATCGATCGGGGTTTCGTAGATCGCGTTTTCGAGCGGCTGCCGGTTGTTGTCGCCGACCAGCACATCGGCTAAGGTCGTCGTGATCGTCTCGGGCGGAATGAGCGTATTCGTCGCATTCCGCTGCGAATCAAGGTCGATCAGCAGGGTTTTATAACCCTTCGATGCGAGACCTGCCGCTAAATTGACGGAAGTCGCGGTTTTACCGACGCCGCCTTTTTGGTTCGCGATAGCAATTATTTTCATTTTTGTTTTTTCGGTCCGGGTTTCGGCACTTCAAAATTTTCGGTATCGGAAACGGGAATGATCCAGTAGCTTCCGACCGGGGATCTTTTCAGTTCAGCGTTCGGGAACAGCTTACGTTCGATCCACCGCTGAATGGTCGAACGGTCTTTTTTGAATTTCTTCGCAACCTGTTGAATTGTTAAAGTTTCTGCCATAGACACTCACGTTGTAACAAATTATTAAATTCAAGTCAAATAATTATGCACAACCTTGTTTTTAATTTGACTTTATGCACAGCCTTGTGTAGAATTATAATAGAATTTTTGATAAAAATAAAGCGAAAGGGAATTGAAAATTTATGCCGAAAACCAGATTTAACCCCGTTTTTCCGCTCGGACAAATCAAACGCGACCTGCGCAGCGCGCTCGACCGGATCGACCGGCTGAAAGCCGAAGCGGACGGCGGAATCATTCCTGAACTGGAGACCGCCGGAGCTGCCCTTTCGACCGTTTATTTTCAGATTGACGAATTACAAAAATCGGTTGATGATAAATTGTCAGCCGAGATCGAACGAAACACGATACTTTTCAAAATGAAACCCAAACGGGAATTTGACCGCGTGAAGATCGGTCAATTTTCCGTTTGATATTTTTTTAATTATTGTCTAAGCATTTACTTAGACCAATGAAAAATAAATCAGCAGATACATAAAATTATGGCAAAACAAACAAAATCGAAATCGGAACCGGCTGATGCCGGAACAACCACCGCCGCGAAAACGCTTTACGACATTTCGCGTGAATTTTCCGCGCTCGAAGAGCTTCTGCAGGGAATTGACGGCGATGTCACGCCCGAACAGCAGGCGCAGCTCGACGAATTTTTGAAGGGACTCGAAAAAGACCGCGATGCGAAGATCGACGGGTATTGCGGTCTGATCCGCGATCTGGAAGCCCGCCGGGCGGCTCGCAAGGCGGAAGCCGAACGGTTCGCCAAGCTCGCCAAATTCGACGAGAACAAGGTCAAGCGGCTCAAATGGGTGCTTTTGAATTTCTTCCGCCTGCACAATGTCGAACGCGTCGAAACCGTCCGCTTCCGTTTGCGCCGCGCGTCGAACGCGTCCGCGCCGGTTATCGTCGGCGAAAGATTTCTTAATTTTCCCGAAGAACTGCCCGAACGGTTCCGCACCGTCGAGTTCGTTCCGAATCTGAAAGAGATCAAAAAAGCCCTCGATGACGGCGAAACGCTCGACTTCGCGTCGTTCGGCGAAAAAGGCGAAAACCTGCGGATCGAATAACCGGCGATGAGTCCGGAAACCTCACCTTTTCCGGCTCGAAACTATTTTCAAAAATGTCTTGAAAATGCTTCCGGTTATTTGTCAAATATAGTCATATTTGTTAATATAATTAAAGAACGTTTTTGAAAAACAAATTTTGGAGAAATAACAATTATGCCGATTTTTTACAGCACTTTCAACATTTACATTCGACCGGCTCGGGAAAGCGGGCAACTGCACGGTCTGCAATCGCCGGCACACCGCCGACGCGGTCGTTTACCGGAAAACTTATAAAGGGAAATTCAATACCTGCCGCGTGATCTTATGCGATGAAAAATGTCATCAGGATTACGACTGGAATTTCTGGGAAGCCCGGCACGAACGAAGTCGAAGCAGAAAAGGCGAAAAAGCATTTGCCGGGGTGAATTAAAGATGGTTGAGGGCAGAGCGGTTTCAAAAACAAATTCGGTTCACGATATTTTGAGATCGCTTGCACTCGCCGCCCGAAACGTTCATTTCCCGCGTGAAGACCAATACGGCAACCCTGCACTGGGCAGATTTTTGATTGACAACGGACGACTGCCGTATGCGTCCGATGAAGTGAAGCCGTGGCATTACCGGGGCTGGCTCGTGCCCTACATTCAAATGTGCGAAAGCCATCCGCTGATCGCGCCGCGCTACGAATATGTTCTCCGAACGCTCGATGCCGGAAAACTTCTGGACGAGCCGCTGCCGGTAATTTCATTCGTCGGCAGCGAACAGTGCACCAAGCCGGGAATGAAGCAGATCGAAGAAATGATCCGCATCGTCGAACACCGCTCGATGAGCTGGAACAATTTCCGCGAAGTCTGCGAATGGCTCGGATTCGCGCTCGGCGTAACGACCGAAAGATCGAATCTTGCCGACGACGTGCAGGAAAAGCTTTACCGATATTTCAGTCTCGAACACTGGCTTCTGCACCCGACCGATTATCTCGGTCAGTATCTGGCTGAATCCGGGCACGGCAAGCGGAGCGGATTTTTTCCGACACCGATCCATATTTGCGAGGCGATGACGCGGATGACCTTTCACGATGCCGCCGCCCGCGATCTGCGCGCCGCGAAAACGATGGATTGCTGTGTCGGCACCGGGCGCATGCTTTTGACGGCTTCGAATTATTCGATGCGGCTTTACGGGCAGGATATCGACCCGCTCTGCTGTTTGATAACGAAGATCAATCTCGCGTTATACGCGCCCTGGTTTTATCTGCCGGATTCGCTTTTTCCCGAAGTAAAACCGGCGGAAACGATCAGCGAGCCGGAAAGCGACGGAAAAACGGCTGAAACGGCGAAAATCGAGCGGGAAAAGGTCAATCAAACGAGCGCACCGTTACTTTTCGAGATGTCGCAGTTCGAAAGGGAAGCGACGCGAAAACCGAAAGGCGGGAAGAAAAAGTTTTTTACGACGGAAATCGAACAGCCGTCGTTATTTTGAAAATACAGGAGAAAAGTTATGAAAATTTACGACATTGTAAGTCAGGCAGGGATGTCCACACGCCCTGAATTTTATTCGGGAAGAGGGGCAATCCGTTCCGATCTGAACAGCGATATTTTATTCAAAATCCATCACGGCATCGGCAAGCATTTCGGCGAGCCGGCAAGCGAATCTTTTGTTTTGCTTGTCGAGGCAATGCCGGAACTTTCGGCGACAGCCTTTCTGAATGAACTTTATTTGCTCGCCGGGAACGATTTTAAATTCCAAGGCATTGCCGGATTTGACGGTTTTGATTTCGCAAAAAATGAAGACGGAACTCATAACCTCGCACAAGGTATGGCATCGCTGATGAGTGCGCTCGGCAATAACCGCAACGATACTGAATCTATTCGCGCAGAATTTTTAAGCCGGTTTCCTAAAAAAACAAAAAGATGGGGAATTTATCCGTGCGGGTGATGAAAAAGCGAGGTTCCGCCGGAGCAATGATTGGAAATATCCTCGAAATCAGGGCGATGATTTATGACCGGGAACCGGCTGTCCGCCGAATCTTTTTTATCAAACGAAAATCTATTTTAGGGAGATTGAATTTTTATGTCGAAACAAAATCATTTCATCGGGTTCGGAACGTTTGAGGAACTGCTTGCCTCAAGCCCGAACAAATCGCTTTACCTGATGCAGAGCGTCGAGACGCGCCCCGGGCAGTTTCCCGGTCTGCAGACCGCCGACTGGTTCGTTACCGCCGCTTCGGTCGAAGACGGCAAATGTCATTACTGGCGGCAGAAATTCGGAAATTATCAGCTGATGAACGGCGCGCCCGTGCCGGTCAACAAGAACATTCCCGCCGATTGCGAAAACCGTTGTCTGAGGGCAATTGAAGCTCTGAGTGGGATCGCCCGCGATTACGATTTCAGAATAATCCGGGCTCTGGTTTCGTTCCCGACCGATCTGCTCGTCCTGCACGGCACGACGAGGCTTTTGAGATACATTCCGGAAACAAACACATTCGAGCGGGTAATTCCCGAAGCGGAAAAGCTCGCCGCGTGAAAATTAAGAGGAGAATTTAGAAAATTATGGCTACAAGAACCACTGTGAAAAAGAACATACGGAAGGCATTGCCGCTCAAAAAAACGGCGGCAATGCCGAAGCATAATAGTCCGGCGGAAACCGAAAACGAACCGGCGGCAAATGAAAATTCGATCGCCCATTTCGGAATTAAGTATGATGAAGGCATCGAGAATTTGATCCGAATTTACGAGACTTATCAAAAAGCCGCCGCCGCGAAAAATAATATTGATCCGGCACGGCTGTCGGAAAACGAGATTGGGAAAATCAATAGTGAATATTCGGACGCGCATACCGCTTTTCAGTCCGCGTTAGATTTCGCACCCCAAAATATGGTGGACGAAATGTATCGGCGAATGAACGAATTGAAGATGAAGGAAGCCGAAACCAACGGGCATCGTGATGACGACGGCGAAAACGGTAGCCGGACTCTCGAAATCTTCCTCGACCATTTTAAACTGAGTCCGCTCCCGTCGCAGAAACGCCGCCGCAGCCGTTTTGTTGAGGATCAGCTCGCCGAACTTGCGGACAGCATCCGTCGTCACGGTGTCCTTCAGGCGATCGTTGTTCGTGCCCTCGGGGCGACCGAATACGAGATCGTTGCCGGCGAGCGGAGATTTCTCGCCTCGAAGATCGCCGGTCTGGAAAAGATTCCCGCCGTCGTCAAAGAGTTGAGCGACACCGATGCGGCTGAAATTCAGCTCATCGAAAACGGTCAGCGCGTGGATCAGCACCCGCTCGACGAAGCCTTCGATTATCAGGATATGAAAACCGTTCTCGGTTACGACGAAACGGAAATCGCGCTCCGGGTCGGCAAACCGGTCGGCTACGTTTTGAACCGGCTGAAGCTGACCGGCTTGTCCGGCAAAGCGAAGGAATATTTCGAGCAAAATAAAATTCCTCTTTCGCATGCGCTCGAAATCTGCAAATATCCCGCACACGCGCACGATGAAATTTTCAGTTTCATTTTCGACGGATTTCGCACGGAAGCCGTTTATCCGCTTCAAAAGTTCATTTCGCAAATTCAACAGCATTATCTTCTCCAGCTCAAAAAAGCGCCTTTCTCCACCAAATCCGGAGAGCTTCGCGCCGACGGATTACCGTGCGTCAAATGTCCCGAGCGGACGAACGCTAACCCGCTGCTTTTCGAGGAAAACTACTCGGACAAGGACTGCTGTCTGAACCGCGATTGCTGGGAAGCGAAGACCAAAGCGCATATCCGGATCCAGCGCCGGAAGATCGCCGAAACCGATCTGAAAGTCACCGATCCCGAAAAGATGGAAAAAGCGGTCGCAAAAGTTCCGCTCATTTCAAAAGAACACTGGGTTCGCGATCACGAAAAACCGGGCGAAAAATACATCGCGCGGGACGATTTCAAGGAAGTCAAAAAACCGGACGAGTGCAAATCCGCGAAACGCGGCGTGTTTTTCAACGGCGACCGCGTCGGGCAGACGGCTTTGATCTGCGCGAACAAAGACTGTGTGACCCATTTCGGGAAAAACCAATACGTCGCCAATACTGCCGCCGGCGACCCCGAAGCGGCAAGCGAAGCCCGGAGAATCCGAAAGGAGGAAATATTCGATTCGCGGGTTGCCGAAAACGTCCGTCGGCGCGTTCTGAAAAAATCGTCCGAATGGTTCACGGCGGAAAATACGATCTACACGCACGAAAAAAGCGAAGGTTTTCAAAACGAACTGCTGGCAAAGCTCTGGACTCTGCAGTGCAATTATTCCGAGCACACGGCAAAGATCATCTGCGAGGTGCTCGAACTGGACGACGCGGCGCTGAAGCCGAAGGATTGGGGCATTGATCACCGGGCGCAGATTCTCGCGCTTCCGGCAGAGGTCAGATCGCGATTGATGTTCCTGCTTTTAGTTGCCGACCAGAGCGAAATATTCGAAGCCTACTGGTCTTATAAATCGCAGAAACCGATCAAGGATCTGGCATCCGATTTCGGCGTTAATTACCCGAAACTCGATGCCGAGGAAAGACTTGCGCAGGCGCCGATGAAGCAAAAAGACGTTTTTCGCGCCTTTCTCGAACAGATCGAAAGCGGCGACAAAAAAGCGAAACCGCCGCGCCTCTGGTCGAATGAATGGAAGCCGAAGGATTAACCGCAAAAAAAATTTCGGAAAGGACTCTGCAAACGCTGAGAATTCTTTCCGAAAACTCTGTATTTATTTGTTAATTATGACTATAATTGATAAAATAAAAGAGTAAAAAATTTTAAGAATGAATTATGAAAAAGGAGTTGAAAATTTATGGTAACGGTAACCGATAAGACCGCCCGCGAACTGATTCTCGATGCGGTCGGGCAGGGAAATCATACTGCCCGCGAAATCGCGGATTATTCGGGAATTAATCTGGACGCGGCGATCTTCGAGATCGAGATACTCGAAGACCTCGAACTGTTTCGCCTCGACCCGCCCGACGCGCCGGCAACGAGTTGGTGGACGCGCCGACCGAAAGGCAGAATCATTCGCGGCAAACACGGCAAGCTGGTCGAATTGCCGCCCGAACCGAAACCGGTCATCCCGATCGAGATCGTCGAAAAACCGCCGCTTCAAATCGAAAAACCCGACGCGCCGACCGCCGATTATTTTGAAGAAATTCTAATCGGGCGATTGCGTAAAAACCCGCGCAACCCGCGCGGTGCAGTCAACACACAAGAACAGGCGTTTGAAAATCTCGTCAACAGCATTAAATCGAGCGGCATTCACGAACCGCTGATCGTCACGCCGGACGGCGCGAATTTCAGGATCGTCGCCGGGCACCGCCGCTACGAAGCCGCCGTCCGCGCCGGTCTTCGATTCGTCCCGTGCCTTGTCCGCCGCTACGCTTCGACCGGCGACGAGGAAAACGCGATGCTCATCGAGAACATCCAGCGCAAAGACCTCACGCCGATGCAGGAAGGACGCGCCTTCAAACGCCGTTACGTCGCGCTCGCAAAGGACATTCACGCCGTCGCCCGCGAAACCGGTCTGACGCAGAGCTACATCGCGCAGCGGCTTCGGCTGCTTAAACTCGACTTGAGGATTCAGGAAATGGTTGACGAGCGAAAAATCTCTTTCACGAACGCGCTTCTGCTGACCGCGCTCGAACCGGCGAAACAGATCGAAATCCTCAACCGCGCCGTCAAGATGAAAGCCGCCGATCTGAAAAGTCTCGTCGAAAACCTCAAAAACGGACTCGTTCCGCCGCCGAAATGGAAAAAGAAAAGTTCCAAACGCGTGACGGCGGACGACGAGAATTTCACCCGCAGCTGGGCAATCGCCGAACTGACAAAAGCGGGCGAAACATATTTTACGGCGAAGTATTTCCGCGATGCCTTCGACGACGTTTGTCAGGACAGTTGCGTCGAGATGCAGGACGAAAGTTTGTGCATCAGTTGTCCCGTTCCGCGGCTGATCGCCGCGATGCTGCGCCACAAACAAAGGAGTGAAACGAAAAATGCCGAGTAATCAAAATCATAAATACTGGACACGAGAGCGCGTGAAAAACGGTCTGCGCCGCTTCGTCCGCGATTATTTCGCCGGCAACGAATTGAATCTGCCGCCGCGCCCGTTCAATTACCGCGACGCGATTCCCGCCGAAGACCGTCGCCGCGCCCGCCGAATGCGGCTCTATCCGTCTGACCACGTGGTTTTGCGGTTTTATGAGTCGTTCGTCGAAGCGTGGCTGGATTTAGGTTATACGGTCAAACAAACGACCATTGAGTTTTGGACACGCGATGAAATCGTGCGCGGGCTGAAACTCTTTTTCAAAGACTTCGGCTATTGCCCGACCGATTACCGCGCTTATCACGAGAAGGCACGATTTCAGAACAAATTCCGCCGCGACGGAACGCCGTCCGCGACCGGAGCCTACAACAAATATCCGAGTGTGCCGACGATTCTGAAATATTTCCGCTCGATGCGCAATGCGTGGACGAGCGCGGGCTTTGCGGTCGATCAGCGGATGGAGCCGTGGTCGCCCGCCGAAGACGAATTCATTCTCGAATCCGCCGGAATTCTGCCGCGCGCGGAAGTTGCCGAACTGTTAAAACGTACCGAACCGGCGGTCAAGCGGCGGCTTTATGACCTCGGACGCGTAAACTCGAAAAACCGCTGGGGCATCACCGTCACCGCCGCCTGTGACCTGCTCGGCATCGGGCGCCATGCTCTCAACAAATATCTCGACTACGGAATCATTCCTTATTTTCGCGGGCATAAATATTTTTATCTCAATCCGGCGGACCTGCCGAAAATTCAGGAATTCGATTGGTCGATTCTGGACGAAAAGAGCGAGCTTGCGCGGAAAATCAAACGCGCATTGATCGAGCGCCTTCTGCTGATTATCAAATACGGAGCCGGTTGGAGAAAACACGAAATTTATAAATTCCATAAAACGAAGGAGCCTCACGTCTTTCGGGTAATAAAAGCACGTTCCTTCAAAAATATTTACACGCTCCCGAAACCGCCCGCGGAACTGCAGGAGGGCGACAAAATAAAAATGAAACGACGTTTCAGGATGATCGCCGGAGGGCGCAGCGGGATCATCAGGAAGGTTTTTTATACCACGCGGCAGCTTAAAAATTCCGATCGGGAAATTATCGGTCTCTGGGCTGCCAGCGTCGAATTTCCGAAAATGAAGCGATTTACATCGCTGCGCCCGGAAACAGTTTTCTACACCATACCCTTCGATTATTTGGAAAAGATCGAAGAAAAGCCGGTCAGATCGAAAAACATTGCTTCGACCGGTAAAGCCGTCAAGAAAATTCATTTTGAAAAAGACGGACTGGCTGTTTGTCGTCAAAACTCCAAAACAGACCGGTTCAAACTGGAAATTTCGACCGACAAAAATGCGGTTACCTGCCAAACCTGTCTGGATATTCTTGACGGGAAGATTTTTCTCTGCCGGTTCGGCTCGAAGGACGAACTTCCCGAAAAAGCCTATTGCCTTAAATGCGAAAGCGAAAAACCGATTGCCGAAATGATCGTCGTTTTTTTGAGAAAAGAAAATTTATACCGCATCCGCCCGCGCTGTAAATCCTGTCATAACGAAAATGAACGCGGACACCGGCGCGAATGGAAACGGAAATACCTTCGCAACTGGCGTGAAGATAACGCCGCGGTCAACGAATCCTACTGGAAAAACAATTCCAGGGTTAGAGAGCAGAGCCGGCTGCGGGCAAACAAACTTTGGAGCGAAAAACGCGAAGCTCTTTTGATCCAGGGACGGATGAACCGTCACCGGCAGAACATCTCTCTCAAAGAAGCCGAAGGACTGCTTAAAAAATACGGTCGCTGCTATCCGACACCGCAGGGATTGACCCCGGACGGACTGCGCGAATGCGAGAAGATTCGCTCGCGTTTCCGTTTGCGCCATGAAAAGCCGCCGTCGCCGTTCAATATCCGCCGAATGGTTTACGAGGATGATAACGGCTCATACGCCTTCGTCATTCGCCCTGAAGATCAACCTCTGCCCTACAGAATCGCTTCGGAAAACTTAAAAAAATGGCACCGGGGAAAAAGACAGCAAAATTTGGAGGCGGTAAATGGATAAACGCAAAAGACTGCTCATTTTATCCTGCTCGGCGCGCAAATCGAATGCCGAGCTCGCGCCGGCGATCGAACGCTATCAAAGCCCGGTGTTTTTCGTCTTGCGCCGGTTTCTGAGAAATCACCCGAACGTTAATCTCGTCGTCTGGATTTTGTCGGCGAAATACGGGCTGATCCCGACGCACCGGCTGACGATCAATTACGATCAGGCGATGACGGCAGAGCGCGCCGGACAGCTCAGGCAGAAGATCGAAAATCAATTCCGGCATTTGAAATATGTGCATTTCGGGAAGACCGATCCGGACGTATTCTGCCATCTGCCGAAAACCTATCTCGACGCGCTCGACCGGCAAATTACCGAACTGCGGAAATACGGAAATCTGCAGATCGCCGACGGTCGTCCCGGCGAAAAATCACAGCAGCTTAAAAATTGGTTGGAGGGCGTAAATGTTTGATTTCGAGGAATTGCTCAAACGAACCGCGAGCAATCTCTTACGGTTCGGTAAATGGCTGCTGTTGTTCAATGCCTTTGTTTATTTATTCCGAGGCGGGATGTCGTTATTTGTCTTCGGGCTTGCCGCCCACTTTATTTTCAAATACGCGGAGAAATTATTTGAATAATTACTGCAAAAACACTGATTGGTGGACGCGCGAACGCGTGGATAACGGCTTGCGCCGGTTCGTCCGCGATTATGCCGGGGGCGATGAAAAGAACTTGCCGTTGACCCTCTATGCCTACCGCGCCGCGATGCCCGCTGACGAACGCCGGCATTTACTTCAATCGCTGAAGTTATATCCGCCGTTTCTGGCTGTTCTGCGGCATTACAGCTCGTTTTTCGCGGCGTGGCGGGCGAACGGTTTCGCAGTCGAATTTCGGCGCTCGAAGACCGCCGCCGCCGAGCTTGCCGGGATTCAATTCGGTTTTCTGACGGCGATTCGTTATTCGCACAGCACGCCGGGTTCGAGCCGTATCTGGGAATGCCGCTGCCGGTGCGGGAAAAAAACGTTCGTATCGGCGAAAAATCTGATCCGCGGGAAATCCGCCTCGTGCGGCTGTTACCGGCGCAATGTGCTGGCGATATTTGCCGGTTACAAAAATTTTAAGAATATCGCGGGCGAAAAATTCGGACGGCTGACCGCTCGCCGCGCCGTCGGCAAATATCAGAATATGACGCTCTGGGAATGCGAGTGCGAGTGCGGGAAAACAAGCCGCGTTCCTGTATCGAGTCTGACGCGCGGCGTGACGCGCTCGTGCGGATGTTTAAGAAACGAAAAATCGCTGGAAAGACTGGCGGTTTGGAGAAAGGAGAAACGACGTGCCGCGTAAGAAAACCTACAACGCATCTCTGCCGAAGCCGCCCGGACTGGATTTGAGCGATAAAAAGACGCTTGCCGGCGCGCGCGGCGTGGCGACAAAAAAGAATAATGCGTTTCGCAAATTGGTCGAAACGAAGTTGCCGCTTTTTCGGGAAGAGCTTTACGCGGATTTCGAGCCGTTCACGCCGGAAAAAGTTATCGAAGATCGCAAAATTATCCGCGAGGGCTGGAACGAGCGCAGGCGCGAAATGGCGGCAGAAACACGCGCGAACATTCGCTGCTTCCGCTCCGAAATTCGCGCCCGCGTTTCGGACAATGAATTCTGGCGAATCTTCCGCCAAGTTGCGACCGGAAAATTTTCGACCCGCTTTATGCGCTGGTATTGCGCTTACAAAAAGATTCTCGACCGCGAAAAACCGCTGTCGGAAAGCGCCGCGCTGGTGCTCGCATGGCTCGAAGTCGAAAACGAGCCGGTTTCGCATCACCGGCTCTGGCAAAAGCGCGGCGACGGGATGAGCAAAAAGGAAATTCTGGACGCTTTCGGCGAACTTTCCGACCGCGATCTGGTGAAACTCGTTGATTCAAGCAGGGAAATCGTGGACGGCATTCCGCTTTATGTCGCCCGCTGGCAAACCACGAAAGCAAGAAATTTATGAAACTTGAGACCGAAATAATTTTGCAGTTCGCCGACGAAGAAAATGAAGATTTACTCGCCGAGAATTTTGAAATTCCGATGTCACAAAACCGGCAAGCGAATATCAAAAAGAAGATCGTGAACCGGATGCGGAAATTTATCAGAAAACTGGAGAAAAAATAATGTCAAAAACAAAGATCGAATGGACGGATAAAGGAGAAACTTGGAATCCGATCGCAGGTTGCAGCAAAATCAGCGCGGGTTGCGCCAATTGCTATGCGATTAAAGATGCCGTGCGGCTCGCCGGCAATCCGAATAAGAAAATCGCCGACAAATACGCCGGCACGACCAAGGGAATGAACTGGTCGGGGCAGATCAATTTTGCTTCTCACGACGTGCTGACGCAGCCGATGCGCTGGACGCGACCGCGCAAAATCTTCGTGAATTCAATGTCGGATTTATTTCACGAAAACGTCCCCGACGAATGGATCGATAAGATTTTCGCGGTGATGGCGTTATCGCCGTACCATACGTTTCAGATTTTGACGAAACGCGCCGACCGGATGAAAGCGTATTTTGAAAGTTTCAATCAAATCGAAGCGTTGGGTAGGGGTTGGAATTGTGCTAACTGGTTAATCAAAACATTTGGTCAGGAAAATGGTAAAGATAAGGTTAATAAAGTCATTGAATCAAATTTTCGATATGGGCTTTCAAACGTCTGGCTCGGCGTTTCGGTCGAGGATAAAAAACACAAATTCCGCATTGATGTTTTGCGCGAAACGCCCGCTGCCGTCAGATGGTTGTCGCTTGAACCACTGCTCGAAGATTTAGGCGATCTCGATCTGACCGGTATTGATTGGGTCGTCGCCGGTGGTGAATCCGGCACAAAGGCGCGTCCGATGCATCCGGATTGGGCACGCTCGGTTCGTGACCAGTGTATTGCCGCCGGCGTGCCTTTTTTCTACAAACAATGGGGCGCGTGGTTTCCGATGTGCGAAAAGCCGCCTGAAGGGAACTGGTCGATCGGCGAAGAAAAAGCGCGGACGCACATTCATTTATGGGAAGACGAACTGAAAAACGTGTCGGTCAAAATTGGTAAGAAAAATGCCGGAAGATTTTTAGACGGGCGCGAATGGAACGAATTTCCGGAGGAGAAAATTTAATTATGTTAAAAATGTCGATTATTACGAAGAATAATTTTGCAGTGCTGGGTATCAACGGCGTGGATTCATTTTTTGAATCTGTCGGCAGTCCGTTGGATGCGATTCAGACGGTCGATCACGGGTTTTTGGAAAAAGTCGGACAAATGAAAACTTTCGATTTTGGTTTTACCGAGGAAATTAAACAGAAATTTCACGCTTTATTATCGAAAAGTAAGGGCGAAAAAATATTACTTTCGGATGCCTGGTTAATTTCATATGAAGACGAAGAAGCCAAAAACTTAATGAAATTTGTCGAATTGATTAACAACGGTCATTCGATCGCGGAAGCCTTAAAAGAATTTAACGCCATCGCCGTCAAGGAGAAAATCAGTGAATAAAGAAGAATTTAAAAATTTTATAACGATCGACCAAAAAGGACATTTTCCGTTTCAAATGATCGTCGAAAAACCGGACAACAGGCTGGAAATGGCGGCGCTCGCCCTGAACGACGTTTTCCTGGTTTATATGCAGGTTTTGAAATACGCGATGGAGCCTTACAAAAAAATCTATTTCACGATGGATTTGCCGTCAGGCAGAGATATTCCGACCGATTTCGTCGCCGTTCATTTCAAGGAAGCGGATACCGATTGGGAATTGATCCTGATCCCGTATGACGCGCAAGGGAACCGGCTGCCGGAAGTAACGGGCGGCGAGATGTTTGAACGATTGTTGAAACAGTGCAAAGCGAGCTGCAAACCGCTGTTCACGATTCGGGAGAAATCGGCATGAAGATCGGACCGGGAATGTATGTCGAAAACGGTCGGCTCGAACTCGATATTCCGGAAATGCTCGCCGCGATGGGCATTCCCGATACCGAGGAAAACCGCGATCGGTGCGTTGAAGTGGCGGAAAAAGCATTGCAGGAATCCGGACTTTTAAGCCGGACGGCGACGGCGAAACATACGCACGCTCACCGCTGTCCGCGCTGCGGTCGCAAATGGGGACACGACGGCAAACGGGTCAAATGCCCGCTCGCAAAAAAAGCGATCTGCGGGAGATGTAATTCATAAATCTATACGGATGAAATTTATGTGCAAATGTTTTACAACCGCCGGCGATGCACACGACAATACCGTGCTGATGATCTGCGGTCATCGTCCGGACTGTCCGGAATTCAAGATCATTCCGCACGAATTTGCCGAAAATGTGCTGAAAGAGGCGAAAAGAATCTCGGACAAAATTCTGCTCGAAGAAATGCCGAAGCTCAAAGCGATGTATGCGCCGCAGAAAAAAAGGGAATCGAAAATTTCCGAAGGATTGATTCAAACCCGAATGTTCTGGTGGCTTCAGAAAAAAGGGCATCGCTGGATCGTGCCGAACTTTCAGGCGTTCTACACGGGTGAAATGGACGTTTGTTCGGTGATGAAATCCGGGCTGGTCAACGAATACGAGATCAAGATTTCGCGGAGCGATTTTCGTGCTGATCTGAAAAAAAAAGGCAAGCATCCGGTTATCGAGCGTATTTTGAAAACCGGCGAATTGATCGAACGTCGTCCGCGATACAGCGGCAACGGTGTTCTTGAAATTCAGATTTCCGCGCCGAATTTCTTTTATTACGTTGTCCCGAATGATCTGGTCAAGCCGGACGAAGTGCCGCCTTACGCAGGCTTGATCTACGTCCATCCGAATAATTTATGCAATTTCAGGACGATTAAAAAAGCCATTCGGATTCATAAAGAACCATTATCTACCGAGAAAAAATACAAGATCGCCGAAAGCCTGATGTGGCGTTTCTGGAATATGAAGGAGAAACAAGAAAATTTATGAGTCAGGAGCAAATTTACGAAGCAGGCGAATACTGCGAAAAATGTTTGGGCGTTGAAAAAGTAGGGCGTTGGAAAATGCCGAACTCCGAAACCCTGGGTTTTGATATTTGCCAGGTTTGTTGGGATGACGCTGAAGGTTTAAAGATCTGGTTTACATCCGAACTCGAAGAAACTCTGGCGGCAAGCGGCGAATACGAAAAACTTCCTTCCGGCAAATGGAAGAGAATCGAAAAGCAATAAAATTTATGTCGAATAAATCGAAAATCGAAATTATCAAAAAACTTAAAAAACTGATGGCTCACGAGCGCTCGGCGCGGATGATGGGGAATGAAGGCGATAATTTCAAACACTGGATCGAGGAACTGCGCACCCGTCACAATATCACGCAGGAGATCAAACTCGATGCCGAAACCGAGGCGCATGCGTTCGACGATTACGGGGGCGAACCGATCTTCGCGCCCGACTCGAAATTATTCAAAAAGCGGCGAATTTTCTGGGAAGAAGTGCTGACGCATAATCTCTGCGTTTATTTCGGCTGCCGGACGATCGTCTTCGGGAAAAACAATCTGAAGGTCGTCGTCGGCGAAAAGAATGATCGGGCAAAGGTCATCAAATCTTTTTTGCATCTGCACGAAACGGCAATTGAAGGATATGCGGAATTTATCGAACCGCGACGGCATACGCTTTCGCTGAAGGAAAAACGGCTCAAACGCGAATCTTTCCTGCACGGCTTTTCCTACGGCATCCAGCAGCGTCTGGAGCAGTTCAAAGCGGCGGAAGCGGAACTCAATCAGATCGAAAAGCATCACGGCGTTCGTCCGGCGCGTCTCGACGGTCAGACGAACGCGCTGGTGCGCAAAGAATCGATCGAAGTCCGGGAAAAGCGGGAGGAATTAAACCATGAGCTTGACCAAATGCCGACGCAGCGGGAACCGACTTTCACCGAGATTGACGAACAGGGGTTTTTCGCCGGATTTACGACGGGCGCATCCTGCGCGATCACCGACGAAATTTCTCTGCCGGCAAAGCAGGCTTTCGACGATCTGCAGGAAGTCCGCGATGTCGTCCGGAAAAAACGGGAAGAGGAGCTAAGAGTGCAGAATTACGGACTGCACTGGTGGAAGTATTCAGGCACGTCGTCAACGTCAACCACGACTTTTAGCGGTGTGCAGAGAAGTTTGATTTTTGAGGATTAAAAACTTTTCGAGCTAAAGCAAAAAATCGGAGATTCTTTGGAGTAAAAAATTATGGTTAGAGAAAAAGGAGAAATTACACCTGTTGATATGTTGTTATTTTGTCCAAAATGCGAGAAACAACAAATAGACGAAGCTAGTCCGTTGGTTTGTCAGGAGTGCGGTGCAGGAGAAACCAATCATAATACTGGCGAAGATAACGCTACTTGTCCTATGTTTGTCGCTTGGCTAAATCCGCCACATAAATCTCACCGTTGTTATTTCTGCAATACAGTTTGGCGACCGTTTGAATATCCGACAAACGGAGTATTGATAACGAACGGACAGTAGCTTGAAAGCGCGGTTGGTGCGGAGATCGATTCAACCGCCGAACAACTTACAGCAGACTTCTCTCACGATTGTTAAAAGGGGGAACGAATTTTATGGCATATGCGGAAAAAACAATAGTAGATGTCGGAAAAACGCGCGACGAGATCGAGCGGATGCTCCAGCGGAAAGGCTCGAACGCATTTCTGGCGGGCAATCGCGACGGAAAAATATTCGTTGCCTTCGAGCTGAATAATTTGAAGATCAGGTTTCAGATCAGCCAGCCGAATTACGACGATTTCAGGAAAACCGAAACGGGCAAAACGCGGGCTGAAGCGGCGGCGCGTTCCTGCTACGAGCAGGCGCAGAAACAACGCTGGCGGTCACTTTTTCTTTCGATCAAGGCAAAACTCGTTTCGATTGACGAAGGCATTGAAACCTTCGAGGAAGCGTTTCTCGCGCATATCGTCACGAACGACAACCAGACCATCGGCGAAAGAATCATTCCGCGTCTTCCGGAAGCGACGGCGGAAGCGGAAATCAAACTGTTGACCGCATAAAAGTGATGAAGGAAAAATACAAAGGCGCAACTATTTCGGAGTGCGGAAAATACCGCTATCGGTTATGGCGGATCTGGGAGTTTTCAAAACCTAAGGTTTTATGGATCATGCACAATCCTTCGACCGCCGACGGCGACCGCGACGATCCGACCATTCGCAAAATCATCAAGTTTACAAAATCGTGGGGCTACGGCGGTTTGTATGTCGGTAATCTTTTTCCGTTTCGCGCGACGAACCCGAAAGATCTTCTGAAAAAATCGTTCGAAGAGATCGCGCCGCTCGAAAATTTCAAACATATCCGGGAAATGGTCGCCGTCTGCGATCTGCATATTTTGGCTTACGGCAACCCGGTCGTCGAAGATGCAAAACCGGAATTTTTCGATAAACGCTGGCATCATCTCGGCGAATTGACCAAATACGATAATCCGCGTCATCCGCTTTATTTGAAGGATGATCTAAAACCGGTGCCATTGCCGGGGAAAGTGGCGATATTATGAACCAGATCGATCTATACTGCCCGTTCTGCAGGGAGAAACTAAAAATTTCGGAAGTCACCGATCTGCACCGGCGCCACGTCGTCGAATATAAACGCACGATCTGTTTAATGTGCGGGCGGACGATTATGACCGCCGATCTGAACGAGCCGGTTTATCAGGCGGAATTGCTGCAAAAGGCGCGGATGGAAACCGAAATTCGCAAACTCTGCGCGCTCACCGGCAAAACGGTCGCTTTCGTCGAAAAGTTTATTGCCGAGTCGAAAATATCGGTCGAAGATTTGAAACGGCTGGCGGAAAAGATCGCCTTGGGCGAATGGAGTTTTGAGGATGATAGTTAAAAAGTTTCGTCTTCTGTAATTCCAAACAAACCAATCTGCTTTTCTTTTATTACGAGTTCCTTTTGTGCTTGTTTGAAAGTCGTTTCGGTCGGCGGCATTTTTATTTCCGCGCCGGCGAGCAATTCTTCGATCGAAAGGATCTGCAACTTCGGATAGGTTTTGTTCCAACGTTCGGAATGATAAAAACCCGCGGTCGCGGCTTCGGTAATCATATCTTTCGACGGATTTTCGAGCGTGATAAAAACGCCGATCGGCGCGTTTTCGCGCGTGATCGTGCCGACCAGATCGCGAATGTCGCCGGATTTGACTTTGCCGGATTTGACCTGCACGAGAACGCGTTTCGGCTTTCCGGAACGGTCATCAACAAAATTGATCAAACCGTCAATTCCTTTGTCAGAGCCTTTTTTTCCTTCCTTGCTGCCGGCAGTCGCGCCGAGCGGACGCGCTTTGACCAAAGATAAAGCCCACCACTGAAATTGATAACGCTCGTTGTCCTTTTTTGCCAGTTCGACCGCTGAAGCCAGATCAACCGGTTCGCCGATGACTTTATAATCCCTTTTCTGGACTAAATTAAAAGAATCCTTCAATCGGTATTTCTGAAGCGCGATTGATAAATGCGTGATGTCAATTCCGATCCAATTACGGTGAAGTTTTTCGGCGGCAGCGATGGTCGTTCCGCATCCGCAAAATGGATCAAGAATTGTATCGCCTTCGTTTGAAGAAGACTGAATTATTCTTTCTAAAAGTGCAATTGGTTTTTGGGTTGGATAGCCGAGACGTTCAGCAGCTTGTGAATTTATTTCTGCTATATCAGTCCAAAGATTTTGAACCGGTTTTCCCTTCAATTCATCTAAAAATCTTTTTCTTTGAATTCGACCGTCAGGGTTTTTAGGGAAATATAATCTACCTTCTTTATCCCATTGTTCCATTTTTTCACGAGAAATTGCCCAACCGTTTTTCGTCGGCTTAAAACCTTTATAGTCGTAGATTAAATTAGGACGGTAAGCAGGATTAGTTAGATTATCAAGTCTATACCGCCTGCCGTTCTCATCAAAATAACGAAACCGTTCCTCAATATATTTCTGATATTCTGGGTCTTCCATATTATATTGCGGATGAAAATGGGTTTTGTCAGACTTCGCATAAAATAGAATAGTATCGGTAACGACTCCAAATTTATTTGATTCGTGGACAGCACTGCTACTTCCGACACGCCGTTTCCACGTTATTTCATTCCGAAAATTCTCGTTGCCGAAAATCGTATCGAGCAAAATCTTCAAATAATGCGATGCCGTCGGGTCGCAGTGAAGATAAAGCGAGCCGGTCGGTTTCAAAACGCGGTGCAGCTCGACGAGCCGCGCCGCCATCATCACGAGATACGCCATCATCTGATTGCTGCCGATAAATTCACGCATCGCACCGATCATCGTCGAAACCGCCGGCGTGCTTTCCGTCACGAGATCGTGATAAGTTTGCGCGGCTTCCGGCGTCCAGTGCCAGGTATCTTCGAAGGCAGTAATTTGCGCCTCGGATTCGTGCCCTGACTCGTCTTTGAAAAGCACGTTATAATTCCGGTTGGAATTAAACGGCGGATCGAGGTAAATAAGGTCAACCGATTCGGAATTTATATATTCACGAAGGATTTTAAGATTATCGCCATAATAGAGAGTGTTCATATTTTCAACGATTATCAACGGCATGAAGTTTTCTGTCAAATAATCGAACAAAAGTAAAAGCCGGACGTTAATCCGGCTTTTACTTTTGTTCGATTATTTGACAGGGATTTGAACCCGCGAACTCCAGCGTCTTTTACGGTCATGGCTCCGCGCCGAAGTTTTAGCCAATCGTTACCGCCTTAATCGCGGCATATCAACCATAGTCCTTACACAACCGCGTTACCACGGCGACTTACGCATCTCGGGCAAGCCCTTCGCGCTCGGTCACAAATAATCAAAAAATATTTTACTCCGTTTTGTTATCACCGTCGCCGGTTTCTTCATCACCGTCGCCGGTTTCTTCATCACCGTCGCCGGACGCAGTTTCTTCATCACCGGCAGCGGAGCTTTCTTCTTCGCCTGACTCGTCCGACGATTCTTCGGTTTTATCTTCCGCCGGCGCTTGCTTCGACTGCGGCTGGATCGCTACGATCTCGCCGTTGTGCGGGCTGATGACGATTTCGAGCCGGGTTTTATCGTCAGCCGGAATATCGTATCCGACTTCCCTAAAAATCTGTTCGATGGTTTTCGCGCCGATGGTCTCGATGTGCCGCTGATCCTCGGTCCGCGCGTCAACGACGATGCCGTCTTTTTTTCGCAGTTCGATCGAATGCGGTGTCAGGCAGTGCTCGCGCCCGACCGTCACTATTACGGGTATATTTTCCTGCGCGGTTTCGACCGCTTTCGCCGGTTGTTCAATTTTTGATTTTCTTGGCATAAAGTTTCTCCTTCAGTTTAAATTAGCACACGGCTGATTTTTATTGTGTTTGTTGCAGAAAACCAGGTTTTAGACTAAATGCTTAAACAACCGTCCAAATCACGCCAATCAACCCTGCAACTGCCAAGATTTTCATTATTGCAAAGAAAGCACTAATGCCTATTTGGTCGTCTTTCCTTTTTACTGCGATATAATAAATGCCCGCAAGGCAAATAAAAGTTGTCGCAATTTTGATAATTGTTTCCATAAATTTATACCAATGTGATCGCCTGATCGGAAAATGATTCGATTGTGTAATGAATATAAATCGAGGTGGTTGTCAGCGATGAATTGCCGTTAAATTGAATCGTTACCTTGTCCGTTCCGTTCAAAACAGACCAAGTGCCGGTCAGCGTTCCCGCCGATGCGCTCGCCGCTTCGGATTCGACAACGATCTCCGTCGCGTATGTTCCGGCTTTATTGACCGCCGAATATCTGACGATCTGCGAACGCGTCTGCACGTCCGTTCCGTCGGTCGCAAAAACGGATGCTTTGATAACGCCGCCCGCGCCCGTCAGCGTCGGCAAAGCGATCTCGTAAAGACTGGTCGTTGCGCCGTCGGTCAGCGTCTTTTTGACCGGCAGAATCAACCTGTCCGATTGTCCGGGCTGAAACCTTAATTCACGTCCGCCGACTCCGCCGCTCGTGTAAAGGCGATAGCTTGAACTGTCAACCGCGACCGCATAAGAACTGCCGCTTTCGTAGAAATGATTCACGCCGCGATCTTCGGCGGCGGTCATAATATAAAGAGCCTGATTTGCCGAACCGTTACTGCCGTCGCCCGAAACGATGCGAATCCCGCGCAGATCGCCCGAATTTGATGCCCGGTCAATATCAATCGCAAAAACCGACGATGCCGGGTCGAACTTTAACTGCCCCGATACCGGATTAGTAACGCCTACAAGCGAACTGCCCGACGGCGCGACCATAAAATAATTCGCTATCGAGTTCCACGCCGTCGAGCCGTCGCCGATCTTGAATTTACCCGTATCGGTTTCAACGCCGATTTCGCCTGCACTCAAAATCGGATTGCCGCTTGTCCAGTTTGCTGCCGTATCGCGGCGCTGCTGCATTTTTTTATTCTCTGTCGCCATTATGAATTGCCCCCGTCAATGATGTCCGAAAATTCGTCCGCTTCGCCGCCCCCGTCAATGATGTCCGAAAATTCGTCCGCTTCGTTGCCCCCGTCAATGATGTCTAAAACAACCGCATCAAGCTGTTTGAAATATCCGAAAACATCCACTACCAGCGTCGCCGCGCTGCCATATACGCCCGACATCTGAAAGATCACGTCGTCGCCGGCGGTATAAATTTTGGTCGTTTCGACGATCACCTGTTTCTGTTTATCGGTCGCGTTGAAAACCGGTTCGCCACTAATTGTTTCGTTCAGAAATTGTTCGTGAATAACCGTTCCGTCGCGGTCAAAAAGCGAGATGCCCTCGCTGCTGCCGGTCAGATCTTCCGACGGTTTCGAGTAAAGATATTTCGTCAAATAAAACTCGAAACCCGGCGGAACGGTAAACGCCGTCTGCGGAGCGGTCGTATTGAGATTTAAATTGAAGCTCCGGGCGATGATCTCGGAATTCAGAAATATCTGTTGGACGGTCGGCACGTATTTTGAAAGCAGCCACGAATAATCTTCCGCCTCGCGGATGACCGCGGGCGTTTCGGAAGTGTAAGTTTTAACAAGCGTCGGCGGCATCAGTCAATCTCCACGTTGAGCACCGGCGACGGGTCGAAACCGCCGCTCGTGCCGGGAATTCCGTCCTCGGCGAAGCGGATCTCGAGAATATTCGAGACCGCGCCGTAATCGCACCCGTTCGATGAATGCGAGACGCGCAGGTAATAGGTCGAACCGGCGTGTTTGCCGTCATTCGTGACCAGAAAATCTTCCGGCAAAAGCGTGTTGTTATAATTTGCCGCGGCTTCGATGTTTTCAGCCGCGTCCGACAGATCGGCATTCGCAGAAATCTCGATGCGGCGGAAGGCGGCATCCATCGGGAAGTTTTTCACGCCGATCCGCACTTCGGTATTGAGCGCGTCGAACAGCTGCCCGATGACCGGCGCGCTCAAAGCGCGGTTGTAGAGATTATCGCCTCCCCATGTGAACGAGATCGGCGCGGCATCTTCCGGAATTTGTCCGGCGGTGACGAATTTCCAGTCGCGCGGGGTGCCGATCTCCTCCTGATCGAGCGCGATGAATTTGACGGTATCGTCGAGCGCGACGATACGTTCGCCGGCAACGTGCGTCGTCGCCTGCCCGTCCGTAAATTTGAGAACGCGGTAGATGTTCGCGCCGATCCACCGGTTCGGATAATTGTTGTCGCGCGTCCAGTCCTGCACGACGCAGACCTCCGAGCCGATCACGAAGCTGTTCGCGCCGTCTTCCGCCTGCAGGCTCGTCACGCTTGTCGGTTCGTAATCGCCGTAAAAATCGACGGTAATAAGATTGGTCGTATCGACCAGCTCACCCGTCTCGCTTTCAACAAATTCATCCGGAAGATTGCCGAGCGCGTTGACCGCGACGCCGATCCGCGATTCGCGGTCGAATGTCATCATCAAGCCGAATTCGCCCGCTTTCTCGCGATACAGACCGGCTCCTTCCCACGCGCCGAACGCGCCCTTCCGGCAGCATGCGGCATAAACGCCCGATCTGCCCGCCTGCGCGTCGGAAAGCGCCGGGATGTCAATGATCGTCCCGACCGTATTCGCCGGGTAAGCGGGTTTCAGCGACCGCTGCTGTTTTCCTTCGGCGGCGACGATCTCGTCCACCAGCACGATCGCCGCTTCACTGGTCGCGCTGATCTCATACACACCCGGCGCGGAACCGGTCTTTTCCTCGATGCGGACTTTCTGCAGCGCGCCGTCCACTTCGACCTCGACGCAGTCGCCGCCGTCGAGCCAGCAGAATTTATAAGGCACGACGAACGAATGCGGCGCGAGCGCTTTGAGATGATGTTTCTGCAGCTCGCGCGTGTTGATCAGACGCGCTTCGTCGGGCAGCAGAACCGCGTTGACCGATTTCGTTTCCTTGCGGACGCTCGGCGTGTAGGGATAAATATGCTGCACGCGGTCGGTGTCGAAATCCGAGGGCATCAGCGGATTCGAGAACGATAATTCGAGCTGCCTGACCATTTCGCCGCTGTCTTCGACCTGCGTCGTCACGTCGTCGATCGGCGGTTTGTCGGATTCTTCCCGGACAAACGCTCCGAGATCGTCTTTCGTGATCGTCGCGACGCTCGTCCGGTCGGAAAGGTCTTTGATCGTGTGCAGTCCGTCGGCAGTTTCGACGAACGAAAGATTATGGATCGTCGCCAGCGTTTCGAATAATTTATCGGCGCCCTCCGCCGTCCCGGCGCGCCACACGCCGCGCACGTGCTTGCCCGCGCCGGCTGAATAATCGAGATCGGATTCGGAAAGTCCGGCTTTGGGAGCGACAAAAAAGCAGATCTCCTCGACCGTCCGCTTATCGATGTTCTCGACGACGACGCGGAACTGCGGAACCGCTCCGTATTTCGAGATGTAAAGACCCTGAATGCGGAAATAGGCAAGCCCGCGGAAAGCGGGTGTCGAGCCCGGACCGTATTTCGCGTCCAGATCGGCGGCGATCACCGGATCGATCGGCTGAATTTCGTTGCCTTCATACCAGGTCATCAGCGCGCCGTTCGGAAGCGGGATGTCGAGCGTCCCGTCGAAGTTCGTGACGGGCGCTGAATTGAACCGCTCGAACGGTTTTGTATCGGCGAGCTTCGGGTCGGGCAAAAGAAGATTGTCCTGCGGGTCTTCCGGCGGAAAGCCTTCTTCGCGGATGCCGGTCGGGATCGGCGGAAATTCGTTCGGATCGGGATTGTTGATGATGACCGGCTCGACGTAAACCGCGTCGATGCGGAAATTCGCGTCCACCGGCGGTTTGAGTGCCGCCGACGGAACGATTTCGAGAGCTTGCGAAGTCGACTGCCAGCGCAGTTTGCATTTCGCGAGATTGCCCGGCAGCGCGGGCGCGCCGTTGAAATATTCGAGCTTGATCGTGTAAGCCGTCGCGGCGGTCAGCGCGATCGCGCCCGTATGCGTGCCGGGTCCCGCCACCCACTGGTCGATTATCAAAACGTCGTTCACCCAGAGCTTCACGCCGTCGTCATGCTCGACCGAAAAAGTATAAGTTTCGCTGTAAGACGGCGTGACGAAGCCTTCCCAGCGGGCGGTAAACGGCGCGCTCGGCACGCCCGGCAGCGGCGGCTGATTATTCCCCCAGTCGAAATTGACGGTCGTATCGACGCGTTCGGCAAGCAAAGTATCGAAATTCTCGCCCCCGTAATATCTGCCCCGCAGTCCCGTAACGGCTGATAAAGCCTGAAAGATCATCGGATTCGAGGCGTTCGGCAGCGATTTGAGGATCTGGCGGAAAGTGCGGATGTCCGCCGACGCGGAAAAAACATATGTCGCCGCGATCCCGTTGATCAGGATCTGGCAGGTCACGTCGGACGTGGATTTATAGGCGATATTGATGGCGAAAAGATCGGTGCCGAGATTACCCGCGAGCGCGAGCGATAAAGTTCCGGAGCTCAAACCGCTGACCCCTTGATCGCCGGAGAAATCGCTATCCGCGATAATTTCCGCCGTGCCGCTCAAAGTGCCGTCCTCGGCTTCGTAAACGGTTGCGACGGGCTGCGTCGGCGTGCCGCTCCCGATGATGTCGTAAACGACGTCTTCGTTTAGTTTCATCCGGAGCAGCCGAAGGCGACCGTTGCCGACCGCGCCCGCGATGTCGCATTTATAATCGTAAGTGACGGTCGTCTGCCGCCGCGGTCCGCCTTTTCCGCCGCCGCCCGTCGGCTGCTGGGTGGTCGTCGTAATAACGTCAATTTTAGGAAGCCAGATGATGTTCACGCCGACTTCGACTCCGCCGATGCCGTCCGCGCCTCTGCCGCCGAAAATGTCGTGAATATCTGCGCCCCAGATCGAATCCGTGACCGTGATCTCGCCGGTCAGTTTTCCTTTGATCTGTTTCGGAGGCTTCGGCGCGAGCACCGACGTTAAAATATACTGCGCGCCGAACGAAGCGGCGCTGATCAGAAGGCTGGTCAGAATTGCGGTCGTCGAAAACGGCTCGAAAAATATCGCTTTATGTTGTTTGTGGTGTGGGCAATTTTCAAGAAAAAACTCACATTTCCAATAAAATGTAACTAATTTTTGATAAAGCCAAAACCGTAATCTTTCCACGAAAGAAAGATTAAGGGTTTTGAAAAGTTTATTGTTCTGTTTTGATTAAAGTTAGGGTAAATAAATTTCTCTAATCAAATTTCCGCTTTAATCGCATAATAAAATATCTTTACAGCAAAAAAACTACGTGATATTACTATATGGGAAAGTAATAATTAATTTCTCGTAGGAAAAGCGCCACTGCATGACCGAAATAGCCCGTAGGAAATACGAACATTCTCCGATCATAGAAGTTCTATGCGACATACAGTTTGAAAAAGTTCCAAATGATCTGAATAAGTGGCAAAAATTTCATAAACGTATTTTTGACAAATACCCAAACGCAGGCACAGGAAAAAAAATCACTCTTTTAGAGCGCAAAAATGAAGGGGAAGAAGGCTCCACTCCTGAACTTATCGAAGTAGAAGCGCGTCGATTTGCGAATGATGAAAAAACAAAGATAATTCAGGTTTCGGAAGGCACCATTGTATATAATGATATAGAAACCCCCTACAAAGGGTATGAATCGTTTAAAGATGATTTTATGAAAATCATCGGATCATATATCGAAATTAATAATCCCCAAAAAGTGGAACGGTTGGAAGTGAGATATATTAACGAAATCCGTTTTAGCTTGGAAAGCAGTTTTGAATTTACTGAAATTCATAAATATTTTAATTTTGCTCCGAGAGTTGATGGAAATATTTTGAGCTTTCAATTTCAATTTCAAGTTAAATCGTTTCATGATGGTCATTTTTTATTTGTTACATTGATGACTTTGCCTTTGGAGACTGATTCAACGGAAACTGCATATCTGATCGATATACAAAACATATTTTTGACAACAAACGTAGTAGATATAAACGACATCGAAGCTACTCTGCGCGATGCACATGAAAATATCGGTCGAGTTTTTGAAAATATAATAACCCCCGAAACTCGGGCAATCTTTAAGGAGGTGGAAAATAATGACTGTAAATGGTAGTGTTTTTAGAAATTACAATATTCCGCGAGGCTGGCGCTGTCCTGATATTTCGACAGGAAGCTCAATTACCTTAGAGGAACTTGCCCGCAAAACCTTAGAAAAAGAGCTCGCATTCCGGCAATCAATAGTTGAAAAGGAAATAATAAACGAAAATATTCACACCGATCCTGTCGAACAACGTTTTATCCAGTTAAAACAAAGAATTAACAGATTATGCGACAACAGTCGCCATGAGTTGAATGAAAGAGTACGGGAAAACTCATTGACTTTTCTTAAAATTTTGACCGATAACAGAATTTTACCGTCTCTTATTAATCCTACGGGAGATGAAAGTCTGCTATTTGAATTTTTTCTTGGGGAAAAATACTTTTCAATTGACTTTTATTCCTCTGGCGGAATAGTTTATTTGCACGAAGAGAAAAATTCACCCGCACATGTTATTGAAATGGATATCGAAGATATTTCAGATGTTGCGTCAGATATTATGCGAGCCCAGACTGGACGCGGTTTGTAGAGATTTGGGCATACCTGTTCGGCTGAGACGCAACAATCGAAATATATACAATATTTTTGATGATGGCGGAGAGTTCCTTTATAGGCGCTGTCCGCCGGATATTGTATTTAATCAGGATGGAACATTAACAGCTGCATCCGCTGGTCCAACATTCAAACCACCCCGCGATATTTCCTGCAATCGGGAAAGATTTTGCGATTATCCTACTGACGTTTTATATAATATTAAAGAATTGCCGCACTATAACGATTGTGGGGTGATTGAAGCGCCGATTGGGCTGGTTAACAACCATACTTTTATTTACATACTGCAACAAAAAAAAGGAGTAAAAATAGAACACACAATTACCTTTGTTTTGGTTCATTCCCCGGAAGTATGTATGTATCCGCACTCTGAGATTTACGTTATGAAGGATGGTGTTAGATTAAAAGATGTCAGACAAGAAACACTTAAAACCGAGATACGTAGAGAGTTATCAAAAATATTTACACTAAAGCATGAACCAAGCCCTAACTTCAAACTATCATAAATAGTCCGTAAACTAAATTTTCGAGTGTTGTGAGTCCCGTTTTTAGACGGCAACCTCCAGCGAAGCGCGGCGGAAAGCCGCATTTATGCGGGACTCAGAACCTTTATCAAATACCTAAAAACTTAATTTACGGACTAATAAATTGGGAAATATAAGTTTTTGGTTTATTTGGTTTATTTTACGTCAATTTAATTTTTCCGCCATCAGAAATAACGCATCAATCCTTTTTTCGAGCACGAAATCCCGGAACATCGAGAGAGCCGCCGCAAGCGCCTCGCCGTCTGGCAGCGAACCTTCGACGACGGCGATAAACGAAACCGGCATTTTGAAGTTTTCCGTGATAATGAGATACCGGACGACCCAGATTTGTTTTTTCGTTTCACCCATCTGCCAGATCTTTCACGCCGAACCGCCGCAAAACCGTTTTCGTCTGCACGAAGGGAAATGCAAGCGGATGCTCGCTGACCCCGTAATTGCTCTGCGCGTCGATCACCCAGAAGCGCCGCCCGTCGAATTTTGTCACCAGCGCGATATGCCGGACTCCCTCGCCGTTCCCGTAATCGAAGGCGACGAGATCGCCCGGAAGAAATTCGCCGCCCGAGAATCTGAACGGATAAGTAAACGATTCGCCGGTATCGACGGCGTGTTCGACCAGCAGCGCTTCGAACTTTCCGTCGGTCGGAAAGTCGGCGTAACCGAGAAATTCGAGCGAGGTCAGTCCGAGCGCGCGCCCGGCGACGAGGATCAGTCCGCCGCAGTCGAGCCGCGGATTTTGCGCGTTTTCCTTTCTGCCCTGATGACCGAACGGCGTCCGCAGATGATTGCGCGCCTCGTTGATCATTTGGCTTCTGGTAACATTCATAAGCTAAAGAATAAAAAGGAACGTGGCTTTATTGTGGACATCGTTATCTTTCGGGCAAAACCATCTTTCGCCGCCCGGGAAGCGCGTAAAAAGAGCGGTTATTGATCGCATTATTGAAACGGTCGCGGCAGGTTGCGATCTTGCGGTCGCAGCCGACGGTCAGAATGATCTCATCATCAACGGCGGGCGTGAAAAACATCGGCAGCAGAAGCGTCAGCGCGTTCGACGCATTGACGGCGATCTGCTGCACCGCGCCGGCGTTCGCGCCCGTCACGAATTCGATCTTGCCGAATTTGTAAAAATTGTCGGGAACAGCCGATTGAGTCGGCAGCGCGAGCCGCGATTGCGGGATGATCTGGAAAGCCTGCGAAGCGGACTGCCAGCGGAGCTTGATCTTCGAGACGTTGACCAGATCGTAAAATTCGAGTTTGATCGGATAAGCGACACCGGCGGTCAGCGCGATCGTCGCGGTATGCGTCCCCGGACCGTCAACCCATTGGTCGATCAGCGGCGTGGTCAGATTATTGACCCAGAGCCGCGCACCGTCGTCGTGTTCGACCGAAAACGTATAAGTTTCCGAATAGAGCGGCGTGACCGTGCCTTCCCAGCGGACGGAAAAACCGTCAACCGGCAGACCCGAAGCCGGCGCGTTCATCCCGTAATCGAAATCGACCTTCGCGTCGTTACGCTGAAACGCGAGCGAGCTTAGATTTTTATCCGCGAAATAACTTGCCCGCAAGCCCTGCACGCCGCCGTAAATCGCTTCGTCGAACTCGACGGAAAACTGCTGGGGGTTGAGCACGGGCGTGACGACGTGTGCGTTCAGAACCATTTTAAAACCGTCCGCCGTATAGCCGGTCAGATCGACCTTGCAGCGGTCGTCGCCGAGTTCGATCACGTTGCAGTCTTCCTGGTAAGTAAAACCGAACGGCTCGGACAATTTTTTCGAGAGCGATTTAAGTTCGATATTCGCCGAATGTTTGCCGACCGTCGCCTCGCCCAAAAAACCGCTCCGGCGTTCGGCATAACCGAGGTCGAAATTCTTGTAATCCAGCACGCGGTATTCGACGCGCGCGTTCTGCCATTTTTTATTTCTGAGAGTCGCCGCGTTGAACAAACCGGAATAGATCGAAGCCGCCTCCAGATTGTCGGGTTTCAGACCGTTCGAGGTTTGGAGCTGGGACGGCGCGAGCGGGAAGGCGTAGAACAACTCGCCGCCGACGATCTTATTGCGCGTTCCGTTCCAAACGCGAAGCACGTCGCCGCCCAAGCTCGTAATTTTCATAAAAACCCCGAGGGAAGTATTCCCGTTCAGATGCGTTTTCATTTCCGGTGAAACAGGCATAACTCGATGATATGAGGACGCCGTTTTTTATTGTTTTGATTTGAGGAGCGGAGTCAATGCTTTGCGGGCGAAGTTTCAAAATACAGAAACTGGCGCCAATTATTTATCGAAAAAGAAGTTCCGGTTGAAGAATTTCAAGACAAAAATAATCTCGTTCCTAGCCTTTCGGCACGCACGCCGGACGGCGACTATTCGGAACGAGATTTTATCCATTTAAAGTCTATCTCGGATTGGTTTTTCGGTCAAATTAAACGATGCCCAGTTCGACCGGGAGCAGTTCGCGCAGGCGAACTTTAAACGCCGATATTCCGCCCTCATCAACCTGAAAGCGCTGCCAGTCGTCCTCGAAAGTTACCGGCAGGTGATACGTGCAGCTGACCTTGATGACGTTATCCGGCGGATACGGCGCGACGGTAAAGGTCAGCTTTCCGGTATGAAAATTAAAGGTGAACGGATAACCGGGATCGAGCTCGCCGGCGACCGTCGCGTTGATAACATCGCCGCTGATCGCCGCCCCCGCGTTGATGGTTAACTCGTACACCGGCGTGGATAGATCGCCGATCGGGAAGACTTCGATCAATACGTTCTCATACGGCGAAGGCTTGACGATTCTTCGGGTGTAATAGTTACCCGGATCGGAATAATGCTTGATCAAGTAGTAATCGGTCAGAACGCCGTCGGTTTGAGCAAGATATTCGACCTCGCCGGTCGCCGGGTTGAGCCAGCCTAAATTCTCGCGTTCGAGAGTATCGTCGTCCGGCGCGAGAAAACGGAAACCGCGCGCCATCCCCTGCCGGAGAATCGAAAATTTTCGCAGAAATTTCCGCCTGACGGATTCGATCTCGGCGAAATCGATTTCATAGCGCGAAATATAATCCTCGCGGTTGGAGTTACGGAAACTGATATTTCCGCCGTCGCCGGCATTGACGATCGCGGTCGCGAATTCCGGACCTCCGTCCGCGATCGCGCTGTAAAAAGTGTCGAGTAAAATCTCGTCAAAAGTTGTTGCCATAAAATTTAGCCCCGGCTGCGGGTGAACCGCGAAAGAGCGGCGCCGGTCTGATCGGCGACCTGCTGTCTCGATTTCGGCGGAACCAGCCCGCGCGGCGCATGGATCGTCTGATTGTTGTAAAAATTGTTGACCGTCGTTCCACTGCCGCCGCCCGCAAGCATTTCTTTTGTTTTATCGTTCGGAATGATCGTGCCGGCACTGCTCGGGATGAACAGCTCGGGACCGCGTTCGCCGACGAGAGAAATTCTGCCGACCGGCGGCATTCCGCCGTCGGCAAAACCATGAATGCCGCCTCCTCCTCCGCCGGGCAGACCCATCGCGCCGCTTCCGCCGTCGCCGGCAGACGCGATCCCGCCGGTGAACGCGCCGATCAGCGCCATTACCGCTTTCATGACCATCAAACGGACGAGCTCGGAGAGGATCTGCGAAACCATCTGGCGGAAACCTTCGGCAAGCGAGGTAAAGAAACCGCGCGCCGTCCCGTCCCAGTTGGCGACCGCATTGCCGAAAGCGTCGCCGATCCCCTCGATGACGTTCGTGATATTTTCCGTCAGCGCGTCCCTGATCGAAGGCAGCGAGGCTTTAAATTCTTCAAGCTGCGTTTTCAGACGCTTGAACCACGAATCGCCGGCATTTCCGACTCCGCCTTCTTCGCCCTGCAGAAGCAGATTTTCCTTCAATTTTGCGGCGAGGATCGCGGCTTCGGCGAGTTGTTCGACCGTCACGCCGAGGCTTTCGGCGTATTTTTTGATGGCATCGGCGTTTTCCGGATTGTTGAAAACTTCCTGCAGCTTCTCGAATTCCGTCTGCGCCCCGCGCAAACTGCCGAGACTGATCTTCTGATCGGAGATGCTTTTACCGATCGCGGCGAGTTGTTCCTGAACAGTCAAGGATTGAAAAAGTGCCAGGTTTCTTTCCTGCTCGGCTTTTTTCAGGGCGACCAGTTCCAGAATGCGTTCCTCGGTGTGCTTTTTCTGCGCGTTCCGGAGATCGGATTCGTAATTCTTCAGGTCGAATGTGTTTTTGATGCGCTGCTGTTCGACCTTATCGGTAACGCCGTAAAGCGCAAGTTGCTCGGAAAGTTTGAGCCGTTCGTCGAGCATCTTCGAGATCAGGGATGCTTTTTCCCGCGCAAATTCTTTGGTCGCGTTCATCACGTCGACCAGCCCGGCTTTCATCCGCAAAAGCGCCGAGGTTGTTTCGCCGAGGATCGCGGCGCGGTTCTTATCAGTCAGAAATTCGTTGACCTTTTGGAGATTGCCCGGGTCTTCGCCCGTTTCGCTCAAAGTGCGGTTAAAGTCTTCGAGCATCGAGTTCGCTTCGTCGGTCGCTTCCTTGGTTTTGCCGAGCCGGTCGTATTCGCGGGCGGCAAGAACGATCCTTTCGCGGATCTGCGCGTTGAGTTTTTCGTACTTCCCGGCGGTCAGCTCAAGTAATACTTCCTGCTCTTTGCCCTCGACGTTGAACCGCGCGAGATCGGTCATCAGCGTTGATAAAAGCTGAATGCCGGCTTCGTCGGTCTTCGATTTCTTCTTGATGCCGGAAACGTCGAGCAGGGAAGCCATCGCCGCCTGCGCCGACGCTTTCAGAGCATTGATCCCGTCAATGAATCCCTGAACGACATCCTTTCCGATGGCGGCAAATTTCTTCGACGGGGACGCGCTCCACAGCTCGTCTTTGGCGGTTTTCTGGGTCAGTTTCGTGAGCGAAATCATCGTCGCCGCCACTTCATCGCGCCCGGAATTGATCCCGCGCACTAATCCCTGCCAGATGGAAACGCCGAGAAAAACGCCCTGCTGGCGGGCGGTCGTCAGATCGACGCGGCAGAGCTGCGCGACCGCGCCGGAAACGGAAGTCTTTCCGCCGGCGAGCGCCATCACGAAACCGCCGGTCAGCGATTGACCGAGCAATGCGCCGGCTTTTTTGAATTCGGGGGCGGCAGAATCGAGCGCCATTTTGAGCTGTTCGAGCAGTTTGAACAATTCGTTGCCGAGCGTCAGCGGCATGTCCGGGTTCGCCAGCGCGTCATTAAGTGCCGCAACGAGTTCTTCAGCCGATTTCTTCGCTTCGGCTTTCAGTTTCGGGTCGGCGCTTTTTAATCCTTGCAGAGCGCTTTCGCCGAGCTTCGTCCAGTTTTCCGCGTTCTTCGTCAGATCGTTGATCGCCTCCGTGACGGTGGTTTTATTTTCCTTGATACCGCTTGCCAGTGAATCCGTCAGGCGTTTGGCAAGCGCGGTCATATCAGCCGCAACCGCTGCATTCTTCGGGTCTTTCGCCGCGTCGGTGATGGTTTTAATCAATAATTCGGCAGATTGCTTTGCCTGCTCTTTAACTTTTTCGTCCGACGACGCGAAACCTTCGATCGCCGATTCCGCTAAGCCTTTATAAGATTCGTAAAGTTTGACCTGTCCGTCCTCGACACTTCTTCGGAGTGATTGATTGAGGCTTTGGACCTTTTGCAGCATTTCGGCTTTCGTCTGCGGGTCGACGGTCGTGTCGGCGATTGCCTGCCAAGATTTTTTCTGTTTTTCCAGAATATTTTGGTTGCTTTTTTCCGTCATCGTGCCGATATTGTTGTAAAAATCGTCAAGCCATTTATTCACTTTCGCAGTCGCTTCGGACGCTTCTTTGCCGATTCCGAGCCATCCGGCGATCATTTCTCCGAAAGAAATCGGAAAACTTGCGCCATACTGCACCAAAGCCGAAATACCCTGAATAATCGCGCCGCCGAGATTGTTAAAGAAAATAGCGATACCGCCCATTATCGTTGAAGAGTCGAAAGCGGAAAGAAAGAAATCCGATATTGAGCCGCCCGCGCCCGATTGATCGTTCTTGATGTTGTTCCAAAATCTCGACCAACGCGATTCGACCGAGTTCAGCATCAGATTATTCTTGGCGGCAAAGTCCTCCATACTGCTGCCGTCGGCAAGTTGTTTGTTGTAGTCTTTAACAAGGCGTGTTAAAGTCAAAAAACCTTCACGCGCTTCTTTATCCCGCAAAAAGCCAACTTTTTGATTTATCTGTTTGTCGTTTAAACCGTCCAGACTTTTTGCCAGATCGTTAATAATGTCGTTCAATGCGCGGTAATCACCTTTTTTATCGAAAACAGCAACCCCGATTTTCTCAAAACCTTCTTGATATTTAGCGTCTGTAATTTTGCTGTAAGCGTTTAATAAAAGGGTCGTGTTTTGTTCGGCATTTGCCGACGCGCCTTGCAGGGTTGACATCGCCGCGATCAAATCCTCTAACGGTTGTTTAGTTGATTTTGCTGAGTTTAAGATGCGGTTAAAACCGGCGGCAACTTCGGAATCGGACGCTAAAGCCTGTCCGAAACTGGACGCGATCATCGCGTTGAATTTCGGTAGTTCCTTTGCCGTGATGCCGTATTGCTTGGCAAGTGCCGCCATTTTTTCCGTATGTTCGGCAATCCCGGTATTCGAGCCGGTGGCGGCAATCCCGAATTGGCGCAGAAATTCGATTGTTTCGGGCTGGTTCAGATCACCGAATGCCGATTTGATGGTAAACGAGGCTTTGGCGATTTCTTCGGCAGTGTGCGGAATTTCCGTTGAAAGCTTTTTGATTTCTTTCTGAAACGACATCAGCGCGACAGGTGATTGAAAACTTTTATCCAAAGTCGCCGTAAAGCGCACTAATTTATCGAGCGAGGCATTCATCTTTATGCCTTCCGTCGCCAGCTGTTTGACTTCATTAAGCGCGGTCACCAGACCGCCGCCGAGCAATCCGCCGAGCAATCCGCCGAGCAATCCGCCTTTGAAAGCCGAGCTGCCGGAAAACATCGGATTTTTTTTGACCTGCGCGCCGACCTCGTGGATCCCTTTGCCGAAATTTCGGGTTTCGCGCAAGGCGTGCTGAAGGACGGGCGGCAGCTCGGCAAAACGGCGGTTATAATCGGTTTGGTCGGTGCTTCCGCGTTTGAGCGCCGACGAAAGTTTATTTATTTCCGGCGTGAAACGGCGCAGCGTGTCGTCAACCGACGAGCCCTTGTCAATCACTTCCTCGAAACTTTTCGCCAGAAGCTGCGACGAGCGCGCCAGCCCGGCGGAAGAAAAATCCCTGACCGATTGATTGAAAGAAACGCCGACGGAACGAAATTTCTTTTCCAGCCCGTCGATGGTCGTTTTTATTTTGGAATCGTCGAGATCGGGCGCCGTTATTTTCAGCTTGAGATCGGTTTTCAGGCTTTTGAGTTTTTTTTCGAGCGACGCGATGATCCTGTCCGCTTCGTTCGCGGCAGCGCGGAGCGGGCGAATGTCCGCGTCGAAATATGAGATCAGCCGTTCGTACTCGATTGCCATACAACCAGAATTTTGAACTTTTGCGAACTTTTATTGTTTTGGGTTGTTCGACGCGAAAATCCGTTCTGTTTCTTTGAGCGAAGAAACAGAACGGATTAAATATTTCTTTCCGATTACCCGAAATGATGCGAAAAATCGTAAACCCCGAAGGCTTTATTTCTCTGCGCAAGCTCCCAGTTGGCTTCCCGCAGCAGATTGTAAACGACCTCGTAACGGTTGCGCAGATAAAGCGGCTGGCGCCAGATCGGGCGCGGGTCGAAATCCTTGCGCTGAATGATCGCGTGATAGATCGGCAGAAACCAATCGGGCAGCGGTCCGAAGCGATCCCCCCAATCCGGGTAGATCAGGTATTGGCGGATCGCTTGCCTTTCTTTTTTTCGACGCTCT